>NZ_JALQDZ010000063.1:0-74017 GCF_023630985.1 Caballeronia sp. ATUFL_F1_KS39 | reverse complement strand
CCGCCACCCACCGCCCCGCCGAGCACCGCGCCCGTGCTGCCGCCCACCGCGCCGCCCAGCGCCGCGCCGGCTACGCCGCCGAGCGCGCCGCCGAGCGCATTGTTCATGTCGCCGGCCATCGCCGAAACCGACGCAGCAGCCGTGAGCGCTGCGATTGCAACGAGTCGAATGATTCGCTTTGACATAGTTCGGATGATTGTTTTTGAGACGGGCCGAGTATAACCGCGGCTTACGAAAACCTTCGGTAAAATTGCCGCACGTCGGCGGTAAGACTTGTAACAAAGTCCGATTGCCGACATCGCGCGGCCGCAGCCGACACCTCGCCGATGGCGACGTTAGAATCTAATTCCGATTCGTCGAATCGTCCGCTACAGGAGGCCAGCGTGCCCGCGTTACTCCCTGACGTCGATCGAGATGGACTTCTCGAATACTCGGTCGTCTTCACCGACCGATCGATCAACCATATGTCGCAGCGCTTTCAGGGCGTCATGCGCGACATCTCCAACACCCTGAAGAAGGTCTACAACGCCAAGGCCGTCGCGGTCGTTCCCGGCAGCGGGACCTTCGGCATGGAAGCGGTCGCCCGGCAGTTCGCGACGAACAAGAAGTGCCTCGTCATCCGCAATGGCTGGTTCAGCTACCGCTGGTCGCAGATTTTCGACATGGGCGGCATTCCGTCCGAATCGACCGTGCTGAAGGCGCGCCCGGTCGCGGAAGGCAGGCAGGCCGCATTTGCGCCGCCGCCGATCGAAGAAGTCGTCGCCGCGATCAAGCAGAACAAGCCCGATCTCGTCTTCGCGCCGCACGTCGAAACCGCAGCCGGAATCATCCTGCCCGATTCGTATCTGCGCGCCGTGGCCGATGCGGTTCACGCCGTGGGCGGCATGTTCGTGCTGGACTGCATCGCCTCGGGCACCGTCTGGGTCGACATGGAAGCGAGCGGCGTCGATGTGCTCATCAGCGCGCCGCAAAAGGGATGGAGCGCGTCGCCGTGTTGCGGACTCGTCATGTTGAGCCCGCTCGCCCGCGAAAGAATCGACGCGACGACGAGCACGAGCTTCGCCTGCGACCTTCGCAAATGGCTGCAAATCATGGAAGCCTACGAGAACAACGGCTTCGCGTATCACGCCACGATGCCCACGGACAGTCTCACGACACTGCGCGATGTCATGAAGGAAACCGAGGCGTACGGCTTCGACAAAGTGCAAGCGGAGCAATTCGAGCTGGGCAAGCGCATCCGCTCGCTCTTGGCCGACAAGGGCTTCAAGAGCGTGGCGGCCGAAGGTTTCGAAGCGCCGGGCGTCGTGGTCTGCTACACGGACGATGACGGCATCCGCACCGGCAAGAAATTCGCCGATGCCGGCGTGCAGATCGCGGCGGGCGTTCCGCTTCAATGCGACGAGCCGGCAGATTTCAAGACCTTCCGCATCGGCTTGTTCGGGCTGGACAAGCTTCACGACATCGAAGGCACGGAGGCCCGATTCGCAAAGGCGCTGAAGAGCATTCTGTAACGCGCGCGGCTAGCGTTGCGGCAGCGCGCGCCGCGTGAGATTCAGCACCAGCAGGAAGCCGATGAACATGACGATGCCGCCCGCGATCAGGCTCGCACCGATCGCGCCGCGATAGACCGCGACGATCTGCGCCTGCTGCGCCGCGCTCATCTGCGCGATCGCGGCGATACCGTGATCCAGCAGCGCCTGCGTATCGAGGGACGCAGGCAGCCCGCTCATCTCGCGCTTGAGCACGAAGGTCATGATGCCGCCGGACAACGCCACGCCCAGCGACGCTCCCAGCGAGCGCACGAATCCCATCGTCGCGGTGGCGGCGCCGAGCACGCGCTCGGGCACCGAGTTCTGCACGATGACCGTCGCGTTCGGCATGCCGATGCCCATGCCCGCGCCGAGCACCGCCATCGCGCAGAGAAAGAGCGGCACGCTCGCGCCGATATGCGCAAGCAAGGCGAGCGAGGCGAGACCGAGACATTCGAGAAAGACGCCGATCGACAGGAGCGTCGCGATACGCCGCATGCTGCCGACGGAAAAACGTCCGCCGGTCACGGACGTGACGAGCATCATCGCGACTTGCGGCAGCATCATCGCGCCGGACTGCTCGGGCGTCTCGCCCAATACGAGCTGGAAATAGAGCGGCATGAAGACGAGCGAGCCCATCATCGCGAAGGCCATGATGCCGGAAGCCGCCACGCAGGTCGCGTAAGGCACGTTGCCGAAGAGCTTCAGATCGATGATCGGTTCCCGCGCGCGCCGCTCGACGAAGAACAGGGCGACGAAGCACGCGAGCGCAAGCACGCACGACAACGGCAAGCGCATGCCCGACATGAACGACGCGGACGCCGAATTGAACACCAGCAACAGCGCCGATGTCCCGATGCAGACCAGCACCGCGCCCGCGTAATCGACGGCGTGCTCGCCGCCGCGCTCGACCTTCGGCAGCGACATCATCACGAGCGCGAGCGACAGCGCGCCGATCGGCGGATTGATGTAGAACACCCATCGCCATGACGCGTGACTCGTGATGAAGCCGCCCAGCAACGGCCCCGCGACGCTGCTCACCGCGAACGCGCCGGTGAAGAGGCCCTGATAGCGCCCGCGCTCGCGCATCGGCACGATGCTGCCGACGAGCGTCTGCGACATCGTCATCAGCCCGCCGGCGCCGAATCCTTGCAGCGCGCGAAACAGAATGAGCGCGTTCATCGATCGCGCCGCGCCGCACAGCGCCGAAGCCACGAGAAAAATGCCGATGCTGAGCGCGAAGAACGGCTTGCGTCCGTACATGTCGGAGAGCTTGCCGTAGAGCGGCGCGCTGACCGTCGACGTCAGCATGAACGCGGTGACGACCCACGTAAGATGGTTCAGGCCGCCGAGTTCGCCCGCGATGACCGGCAGCGCGGTCGCCACGATGCTCTGGTCGAGCGCCGCGAGGATCATCGCGAGAATGAGGCCCGCGAACACGCGCCGGCGCTGGTTTAACGGGATCGGTGAAACGGCAACGTCGATTGTTTCTGTGGACATCGTGTAGCGAAAATTGAATGGAAGAACGCACTACGCGCGCAGCAGGATGCGTGCCCTTTCGTATAACATTCCTTGGTTAAGCAGCGCCGGAGCGAGCGATGACAACCGCAACCGTATTCAACGAGCACGCCGATCACTGGCTCGCCGCGCGGCGCGATCCGGAGACGGGTATCGAAGGGCTGCGCGCGCATTTCAGCGGTCACGCCTACGATCCGCACGATCACGACGACATGCTGATCGGCTACACGGAACAAGGCGTGCAGCGCTTTCAGTGTCATCGGTCTTTGCATACGAGCGTGCCGGGCCGCGCGATATTGATCGAACCCGGCGCGCTGCACGACGGTCATGCGCCGGAAGCCGGCGGCTTCACCTACGCGATGCTGTACCTGCCGCAAGCATGGGTCGAACGCGCGGCGCACGAACTGAATCTTCCGGGCCTGCGCAGCGTCGAGGCGGCTTTCAGTCGAACGCTCGTCGACGATCGCCGGCTCGTCGACGTCATCCGCACGGCGTTCCACGCCATCTATCACGACGAAGGCAGGCTCGCGCGCGATCAGGCGTTCGATCGCCTGCTGACGCAACTCAGCGGCCAGTTGCGCGACGCGCCGTCGATCGGCGGCGTCACCGCGCCGCTCGCCGCCCTTCGCGCGCGCGATCTCCTGCATGAACAGATGGACGGCAACATCGGACTCGATGAGCTCGCGACCGTTGCGGGCATCGACCGGTTCCGCCTGACGCGCCTCTTCAAGCGCGCGTTCGGCACGTCGCCGCACGCGTATCTGGTGCGCTTGCGCCTGCGCGCCGCGCGTCGCTTGCTGGCGGCCGGTCATCGGCCCGCGCAGGTTGCCGCGATCGTCGGATTCTCGGATCAGAGCCACCTCGGCCGCTGGTTTCATCGCGCGTACCGGATGACACCGGCCGCGTATCGGCGGATGTGCACAAACGTTCCAGACTGAACGCCGCGAATCGCGCAACATGAATGTTCCAAGGAGGAACCTTCATGTTCGACACCAAAGTGGCGCTCATCGTGCGCGATGATCTGCCCGTCTGGCAAAAGCTCAATGTCGTCGCCTTTCTCGCGACCGGCGTCGCGGCCGCGGTGCCCGAAGCGCTCGGCGAGCCTTACGAGGACGCCGCCGGACATCGCTACGGCCGCATGCTGGGCCAGCCGATGCTCGTGTTCGCCGCCGATCTGTCCGGCCTGCAAGCCGCGCATCGACAGGCGATCACGCGCGAACTCAGAATCGTGCCGTATGTTCACGCGATGTTTTCCACCGGGCACGATGCCGCGAATCGCGAGGCATTTCGTGCCGAGGACGCGGCGAATCTCGATCTCGTCGGCCTCGCGCTGCACGGCGCCAAAAAGGCCGTCGACAAGGCGGTAAAGGGACTGGCCTTGCACGGCTGATTCGAGCCGCCTTGTCGGTCAATGCGACGACACGATGATGCTCGAAATGACGCCCGTGGCGATCGCCGCCAACACGAAGTCGCCGTTCACCTGCACCCACTGATAACCCGAGGGCGGAGCGTGCAGGTCATGCGCGCGCCAGTCCTTCACGACGTAACGCGATCCACGATACGAATCCGGCAGACGGTCGCCCGAATGCCAGTCCTGATGCGGCACCGGACGGCGCGCATCGTCGTGTCCGCGTGCTTCGGGTCCGGCGTTTCGCGGCTTGCCGGGCCCTTCCTGTTGTCGATGATCCGGGCCTGCATCCGGTCCGGCCGGTTGAGCGAACGCGGCCGTCTGTCCAAAGGTGATGACACAAAGAAGGGAAGCAATCGCAAGTCTGTTCATAGGCATCTCCATAAAACCAATGAGAGCGATGGCGCGCTCATTGATTCAATGCGATGCCTTTCGTTTCCTTACCGCAGGTCGCATCGGCGCGTGTGAATCGTTCATCGACCGAGCACCGTCACGGCGGGAAAGCGCATCAGATTTTCAACGTCCCACTCGTCGCCCAGATAGCGCGTATCCGGCAGCGCGCGAGGCGAGACGAGATCGGCGGACATGCCGCGCGCGATCAGACGTTGAAGAACGTCGTCACGTAGCCAGAACAGCGACCCGTCGTATATGGCGGGCCTGTAATCCGCCTTGAACGCGGCAAGCGAGTAGATGTCGCTGTCCCTGCTCCATACGCCATGCGTTTCGATGACTTCGGGACGTTCCGTGCTTATGTAGTCGCCCAGCTTGGCATACCCCTGACGCGTCAGCGATGGATTCGTCAGCAGCCCCAGATCCAGGATGTTCAGGCGTTCGCAGCACAATGCCGTGCCGCCGACGTCCGGCGTCAGGAACTTGAGCGTCGGCTGCCCGAGATGCTCGCGCAAGCGATCGACCGACGCGCCGGTCATCGCGAAGTTCTGTGGCGTTACGCCTCGCCAGTCGCCGGGCGATTGATTCCACACCCTTTTGCGAACCGCGCTTCCCATTGCATCCATCGAAGCCGGCAGCGCGCCGCGCATCGCCGCGCCGACGATCATCGTGTCGACGTTTTCGCGCAGCACCTTGGCGTTGAACACGAAGGTCCCGGCAAGGCACAGCAAGAGCCAGCGCAAGACGCGCGGCCGACGCATGTTCGCGAAACGTTCCGCGAGCGATAGCACGAGGATTGGCAGCACCGCCACGAACATCCGGCCGGTATAGCCCCAGTTTCTTCCCGATATCAGTGCGAACACGCCAAAGGCCACTATCAGAAGCAGCGGCATCGGATCGAGACGGCGCGCCTGACCGCCCTTCCAGCTCAGGACGATGCCAGCCAGCAGCGCGGCGTTCACGAAGAGAAAATCCTTGAGGCCGCGCAGCTTCTCCAGTAAGCCGTCCCAGCCCTTCTTGCTGTATGGCGCGTGAAGCTTGGCCAGAATGGTGTTCGGCAACAATACGCCGAAGACCCAATATCGCCAGAGCGTCATCAGCAGAAAACAAAGCATCAGGCACACGCACATTCGAAACGCGCGCGAGCGTTCCTGCGGGCAAAACACGACCATCCAGCCCAGCGCGAAACCCAGATAGAACACCGCTTCGAAGCGAGTCAGCATCAGAAGCGGCACGAGTGCATACGCGAGCGTCGATTGCGCGCGCCAGTAGAGCACGAACGCGAGCAGCAGCAACGCGAAGACCGTCATCTCCATGCCGTTGACGATCTCGGCCTGACACATCGGAAGCAGCCCGAGCAAGGACACGACGATGAGCCGATGCGTCGGGCTCGGCAATGACGGTTGAAGCGCGCGCCACATCAGCACCAGCGTAGCGCTGAGCGCGATGAACGAAAGCAGTTGCGCCGCCCTGATCGCTTCGAGAAAGCCCGGATGGAACAGCCAATGCCCGATCGCGAGCATCGCCGTCATGAGCAGCGTCGACGTACCTTCGCCCAACGGCGACACCGGGGTCAACGCAAACAATCCGTGCCGCCCGAGCGTCTGTGCATACGCGACGGTGATGGCGCCGTCGTCCCATCCGTATGGGCCGGCCAGCGCGATCGCCGTCAACGAAAGTACTGCGTACGCCACTGCGAAGAGCAACCCGGTGGCTTTCTCCTTCGCCTCGATCCTGTGCGTGACGTGTTCGGTCATAGGCAGACAGCGCTATTGCGACCGCAATCCGAACACGGCGACGCCATTCTTCGCGCCCACATACACCTTGCCGTTCGCGATCATCGGCGTGATGAACTTGTTGCCCGCACCGAACTGGTCGCGCGCGCCCGCATCGACGCTGCTGTAGAGCTGATGATTGAGATTGGTCGCGTCGTAGGCACGCAGCACGCCGATCGACCCGTTCTCCGCCGCCCACAGAATCGCGTTTGACGTGCCGTTCGCCGAAATGCTCGGCGTCGCGCCCGGGAAGCCGAACGAGTTCAGCGTCTGACTCGACGGCGTGCGCGACAGCGCGGCGTTCGTTACCGTGAACGCCTTGATGTTGTCGCCGACCGAGCCGAAATAGACCCTGCCGTTGAAGTACGCGGGCGCGCCGAACATCGGTCCGCGTATCTGGCCGACGAGCTCCTGATAGATGTGATCCGCGTTCGAATCGAACTTGCCCATCGACCAGCGGTTGACGACATAGATCGTCGAGTTCTTGCCCGCGCCGACCGCGAGACGCCAGACCTTGCCGTTCGCATCGGTGAAATCGGGCAAGACCATCGCGCCGCCGGAACCGAGGTCTTCGTCCTCGTTCGATTGCTGCACCGTGTTCGACGGCTGGAAGTAGTCCTGCACTCTCAACGGCCCGAGATTCAGCCGCAGGAAGCCGTTGCCGAAGTTGCCGTTGATCGGCATCTCGTGCTCGTTCTGCGTCGGATCGAAGGTGCCGTTGGCATCGAGGAAATAGATCGATTCGCCGTCCGACGCAGGGCCCGCGCCGCTCATCCAGATCGAGCCCATCTGGCCGTTCGGCGTGACGTTCAGCACGCTCGCCTGCTGCAGCGTGTTGGCGTCGTAGCCGATCACCCAGCCGGTGTACGGCATGAAATCGCAATGCGATGTCCACGCGGTATAGATGACGCCGTTCAACTGCAGCAACGCCGCGCGCTCGGCGTACTGACCCGGATCGAACGTCAGCGTGCCGTTCTGGCTGCCCGCGCCGTTGCCCGGATAGGTCGCGCGGATTTCGGTCGGACCGTTGAAGAGCTCGGCGCCCGTCGTGATATCGAGCGCGTGGATGCGCTGGTGATAGCCGCCCGACGCGTCCTTCGACATGCCGACGACATACATCGCGCCGTTCGGTCCGCGCCCGCGATCGATGACGGG
Organism: Caballeronia sp. ATUFL_F1_KS39; assembly: GCF_023630985.1. Classification (NCBI taxonomy): domain Bacteria; kingdom Pseudomonadati; phylum Pseudomonadota; class Betaproteobacteria; order Burkholderiales; family Burkholderiaceae; genus Caballeronia; species Caballeronia sp. ATUFL_F1_KS39. Next base: position 66,242 of record NZ_JALQDZ010000063.1, on the reverse strand, counting down.
CGTCGCCGTCACACCGATCGTCGGCGTGATCTGATGGCACTTGTGATCGTCGCTCGGATTCTCGCCGCTGCCGAGCGTGGAGACTCTCCAAAGCGTCGCGCCGCTGTCGGCATCGAACGCGTAGACGCTTCCGTTCTCGGTCGCGACGTACACGACGTTGTGCGTGGCGCCCCCGATCGGAACGTTCGCGAGAAAGAGCGGCTGCGCGTCGACGGCGCCATCGACGGAATAGAAAGCCACCTTGCCGAACGTGTTCTGGTTGACGTTCGCGAGCGTGAGGGTCGTTTCGGCGAGTTGCTGTCCGGTGCGGGCGATGTCGTTGTGCCAGGTGACGACGTCCATCGCGTTGCTGGGCGACGTTGCCTTCGCCACGCTCGACGCGGCCCGGCTCGCCGCGGCCGATGTCGCATCGCCGCCGGAGTCGCCGCCACTGCACGCGGCGATGATTGCCGCGATCAGCACGGCGCCGAGTGCGGCGGCATAAGCGGAAAAACGCGCATTCATTTGCATTCTCCTTCTCCGGAAGGGGCCGGAACGGACAACGCGGTGTCGGGCGACATCGGTGCTGCAACAGAGCAATCGTGATGCCCCATAGCAGCGTGTACCCGCAAACCAGCGCATCAGCGAAGCGAGGAAGCCGTCGAGCGCCCCGAGGGACGCAATTCGGCCGCTATTGAACATCGGGAAACGGAGGGCGAGCGACGAACCTGGCTTACAAAAGAGCGCGTCAGCTTTGCTCGCGACTCGCGCGCCTTCGCGGAATGGTGACGGAGAACCAGAGCAGTCTTGTCACCGAACGTTCGGGCGTAACGGGGAAGGCTCTTTACCGACTGAAAGCTATCGCAAATCGCGGAGTGAATCAATCGCGCAGGTTTTACATTGCACTTTTCGAAATCGTGCGCGTCGTTGATGACATGTTGCCGGGGCTGTAAAAACGAATGTGGGGGAGTGCACATATCTACCTACTTATTTCGCGTCTCGAACTTTTTTTGCCGATTTGGGCTGCTAATCTTTGGGCCAATGGTCATGCAAATCGCAAGGCCGTCTGTCCGGATGTCCGACATGCAAGTCTCACCTTGAGAGCCCTCGCCGGGACCAGGAACGTGCCGATGACGACGATTTCGGAAATCCGCGAAACGATGCCCGACCGAATGACATCCGGCATGCAGGCGCCCGCGCGCTCATCGGCTCGCCGCTCGCTGCTTCGCCACATGGCCGCGCTCGCTCTGGGTGCAGTGTCGTCGCCCTCCTTCGCGCAGCATGGCGATCTCGGACTCGTCACGCCGCCAGTCCGTCTCGACGATACATGGCTCGTCGATCAGACCGGCAAGAAGCGTCTGCTCAGCGACTTGCTGCATCAGCGCGTGACTGCAGTGCAAACCGTCTATACCGGCTGCGGCACGATATGTCCCTTGCAAGGCGCGTTGTTTAACGCGGTTCAGGAACGGATACCGCAAATCCGCGCGCGTCGTCCGGTGCAATTGCTGTCGGTCGGGATCGATCCGCTTTCGGATTCGCCGTCGGCATTGCGCGCATGGCTCGCGCGCTTTCAGGCGGGTTCCGCCTGGAATGCAGCGACGCCGGCACTCGCCGATGTCGACCGGATGCGCGTGGCGCTCTCGGGCAGCAACGCGCCTCTCGGCGACATCGCTGACCATTCCACCCAGGTCTATTGCTTCGATGCCAACGCGATGTTGCGCTGGCGAAGCGCCGATCTTCCTCGCGTCGAAGACATCTGCGATGTGCTCGGCGCGCTCGCACGTACGTAACCCGCTTCATGTACGGGGTGCAACCATGCCTGGAATCCGTTCGACGAGCCACGCGTCAAGCCTGTTCGTCCGATGCATGCGCTTCTTGCTGCTCGTCGCGTTGCCGCTGGCATTGGCGGGCATGCCGCACGCCGCGCGCGCGCAAAGCTCGGCGCCCATCACGCTGAGCGGCACCAGCCTGTGCGCCGACGTGAGCGGCGAATCGAGGGCGCCGGGCGCGCCCGTGATTACGTGGTCCTGCTGGGGCGGCGCGAATCAGCAGTGGTTTCCGTCAGCGACCGGCACGCGCTACAACCTCATCAATCAGAACAGCGGCCTGTGCATGGACGTCTCGGGCCAAAGCCAGAGTCCGGGCGGCCCCGTCATCCAGTGGACCTGCAATGGCGGCGCGAATCAGGCGTTCTCGTTGACGCCGCAAGGCGCGGGCTACGCGATCGTCGCGGGACATAGCGGCTTGTGCGTGACCGCATCGAGCACGACGTCGCAAGGCAATCAACTATCGCAGCAAGTGTGCAACGGAAGCGCGACGCAAACGTGGCAAGTGGCCGGCCTGCCGGTACAGCAAGCCGCATTGCCGTCGAAGTGGACGACGCCGTATCAGTTGCCGCTCGTCCCGCTGCAAGCCGCCAATCTGCCCAATGGAAACGTGCTCGTCTGGTCGGCCGACGCGCCGCTCGACTTCACCGACAGCGCGAATCCGCCGGCGAGAACCTACACGGCGATCTTCAATCCATCGAACGGCACGAGTTCGCAAGTGATCGTGACCAATACCGCGCACGACATGTTCTGCCCCGGCATTTCCAATCTCCCCGATGGCCGCATCTTCGTGACCGGCGGATTGAGCGTGCGGCAGACCAGCATCTATTCGCCGACGACCAACACATGGACCGCGGGCAATCAGATGAACATCCCGCGCGGCTATCAGGGCAGCGTGACGCTGAGCAACGGCAACGTGTTCGTCATGGGCGGCTCGTGGAGCGGAGGGCTCGGAGGAAAGTCCGGCGAAACGTGGACCTCGGGTTCGGGCTGGCGGATCAATAGCGCGATTCTCGACGATTACATCGTCACGAACGACGCGAGAGGCGTGTTCCGCTCCGACAATCACGCGTGGATGTTCGCGGTCGGCAACGGACGCGTGTTCCATGCGGGACCGAGCAAGGCGATGCACTGGTTCGATACGGCGGGCAACGGCAACGTGAGCCCGGCCGGCAACCGTGGCAGCGACGGCGACGCGATGAACGGCAACGCGGTCATGTACGACGTCGGCAAGATTCTCGCGGTCGGTGGCGCGCCGAGCTACGATCAGTCGCCGGCCACGGCCAACGCGACGCTCATCGACATCAGCAGCGGCAACGCGACGACGCGGACCATCCCGCCGATGAGCTACCGGCGCGCGTTCAACAACAGCGTCGTGCTGCCGAACGGACAGGTCGTCGTGATCGGCGGACAGACCTTCGCCGAGCCTTTCTCGGACAACAACGCGGTCCTCACCCCGGAACTCTGGGACCCCGCGACCAACACGTTTTCCCCGCTCGCGCAGCAGGCCGTGCCGCGCACCTATCACAGCGTCGCGCTGCTGCTGAACGACGGACGCGTGCTGAGCGGCGGCGGGGGTCTGTGCGGATCATGCTCGACCAATCACACCGACATCGAGATCCTGACGCCGCCGTACCTGCTCAACTCGGACGGTTCCGCCGCGTCGCGTCCGACTCTCAGCTCCGTTCCGAGCGATGCGCAGCTCGGCACGACGATCGTGGTGACGGCCAGCCGGAGCACGCGCGCATTCGTGCTGATGCGCTCGTCTTCGGTTACGCATTCGCTGAACAACGAGCAACGACGCGTGCCGCTCACGTTCAGCGTCGGTACGGCGGGCGAATTCCAGTTGAACATTCCGTCCGATCCGGGCGTCGTCGTCCCCGGCTATTACATGCTGTTCGCGCTGAACGCCAACGGCGTGCCGAGCGTTTCGCGCGTGCTGCGCGTGCGTTGAATGCCCCGACGCCGCTTCCTCGAGGCGCGGGCCGCGGCGATGCGCGTCGCATTCGTCGCATTCGTCGCGGTCGTCGCATTCGTCGCGGTCGTGGCAATTGCGCCGCTTGCGCGCGCGCAGACCGCATGCGACCCCGCCGACATGGGCTGCGCGATCTTCAACGGACAACATCCGATGACCGCGCATCTGCGCGACGACGAGCGCCCGTTGCCTTCCTTTGCGACGCGATGCGTCAATTGCCACGTCGGCACATCGACGAAACCCGCGTTCGCGCCGCCGCTGACGCACGACGCCCTGCTCGGCGTCGCAAGCCGCCGTGGCGGGCCGCTCAGTCACTATGACGCGACGTCCTTCTGCCGCACCGTGAAGGACGGCATCGATCCGGCGGGCGTGCTGCTGCGCAAGTCGATGCCCCACTACCGCATCGCCGATACCGAATGCCAGGCGCTTTGGCAATACGTCATGCATCGATGAGCGCGGGCGCTACGCGTTCCGGCGAGAGGTATTTATTGCCTCAACCGTCAGAAGAATCATTCCAATAAGGGCTTAACCCGCTAAAGAGCTTTCGACGAAGGTCGTAAAACATGCAAACCGTGTACAGGATTGATCATGTTTCACCTTCGCCTCAGAACCTTGATCTCGTGGTCTCGCCGGCGTTTCGCGACCACGCTGGTTCTGGCGACGCTGTCGGCGTCCGGGCTGTGCCTCGCCGCACTCGCCGCCGTTTCCATCACCGTCGATCGCGACATCGGCGAGCGGGAATTGCGCCGGGCGCTCGACGTCGGCTCGGAGCTCGAACTGCTCGTCGATCTGCATCTCGCCGCCAACACCGACTTCCTCAAGGGCGTCGGCTCGGCCACGTTCGAATCGCGCGCGTGGCCCATCGCCCGCGCGGTGATGGTGGCGCGCGCCTATAACCATCTCGATGCGCTGCTCGCCGATTCGCCCGCCGCCGCCGAAAAGCTCGCGGAACTCAGACGCCTGAGCGGCGAATGGCCCAAAGCGCTGCAGGATGCCGCGGCGAACGTCGCGCTTGCGTCGCATGGCACCGCAGTCGACTCCGGACGGTTGCTGCTCGCCAACGCGTCGCTGAAATCGATCATGGACATTCTCGCCCTGCTGCGCAGCGACGAGCGGGAGCTGATCGCCAGCATGCAGGAGAAAGCGCAATCGCAGATTCTGAAGCAACGCATCGCGCTCATCGTGGGTCTCGCCGCCGGCATGCTGCTGCTCGCGTTCGCGGCGTCGAGCCGGCATCGCTCGGCGCTCGCGAAGAACGCGGCGCGCATCGTCGCCGATGAAGCGCAGAAACGCTTCAGCCAGTACTTCGACCAGCATCCGGTCGCGATGCTGATCTTCGATGTCGGGAACGGCGCGATTCTCACCGCGAACGCGGCGGCGCAACGTCAGTACCGGGCGACGCTGGAACAGCTCAACGCGCTGACGATCTTCGATCTGCGCCCCGCCGAAGAAGTCGCGAGCTTCCGGCTCGATCTCGCGGGCTACGTGCAGTCGGGAGCCGGTTCGGGCGCGGGCGGCATCCGGCGTCATCGCAGGCTCGATGGCGATGTCATCTTCGTGGACGTGTCGTTTCATCTGCTTTCGTTCGGCGGTCACGAGGCGTGTTTCATCACCGCTCACGACGTCACCGCGCACGAGAACGCGAAGGAACAACTGCACCTTCGCAGCCGCGCGCTCGAAGCGACGCGCGACGCCATCGTCATTTCGCATCTCTCTTGCGGCTCGCACCGCATCACGTATGCGAACACCGCGTTCGAGCGCCTGACGGGCCGCCGCGTGGCGGATGTGCTCGGCGCACAAACGCAGGCGGCGCTCGGCTGGGATCGCGCGATGCCCGAGACCGGATCGCTGACGCACGCGATGCGCGGCAATGTCGAAGCATCGCGACTGCTGAAGATGTCGCGCAGCAACGGCTCGACGTTCTGGAGCGATACCTACGTCGGTCCGATTCTCGACGACCACGGACACGTCACGCACAGCATCACGGTGTTGAGCGACGTGACGGAGCGCGTGCGCCATCAGGAGCAGTTGAAGCGCCAGGTGCTCGAAGATCCGCTGACCGGTCTGCCGAACCGGCTCGCGCTCGGCGAACTGTTCGACCACGCCGTGCGGATCGCGCGGCGCAACGGCGACCGGCTCGGATTCATCTTCCTCGATCTGGACAACTTCAAGGACGTCAACGACAGCCTCGGTCATGCGGCCGGCGACGATGTGCTTCGCGAAGTCTCGCGACGGCTCGAATCGAGCGTCACGCCGCCCGGTTTCGTCGCGCGTTACGCAGGCGACGAGTTCGTCGTGCTGCTGCCGGGCCGGAGCCAGGACGAATGCCTCGCCCATGCCCGGCAGATCGCGGCGCTTCTCGCGCAGCCGATGAAAGCCGCCGATGCCACCGTCGTCTCCGTCGCGAGCATGGGCGTCGCGTTCTTTCCCGATCACGGCAGCGACGCCGAGACGCTGCTGCGCGCCGCCGATGCGGCGATGTATCGCTCGAAGTCGCTTCACGCCGGTTCGATACAGGTTTTCGATCCGGAGATCGCGGCGGCGGAGACGGCGCGCAGCGCCATGGTCAAGGCGCTGGGACTCGCCATCGCGAAGAACGAACTGTTCGTGCTGTATCAGCCGAAGATCTGCCTGCGCACGCGGCGGGTCGAAGGCTTCGAAGCGCTGCTCCGATGGCAGAGCAAGGAGTTCGGCCTCGTGAATCCCGCGCAGTTCATCCCGCTCGCGGAGAGCACGGGGCTCATCGTGCAGATCGGCGAATGGGTGCTGGAGCAGGCGTGCCGGCAGGCCGGCGAATGGGCGAGGCTGTCGCCGTTCGTCGTGGTGGCGGTGAATGTCTCGCCCGTGCAGTTCGAACGCAGCGACGTCCCGGCGATGGTCGCGCGCGTGCTCGAACGCTCGCGTGTCGATCCGCGCAATATCGAACTGGAGATCACCGAAAGCACGCTCATGGCGCCCGGCGCGCTGCCTTCGCTGCAAGCGCTGCGCAGGCTCGACGCGTCGATCGCCATCGACGATTTCGGCACGGGCTTTTCGAGCCTGGGCTACGTGCGCAGTTTCATGGTCGATCGGGTCAAGCTCGATATGTCGTTCGTGCGCGGCATCGGTTGCTCGCGCGCCGACGAAGTCATCGTGAAGGCGGTCATCGCCATGGGTCAGGCGCTGGACATACGCGTCGTCGCGGAAGGCGTGGAAACGGCGGATCAGCTCGATTATCTGATCGACAACGGCTGCGACGAAGTACAGGGCTTCTGGCTGGGATGCCCGATGCGACCGGAACTGGCCGAAATATCGCTGATGCAATCGGCGCTCGCGCCGAGCATCGCCTGACGGCGTTTGCGCCGATTCCCAATGCCACGCGAATGCGCTAGATTCTCCGTCGCGAGCGCTTCGCCGAATCGTGTCAATTCAGACACATTATGTGAATGTCGATATGAATCAAAGACTTAGTTGATTTCGGCGCGCGCTGCGATTATCGTTGGGCCCTCGGCAATACTTCGCGCTGTCTCTCCTGATCGACGCCTGCAATCCGCGTCGCGACATCCTCTCGTCACGTTGTGAACCGCCCTTCGGCTCGTCCGATGCACGGCGGCGGGAATCGCATTCCCCGATCAAGCGATGAACTCCCGCGCGACGCCAGCCCTTCCACTTCCGACATGCCAGACAACGAATACGCTTTTGCCCCGCCGTTTGCCCATGCCCCGCTCGCGCGAATGCTCGCGCTCGTCGCGGCCGCCGCCTTCGCGCTGTCCGCGTGCGGCGAGAAATCCGCCGCCGCCGGCGCGCCACCCGCGGCGAATGCGCCCGAAGTCAGCGTGATGACGCTGAAGGCGCAGCGCATCGACATCGTGGACGATCTGTCCGGACGCCTCTCGTCGGTCGAAGTCGCCGACGTGCGCCCGCAAGTCGATGGCATCGTGACCAAGCGGCTTTTCGTCGAAGGCTCGACGGTCAAGGCCGGCCAGCCGCTTTATCAACTCGATGCCGCGAGCTACCAGGCCGCGTACGACACCGCGCTCGGCACGCTGCAAAAGGCGATCGCCACGTCGAAGGCCGCCGACGTCACGGCGAAGCGCTATCAGGAACTCTTCAAGATCAAGAGCGTGAGCGCGCAGGACGTGGAGAACTACGCCGCCGCGGCCGACGAGGCACGCGCCGATATCGTCACGGATCGCGGCTCGCTCGAAACCGCGCGCGTGAATCTGGCGCGCACGCGCATCGTCGCGCCGATCAGCGGCAAGATCGGCAAGTCGGCGGTGACGGTCGGCGCGCTCGTCACGTCGGGACAATCGACGGCGCTCACGACCATCCAGTCGATGGACACGCTCTACCTCGACGTCACGCGTTCCAGCACTGAAGCGCTGCGGCTCTCGAAGGCCATCGCGTCCGGCGCGCTGAAGCCCGGCACGAGCAAGGTCACGGTGCAGACCGAAGACGGCGCGACCTACGCGCATACCGGCACGCTGCTCTTCTCCGATGTCACCGTCGATCAGACCACCGGCTCGATCACGCTGCGGGCATCGATTCCGAACCCGGAGCATCAGCTTCTGCCGGGCATGTTCGTGCAGGCGCAACTCGACGAAGGCGAGCAGGACGCGATTCTCGTGCCGCAAACGCTCGTGAATCGCGGCGCGGGCGGCACCTCGACCGTGCTCGTCGTGAACGCGCAGAACGTCGTCGAAAGCCGCACCGTCACCGCCGATACGGCGCACGGCAACGACTGGATCGTGACGCGCGGCCTGCGCGCGGGCGAGCGCATCGCCACCGACAATCTGCAGGCGGTGAGCGCGGGCATGAAGGTCTCGCCCGTCGAACGCGATGCGCAAGCGCAGCTCGCCAAGGGAGACTGACGCACGATGCTCTCCCGTTTCTTCATTCACCGGCCCGTGCTCGCATGGGTCATCGCCATCGTCGTGATGCTGATCGGCGCGCTCTCGATCCGCACGCTGTCCGTCGAGCAATATCCGAACGTCGCGCCGCCGTCGATCCGCATCACCGCGACCTATCCGGGCGCATCCGCCGATACGCTCGCCACCACGGTCACGCAGGTGATCGAGCAGGACATGACGGGCATCGACAATCTGATGTACATGTCGTCGACGAGCAGCTCGGCGGGCACCGCGACCATCACGCTGACGTTCAAGTCGGGCACCAATGCGGACGTCGCCGCGATGCAGGTGCAGAACAAGGTGCAGGAAGCGAACGCATCGCTGCCGAGCGCCGTTCAGCAACAGGGCATTCAGGTCAGCAAGACCGCGGGCAACATCCTGATGGTCGTATCGGTCACGTCCACGGACGGCCGCATGAACACCGTCGATCTCGGCAATCTGCTCGCGACGCGCGTGCAGGATCCGCTCACGCAGATCAGCGGCGTCGGGCAAGTGACGCTCTTCAGCGCGCAGCACTCGATGCGCGTGTGGCTCGATCCCGTCAAGCTGCGCAGCGTCGGCCTGATGCCGAGCGATGTCACGACCGCCATCGACAGTCAGAACGCGCAGCTTTCCGTCGGGCAGATCGGCGGCGCACCGCAGACGAAGACGCAAGCCATCAACGCGACCATCGTGACGCGCGGCTTTCTCAAGACTTCGGACGAGTTCGCCAACATTCTCCTGCGCGTCAATCAGGACGGCTCGCGCGTGTATCTGAAGGATGTCGGCACGGTCGAAGTCGGCGGCGACTCCTACGACATGACGTCGCGTCTGAACGGCAAGCCCGCCGCCGCGATGGGCATCATGCTCGCAAGCGGCGCGAACGCGCTGTCGGTCGCGAAGGCCGTGCGCGCGCAACTCGCGGTGTTGCAGAAGCAGATGCCGGGCGGCGTGCAACTGAGCGTTCCGCACGACACGACGCCTTTCGTATCCGCGTCCATCTCCGAGGTCATCACGACACTCTTCGAAGCCGTCGTGCTCGTGTTCCTCGTGATGTACCTGTTCCTCGGCAACCTGCGCGCGACGCTCATTCCGACCATCGTCGTGCCGGTCGCGCTGCTCGGCACGTTCGCGCTGATCGCCGCGGTCGGCTTCACCATCAACGTGCTGTCGCTGTTCGCGCTGGTGCTGGCCATCGGTCTTCTGGTCGATGACGCGATCGTCGTGGTCGAGAACGTCGAGCGGTTGCTGAGCGAAGGCCTGTCGCCGCTCGATGCGACCATCAAGGCGATGGGCGAGATCGGCGGCGCATTGATCGGCGTCACCGCCGTGCTGACGGCCGTGTTCATTCCGATGGCGTTCATGTCGGGCTCGACGGGCGAGATCTATCGTCAGTTCTCGCTCACGATCACGTCGGCGATGGTGCTCTCCGTGCTGCTCGCGCTGACGCTCACGCCCGCGCTGTGCGCGACGCTGCTGCGCCCGGTCGATCCGCAACATCAGCGGCGCGGCTTCTTCGCGTGGTTCGAGCGCACATTCGAAGGCGGCACGCGCCGTTACGAGCGTGTAGTGACGCGCCTCGTTGCGCGCCCGCTGCGCTGGATGGCCGCGTATGCCGCGATCTGCGGCGTGGCCGCGCTGCTGTACTGGCAGCTTCCATCGTCGTTCCTGCCGGATGAGGATCAGGGCACGCTGATGACCATCGTCAATCTGCCCGCGGGCAGCTCGAGCGTGCAGGCGAACGTCGTGGAGAAGCAGGTCGAGTCGTATTTCACGGCGCTTCCCGAAGTGGAGAACGTCGTCATGCTCGATGGCTTCAGCGTGTCGGGCAGCGGACAGAACATGGCGATGGCCATGGTCAAGCTCAAGGACTGGAAGGATCGCAAGGGCAAAGGCCAGTCCGCGGCGGAGATCGTCGGCGCCGCGAACGCGCACTTTCGCAGCTTGCGCGCCGGACAGGTCTTCGTGATGAATCCGCCCGCCGTGCAAGGTCTCGGCAGTTACAGCGGTGTCGATTTCGAACTGAAGGACATGGCCGGTCTGGGTCACGATCAGCTTGTCGCCGCGAGAAACAAGCTCCTGGCTCTTGCCGCGAAGGATCCGAAGATCACCGGTATGCGTCCCGCCGGCATGGCCGACGTGCCGCAGTACGCCGTGGATATCGATTACCTGAAGGCGTCGGCGCTCGGCGTCAGCGCTTCCAATATCAACGACACGCTGCAGACCGCGTTTGGCTCGACCTACGTGAACAATTACGTGGACACGGGGCGCATCCAGAAAGTCTATGTTCAAGCGCTGCCGCAATACCGCATGATGCCCGCCGATATCGGCAAATGGTTCGTGACATCGAGCAATACGACGACGAGCACGACCAGCTACGACGGCAAGATGGTGCCGTTCTCGTCGTTCGCCTCGGGCCACTGGACGACCGGTTCTCCGCAAGTCGAACGCTACAATCGCAGCCTTTCGATGGAGATGACCGCGCAAAGCCCGCAAGGCGTCAGCAGCGGCGACACGATGAACGCGATCGAAGCGCTCGTCGCGCAGTTGCCGCAAGGCATTGCGATGGAGTGGACCGGCCAGTCGTATCAGGAGAAGCTCGCGGGCTCGCAGGCGACGTATCTCTATGCGCTTTCGCTGATCGTCGTGTTCCTCTGTCTCGCGGGTCTGTACGAAAGCTGGTCCGTGCCGTTCTCGGTGATCCTCGTCGTGCCGCTCGGCATCGTCGGGGCACTGGTCGCGGCGCATCTGCGCGGCTTCACCGACGACATCTATTTCAAGGTCGGCTTGCTGACGACCATCGGACTCGCGACCAAGAACGCGATCCTGATCGTCGAGTACGCGAAGTCCCTGCACGAGCGCGGTCACAGCGTGCGTCAGGCGGCGATCGAAGCGGCGCATCTGCGCTTGCGGCCCATCGTGATGACCTCGCTCGCCTTCGGCTTCGGCGTGCTGCCGATGGCGTTCGCGAGCGGCGCGGGCGCATCGAGCCGCGAGAGTCTCGGCAACGGCGTGCTTGGCGGCGTGATTGCCGCGACGCTGCTCGCCATCGTCTTCGTGCCAGTATTTTTCGTGCTGATTCGGGGCTTCGGAAACAGGAAGAAGGAAGGAGCCGCTCATGAATAAGCGCTTCGCTGTCTGCCGCATCGTCGCGGCGACGCTGACGGTTTTCGCGCTCGGCGCGTGCACGCTCGAGCCTCACTACGAGCGGCCCGCCGCACCGATGCCCGCGTTCTATCCACAGTACGAATCGACGAGCGCGCAACAACAGGCATCGGCTGCCGACCTGCTGTCCGACTGGCGCTCGTTCGTGCGGGATCCGTATCTGCGTCAGTTGATCGAGCTTGCGCTGACGAACAACCGCGACTTGCGGCAAGCCGCGCTGAAGGTCGCGCAATACGAGGCGGAGTATCGGATCGTGCGCGCCGAACTGGGGCCGTCGATCACGGCGACGGGCACGCATAGCGCGTCGCACCAGTCGGGCGTGACGACGAAATCCACCAGCCTCGAACTCGGCACGAGCGCGTGGGAAATCGACTTCTTCGGCCGCATCCGCAGCCTGAAGGATCAGGCGCTGGAGCAGTATCTGTCGACGGACGCGGCGCGCCGCAGCACGCAGATCAGCCTCATCTCGACCACGGCGGGCGACTATCTGACATGGCTCGCGGATCGCGCCCTGCTCGACGTGACGGAACGCACGGTGGCTTCGTATCGCGACACCTACGAGACGACGCTGCGCGCGGCCAATCTCGGCAGCGGCTCGATGGAAGACGTGCAGTCCGCGCGCACATCGCTGACGAGCGCAATGGCGAATCTCGCCGCGTATCGACGCGCGGTGGAGCAGGATCGCAACAACCTGATCGCGGTGATCGGCTGCCCGTTGCCCGACGGCTTCCCCGACGATCGCGCCTTGCCCGACGAACCGCTCTTCGCCGCCGTGCCCGAGGGCCTGCCTTCGACGCTCTTGACGGAGCGGCCCGACATCATCGAGGCGGAACATGCGTTGAAGTCCGCGAACGCGTATATCGGTGCGGCGCGCGCGGCGTTCTTCCCGACCGTCTCGCTGACCGCGACGGGCGGCGTCGCGAGCAACGGGCTGTCGTCGCTCTTCAAGGCGGGTTCGGGCGCGTGGGCGTTCGAGCCGTCGATCAGCGTGCCGATCTTCCAGTTCGGCAGTCTGCGCGCCTCGCTCGACTCCGCGACGATCTCGAAGAACATCTACGTCGCGGCGTACGAAGGCACGATCCAGACCGCCTTCAAGGAGGTGTCGAACGCGCTTGCGGCGCGCGCCACGTATGTCGATCAGACCGCCGCGGACCTTCAGTATGTCGATGCCGCGCAGCAGTACTACGACATCGCCAATGCGCGCTATCGCGGCGGCCTGGACAGCTTCCTCACTTTGCTCACGGCGCAGCGCACGCTGTTCAGCGCGCAGACCCAGCTCGTGACCGACCGCGCCGCGCAACAGACCAACATGGTGACGCTCTACACGGCGCTGGGCGGCGGCTGGCGCAAGGATGCGCAAGTGCAGGAGACGGCGGCGAAATAGTCAGAACGCGCTTCATTCGTGCTGCGAGGGCCGTCGCCTGTCGCGCTCGGCTATATCGCGACGCAGTTCTCGTTCGGCGTGAGCTTTCTGCTCGTCGGCGCGGTGTTCATTCCGAGCGGCATCGGCACGTTGTTCATTCCGGAACGTCTGTACGACACGAGCGATTCCGGCCCATCGACGCCCGCGCGATCACGCCGATGACGGCGCCGTCGCGCAACCGCTCATCGCGCGCTGATCGTCGTCGGCGCTGACGGGCGCGAGCGCCATCAGCCGCGCGAGCACCGGCCAGCGCGTCACCGCCGCGCGCAATTCCTCGTCGGCTTCGGCATCGAAATAGCGCGCGGCGTCGAGACCGGCGACGCGCTCCGCAAGCGCGACGACATCATGCCGGTCGCGCGCTTCCTTGTTCAGCATGTTCATTTCTGATCCACCCATACGCCGTCCGGCGTCTTCACGACATAGCCCGTCGCGGTCTTCATCGTGACGGTGCCTTCGTTCTCGCCGATCATCGGCGTCTGCGGCAGATTGGCCGCGTATTGCGACAGCGTGACGCCCGCCTTGAACGGACTGTTCGACACGAGGTTCGACAGCAATTGCGCGATGGCGAGATGCCCGGTCGGCTGATCGATGACGGTCGTCGCGCCGTGATTGCCCGTGAAGCCGACGAGCCGCACGCCCACCGGCCCGTGGATCACGCTCGGCGTCGGAATCTCGCGCAGGCCCGCGACCTGATTGGCGTCGCCGCGCAGCGCCGCGCCGTGCTCGGGCACGAACACGATCACCGCGCGCCGCCCCGATTGCTGGATCAGATCGGCGAACTTGTCGAAATCGCTCATCAGCTTCGCCACGCGCAGCGGATACGACTCGAGGCTCGTCATCTTGTTGTTCGGCAGGCGGTTGCCGTCGTGCAGGCTGATCGTGTTGTAGTACAGCGCGACCGGTCCCGGCTCCCGCGCGCGCTCTGCGTACCAGTTCGCGAGCGTGCCGTAATCGTCCATGATCGGCGAGCCGTCGAACGCGTGCATCGCGACGGGCGCGGCCGTGTTCGGCACGAAAGGCACGTTCGGCACGCCGATGTTCTCCTTCACGAGCTGCGTGAAGTTGTCGAAGTGGCCGTCGTGATTGAACGTGACCTGCGGCGTGTAGCCGGCCTGCGCAAGATCGGCCATCAGATGACACTGCGCGGGCGCGTCCTTGTACAGATCGGCGTGCGCTTCCTGTCCGCACGACGCGCGCAGCACGCGAATCGCCGCCGGGCCGCTGTAGCTCGCCGCCGTGCTGAAATTCGTGAACAGATAGTCGAAGTGCGACAGGAACGGATGATTGCGCTCCTTCGATACATCGAGGTCGTCCCACGACAGCGAGCAGATGTGCAGCACGATCACGTCGAACTGCTCTTTCGGATCGCTCGACAGATGACCGAAGCTCACCTGTCGCTGCGACTCCTTCGCTCTGAATGCCGCGAGCGTCGCGTTGTAATCCAGGGGGTTCGCGGATTGACGGTTAGTTGCGGCATCGGCATTGCCCTGCGGCTTCGCCTCGATGCGCGCGAGCACCGCATTCGCGCCCTGCCACACCGGCAGCGCGACGAGCGCGATCATCACGAAGGTCGCGACGCGCAGCCAGCGATTGACGACGAGATACGCGACGAGCAGACCGAGCGCGACGGCGAGCAGCATCGGCGGAAGAAAGCGCGGCAGCAACTCGAGCCAGTAGCCGAAGCTGAAGGTCGTGAGATTGCCGAATTCCTCGACGATGCGGCCGAACGGCGGCACGTTCGCCTCGCGATACATCAGCGGCAAACCGATGCCGAGCCCGGCGACGAACCGCACCGCGCGCCAGATGCGCGAGCGCAGCGGCGAGCTCGCGGCGAGCGCCACCGCGAACGCGATGTTCGCGAGCCATATCGGCGTCAGATGCCCCGTCGAAAAGAGCGCGATCTTGATGATGAAATACAGGTTCCAGAAGGTCATCTTCGTTCTTCTTGTCAGTAGCGGCGGCCATCGAGCGCGAGCTTGTCGAGCAGCGCGCGGCGCGCTCCGCCGAACAGCCGCGCATAGCCTTCGAAGCCCATCAGCAGCACTTCCTTCAGGCCCTTGAGCGGCGCGTCGTCTTCGGTGCGCTCGTCCCATTCGATCCACGCATCCGCGCGGCCGAACGTGCATTGCACGAGACGGCGCTCGTCTTCGAGCGTGAGCGAATCGAAGCGCACGCCCAGATGCGTGCCGGAAAGGCGCGTCACGCGCATCGGAAAGTGAAACTGCCGCTCGCCGCGGCTCACGACGACGCCGAGCGTGTCGCCGGCTTCGAGCGAGAGCAATCCTTCGCCGACGACGAGCCCGAGCCCGCCTGTCGAGTAATCGCTCGTGCTGCACGCGATGCTGCTGCCGTCGTTGAGCACGAGCGTCGCGGGCATGTTCATCGCGATGCGATGCGTGACGCGCACCTGCTTCGCCTCGCGCGCGACGCTCACCGCCGCGCCGAGCATCACGAGGTTGTAGAGCGTCCAGAACACGTTCATCAGGATGGTCGCGTCTTCGTCGCCCGCGCCGGCGATCAGCTTCACGATGCCGACGGACATCGCGAGCGCGTTCAGGCCGAGCAGCACGAGATACGGCTTGCTCATCGCCCAGTCGATATACGTCTCGTCGATGCGCCCGCCCTTGTCCGTCACGTTGAACTTGCCATGCTTCGGGCTGAAGAACGCGATGGTCGTCGGCAGCGCGATATACCACGCGAGCACCGACTCATAGACTTCGGCCCAGAACGAATGCCGGAACTTGCCCTGCATCCGCGAGTTCGCGATGTTCGCGATGACGATGTACGGCAGCACGAAACCCGCGATGGTCGTCGCCGCCGCGTTGATGAAGTACATCTGGAAGAAGAGGTACCACATCGGCATGGTGAGGAACACGAGGCGCGGAATGCCGTAGAAGAAGTGCAGCATCGCGTTGCCGTAGCACAGGCGCTGAAAGAAGTTCAGCCCGCGCCCGAAAAACGGATTGTCGATGCGGAAAATCTGCGCCATGCCGCGCGCCCAGCGCGTGCGCTGCTTGATGTGGCTCGCGAGGCTTTCGGTGGCGAGACCGGCGGCCTGCACCGTCGGCAGATACGCCGTCGTATAGCCGCGCCGATGCAGCTTGAGCGCCGTGTGCGCGTCTTCGGTCACGGTTTCGACCGCGATGCCGCCGACCTCTTCCAGCGGCGCGCGCTTGATGACCGCGCACGAGCCGCAGAAGAACGTCGCGTTCCAGAGATCGTTGCCCGCCTGCACGAGCCCGTAAAACAGATTGCCTTCGTTCGGCACGCGGCGGAACGTGTCGAGATTGCGCTCGAACGGATCGGGCGAGAAGAAGTGATGCGGCGTCTGCACGAGCGCGCATTTCGGATCGGCGAAGAAGGTGCCCATCGTCGCTTGCAGGAAGGAGCGCGTGGGGACGTGATCGCAATCGAAAATGGCGATGTATTCGCCGTGCGTCTTCGCGAGCGCGCGATTGATGTTGCCCGCCTTCGCGTGCTGATTGTCGTCGCGCGTGATGTAGCCGATGCCCGCCGCCCGCGCGAGCGCCTCGAACTCCGGACGATGGCCGTCGTCGAGCAGCCAGATATTGAGCTTGTCGCGCGGCCAGTCGATGCCTTGCGCGGCGAAAACCGTCGGCTTCACGACCGACAGCGGCTCGTTGTAGGTCGGAATGAAGACATCGACGCTCGGCCAGTCGGCGGGATCGTCGGGCAGCTTCGACACGGCGCGTTCGAGCGGCCACGCGGTCTGCACGAAGCCGAACAGCAGGATCATCCACGTATAGGCTTCCGCGCCGAAGAGCGCGTAGCCGACGATCGCCTCGCCGGGCGTGCGGAAGTCGAGCGTCTCGGTCGTGCGCCACCAGACGTAGCGCGCGGTGACGAGCAGCGCGAGCGACGCGAGAATCAGCACCGGCATGCGCCCCGGAATGCGGCGGATGACGAGCGCCGCGATCATCAGCACGGCGAAGAACACCAACTGGCTTCCCGACGCGAGCGGCGACGTGCCGACGACCGCCCACAGCAATCCGCCGATCACGACGAGCGCGGGCAGCATCCAGCGCTTCTTGCCGATGACATTCGCGCCGCCCTCGAGCCGCGCGCCGAAGCGCGCCCACGGCAGTCCGTCGATGGCGGCATCGATGCGGCGCTTCATCCACATCAGCGCGAGAGCGAGCGGCGTGAGCGCGCGTTCGGTCAGGCCGAGCGCGGCGCGCGCATACGCGGCGAGCGGCTTCGCGTTTTCGCGCGGCGGGCGCACGAACGCGCGCAGCAGCCACGCCCAAGGATTGCGCACGTCGATGACGCCCCACTCGCGCGCCCACGCGAGCACGAACGCGCGCAGCATGTCCCGCGCGATGTCGCGCTTGCCCGCGCGCGGCGGCTTGAAGAAGAGACGCACGCACCAGTCGAACGCCGAGCGCGTGTCGGGCACGCCGAGCCCGCGCGCGATCCAGCCGATCGCGCGGTTCGAGCGGGAGCCTGGTTCGCGCTTCATGCCGTCTCGCTCGCGGTGAGCGCGGGCAGCCACGCATCGACGTGCTGCGCGAGACCGTGCAGATCGTGCGACGCCTGCAGATGCGGCGCTTCGTCGACAATCCACGCGCCGCGCGAAAATGCCTCGGGCATCGACGCTTCCAGATGAATGCGTTGCGCGAGCGGCATGTTCCCGGTCGCGGCGCGCAGCATCGCGAGCGCGTCGCGCTGCATCGCGCGGGCGGGATTCAGGCGATTCACGACGAGACGCACATCCGCGCACGATTCCCGCAGCGCGGGCAAACGCGCGACGAGCGTCGCGCACGCAGCCGGCTCAGGCGGGCACACGGCGAGCACGAGATCGGCGGCGCGCGCGGCGTGATCCGCATGCGAGCACGGATAGCGCGGCGTATCGATCAGCACGACGCCGGTCTCCGGCAAGCCGATCTCGCCGATCGTGCGTTCGAGCCATCGCGGATGCTCGCAAAGACGCGCTTCGCACGCGGCGGATCGCGCGGGCGTGAGACCGCCGTGCGGCACGAACAGCACGCCGTCCTCGTTGCGCCAGGTCGATTCGTGCCACTTGCGCGACGGATCGGCGAGCGCGCCGCCGATGCCTTCCGCCGCGAACGCGTCCAGCCCGAGATACGCGCCGAGCATGTTCTGCGGATCGAAGTCGAGCGCGACCACGGCGCGGCCGCGCCGGGCGAGCAGCGTCGCGAGCGATGCGGCGAGCGTCGTGCGGCCCGCGCCGCCCGCCGTCGAAATGAGCGCGATGGTTTTCATGGGCGGGAGGCGTCCTTCGGCGCGGCATCGACATCGGGGACGAGACGCGCGTTGAGCACGACCGGCTCGATGCGGCACGGCACCGCGTCGCGCGGATCGAAACCACGCGCGGCCACGAGACCGCGCCGCGCGCCCGCGCGCTGCCAGACGATCCACGCGGGCACGCCGGCCAGCACGCCGATCAGCATCGAAATGAGCAAGGTGTCCATCGTTTCAGTTTCCCGGTTCGGCGAGCGGCATATGCGCACGCACGGCGCGGCGCGCGGGCGGATGCAACGGACCTTCGTCGGTCGCGTTCCTGCGCGCTTCTTGGTTCAGCACGGCGTCGAGCGCGTCGAGTTCCGCGCGCGAGCGGCGCACGGATTCGCTTTCCGTAGCCGCATCCGCCTTGTCTTCCATCGCGATGACGGGCGCGGTCGCGGCGAACAGATCGCTGTAATCCGCCGACGGCGCGCGCCGGTTCTCCGCTTCGAGCGCCTGCAATTGCGCGCCGATGCCGTCGTCCGACAGATACGTGACGTCCTTCGCCACGCGCTCCACCGGCACGGTGAAGATGCGCGCGAGCGCGGCGTCGGCATCGGCGAGACGGCAGCCGAACAGGAACACGTACAGATGCGACGCGTCCGCCGTGAAGACATCGCCCGCGCGGCGCGGACGGCACCACGCGAGCGCATCGACGTGAGCGAGCGCAGGCGGCAGCGTCAGCTTCACGAGCACATGCGGCAGACGCAGCACCGCGCCGCGTGCGAGCGCGCCTTGCGTCTGCGCGCAGAACGCCGCCACGTTCTGATAGCCGAGCGCGGCATCGGCGAGCGACGCGGCGAGCGCCGTGCGGTAATCCGACAAAAGCGGACGCGTGTAGAGCTGGCCTTGCAGCGACTGCAACAGCGATTCGAGCCGCGAGAACGGCACGTCGCGCCCGACGACGAGATTCGCGCCAAGGCTCAGCATCAGCAATTCATATTGATGACGCAGCACTTCGCCGCGTTCGACCACGGCGATTTTGAGCGCGCGTCCGCAGCGGCGGCGCAACGTGTGCACGGCGGCGCACAGCGCTTCGAGCTGCGCGCCGTTGCGATGCGCGAGCACGACGGTCGCGCCGCGCGCGCCATCGCAGGCGGCGACGACGGCATCGCGGTCCGCGAGCACTTCCCAGTCGCGCGGCACCCAAGCCTCGTCGCCGACGACCGCGCGGCTCACGACGACGCGCGCTTCGTCCGGCGCGAGACGCGCATCGCGGCGCGCATCGCCCGCGCGCTCGGGCGCGGCGATGCTCAGGCGGCCGGCTTCGTTGAAGCGCAACGCGTGCACGTCGCCGGTGGCGAGCGCGCGGCCCGCGCGCCAGAAATCGACTTGCCACAGCAGTTCGCCGTGCGAGCGCCGCACGCGCGCAACGCCCGCGCACGCGCCGTTCAGTTCGCTGCGGCTTGCCGAAGCCTGAGTTTCGTCGATGCCCAAATCGTCATCGCTGGCGGCGTCGCCGAGCAGCAGGATCATCGTGATGCCGCGCGTCTCGCACCAGCTCGACAACAGCCGTCCTTCGCGCGCGAGCGCCGCCGGATCGCGCCACGAGAACCAGCGCTCCGCGCCTTCGACGATATACAGCGCGTTCGCGCGAAAGCCAAAGCGCTTGAGCGCGCGCAGGCCGCCGTAAAGGCGCGCGAGCGCGAGAGCGGGCGGTTCAGAATCGGCATCGGCGGATGCGGCTTCGTTCGGCATCGCGAGCACGTTCAGTCGGCGCGGCCAGCCTTGCGCCGCCGCGCCCGAAAAGCCCAGTTCGCGCGCACGCGCCGCCGCTTCCGCACGCTCGCGCGCGAGCACGACGCTCACATGGCGCGTGTTCGCGGCCCGCGCCGTGGCCCAGATGAGCGCATCGCATTCGGGCGAACGCGGCGCGACGTGCACCGCGTAGAGCGCGCCCGGCGCGAGCACGGCGAGATCGTCGGGAAGCGCATCGACGCCGATGCGGCCCGGCGCGGCATCGCGGCCCGCGACGCGCGCGCGCACGAAGCGCGCAAACGCGGCGATGAGGCTCGTTGCGCCACTGGATCGGTTCGATTCGTCGTTCACGGCAATCCGTTCCTCAATAACTCGAATAGAGCCGCACCGGCTGCGGGCTGATGCGGTAATCGTCCTTGCGCGGCGAGAACGCGAAGCGCGCGTAGATCATCCCGGCGCTCGGCGCATAGTCGTGCGAATGGTCGATGGACACGCGCGCGCCCAGCGCCAGTTGCGGATTCAGCCGATATTCGACCGTCGCCCCGAGTCCGTACGAAAAGCTCACGCCACGCGTCGAGCCGCCGGGATAAATCAGGCTGCCCGTATCGACCGGCGAGAGTCCCGCTACCGCCGGCAGGCCGTTCGGGAAATACGGCGAGCTCTTCTCGTACGAATTCGAGACGCCCGCCGTCGCCGCGATGTCCCAGGTAAAGCCGTTGCGCTTGCCCATCCATTCGATCGGCACGCCGAGCGACAGATAGCGCTGCGGGCTGTAATAGCCGCCCTGCCCGAACGTGTAGTAGCGCAGGTTGTCGGTGTAATGCCAGGCATTGCCGACGAGGCCGGTCTGCACGCGCATCGTCGCGCGCCGATACACCGGCACGGTGAAGCCCGTGCGCAGCGTGAATTCCTGATTGCTCGCGACGTTGCGCCCGCTCAGCTCGGCCACGCCGATATCGGCGAATACGTTCGTCCTGCCGACATCGACGCTCACATGCAGGTCGATGCCGTCGCGCCGCACGCCGCCCCAGACGACGTGCGTGAGCGGATCGGTGAGACCGGCGTAGGACAGCTCGCTGCTCGTGACCGCACGCCGCGACGCCGCTATCGACAGGCTCGCCGGACCGGCATCGAACCTGTAGCGCGCGCCGCCGACGAGGTAATGCACCGGAAAGCCGATCGGCGTCGAGCCGAGATCGACGCGCCACGCATCGGACAGATAGCCGAAGCCGCCGCCGAGACCGTTCGCGTGCTGATGCAGATCGCCGGTCGTGACGGGCGGGTTCGTCAGATATTGGCGCAGCGCGTTCGCCGACGCCGCCGTGCCGTCGTAGAAGCCCGCGTTCGTGCCGAAGGTCTGAATGGTGTACGGCAGGCTCGGCGCCGAAGCGCCGGCCTGATCGGTGAGTCCGCTCACGTCGAGCGTGCCCGCGTCGAGATGCACGGCGTCCGCGTGCACGAAGAAATGCCCGTCGTAGCGATACGGAATCTGCACGTACAGCGGCACCTGCTGCGCGTGATACTGCGACACGCCCGCATCGCCGGACTTGTACGCCGGTATCCACGCCGTTTCGACTTCGGGATTGCGGCGCTGATCGAGATCGTCGAGTGCGGATCGCGCGGGCGTGGCGGACGTAGCGGGGGTCGCGCGTGCCGAGCCCGCCG
The DNA here is from genome assembly GCF_023630985.1 of Caballeronia sp. ATUFL_F1_KS39. Classification (NCBI taxonomy): domain Bacteria; kingdom Pseudomonadati; phylum Pseudomonadota; class Betaproteobacteria; order Burkholderiales; family Burkholderiaceae; genus Caballeronia; species Caballeronia sp. ATUFL_F1_KS39. Next base: position 44,378 of record NZ_JALQDZ010000063.1, on the reverse strand, counting down.
GCACGCTGAACGCCGGCGCGATGCCCGACGCGCGTTCCTGCTCCATCGACAGCCGATACAGCGACGCCGCCTGCTCGTACTCGCCGAGGTCCTCCGCGACGCGTCCCGCCTGCACGGTGACGTCCGCGCGTTCGGGATAGGCGACGCGTAGCGGCTGCGTCAGCGCCTGCGCATCGAGCGGACGGCGCAGCGCGGCGAAGCGGCGCGCGGCAGAGAGGCGCGTGTCGATGTCGTCGGGCGGCGCGGCATCCGCGACGCGGCGGACGATCGCGAGCGCTTCCTTGCGCGCGCCGATGCCGCCGCTGTCGCCGAGCACGCGCGCGAGCATGAGCTGCGTTTCGGGATCGTCGGGCGATGCCGCGAGCATCGGCGCGAGCGCGGCGCGTGCGCTGTCGTAATCGCCCTGCGCGCGCGCGAGATCGGCGAGCTCGAACGCGTAGCGCTTGTCGCGCTTGCCTGCGTCGCTCACGGTATCGAGCAGACGGCGCGCACGCGCGTAATCGGCGGCGTCGATGGCATCGTCGGTCTGACGCAGCACGCTGCGCAACGCCTGATCCTCCAGACGCTCTTGCTGACGCGGCGTGAGCTTCGGCTCCGCGCGCACTTGCGCGAGCGTCTGCGACAGCGCATCTTCGCGACGCGCGCCGCCGAGCAGATCGCCGTAGCGCAGGCGCACGTCAGCATCGGTTTCTTCGGGATGCGTGGCCATCCAGTCGCGCAGCAGCGCGAGGCCGCGCTCCGCGTCGCCTCGATCGATATACAGCGCACCGATCGACGCGAGCAGGTTGGGATCGTCCGCGGCCAGCGCTTGCGCGCGATCGAGCGCGGCGGCGGCGGCGTCGGCGTCGTTGCGCGCGAAGGCGGCGCGGGCATCGGCGAGCGACTGTTGCGCGTCGAGATTGCGGGCGAGCGCGCGCATGGCGTCGGTGCGATCGGCTTGCGGCACGGCATCGAGCGCGGCGCGCGCGCCCGCCAGATCGTCCATCGAATTGCGATACAGCGCGGCGGCGTAAGCCATCGGCGCGGCGTTCGGCGAGCGCGCGAGGCCGTCGTCCATCACGGCGCGGCCGAGCTGCGGCAAACCGATATCCCGATACAGCCGCGCAAGCGCGAAGCGCGTCCACGGCTGATCCGGCTCGATGCGCAACGACGCCTCGTATTTCTGCGCCGCCGGCCCGTTCTGGCCGCGCGCGGCGAGTTGCTGCGCCTCGTTCGCGACCATATCGGCGCGCATCGCGATCAGGCTTTGGCGATCGTCGGCGGCGGTGAAACGGCTTTGCAACGCGGCGATGAGCGGCTCGACTTCATCGGCGCGTCCGGTCGATTCGAGCAGCGCACGCGTGCTCTTCAGCGCCGACAGGCGCGGCTCGCGGCCCGCAAGCTGCGCGCGCAGCATCGGTTCGGCGGCGCGCCAGTCGCCTTGTGCGAGCAGCGCATCGGCGAGAAGCAGCTTGGCATCGGCGCTATCCGGCTCGATGGCGAGCGCCTCGCGCGCGTAGCGTTCGGCGTCCTTCGGCTTGCCTGCGTTCGCGGCGTCGCGGCCGTGCGCGAGCGTGCCCCAGAAGCGCGCCGTGCGCGCGAGGCCCAGCCACTTCGCACGGTTGTCCGGCGCGAGCGACGCCGCGCGTTCGAACAGCGCGCGCGCTTCGTCGCGATTGCCTTCGCGCATGCGCAGCAAACCGAATCCGCCGACGGCTTCCGCGTCGTCCGGACGGGCGGCCGCCGCGCGCGCGAGCAACGGCGCGGCTGCGTTCAGGTCGCCGCGAGCGAGCGCCGCCAGACCGCGCTGCCGGGCGATGTAATCGGGATCGCGTTCGAGCTTGCGCTGCGCTTCGATGCGCGCGTCGAGCAGATCGGCGCGATCCTTGAACTCGGTGTCGTCGGGCACGAGTTCGAGGTACGCGCGCAGCGCCTGCCGATAGGCCGTGTCCGCGCCCGCCGATTGCAGTACGTGACGCCAGACGTCGAGCGCGGTGTTGCGGTCGGTGTCGGTGCGCGTGGCGAGATTCCATGCGATGCGGTTCGCTTCGGCGCGGGTCGCGTCGCTGCTGTTGAGCAGACGCGCGAGGACGAGCGCGGAATCGACGTCGGCGGGATCGTCCGCGATGCGCCGGTGCAAGGCCGCGAGCGCTTCGGCACGTCGCGCGGGCGTCGCGGCGATGATCTGGTAGTACTCCGCGCCGAGCGGGCCCGACGGCGCGCCGTGCGCAAAGAGCGCGCTCACGCGGCGCGCGGCCTCGACCGACTGGCCGCTGCGTGCGAGCAGGCGGATCGCCGCCATTTCCTGACGGCCGCTGACCGCGACGCGATATTCGTCGTCGACTTGCTGCGTGAGCGCCGCATTGGGCGCGCGCGTTTTCATGCGCGCGAGCGTGGCCTGCGCCTTTTGCGCCTGGCCGAGCCGCAACTGGATACGCACGAGCTCGGCGTTCAGACGCGGATCGTCCGGCGCGATGAGCAGCGCCTTGTCGATCGCCTGCAACGCGAGATCGTCGCGATGCTTGTTGGCCCACGCGCGCGCGGTGCCGTAAAGACGCTCGGCGAGCGCGTCCGTCGATGCCTCGCTGGCATGCGTCTGCGTCGCGCACACGACGCTCGCCGACATCAGCGCCGCGCGCAGCAACGTCGCCTTCGTCCGGGGCGCGCGCATCATTTCGCCGCTCCGCATGCCGATGCCGCCGTGCGCAACGTTCCGTCGCCCGCGAATCGATAGCGGCCCTCGCGCCAGCCGAGGCCGAAGAGCGTCAGCACGCTCGTGTAGTACCCCGGCGCCGATGCCCCCGCCGCGCGCGCCGCTTGCGCATCCGCGAGTTCGGGGCGTCCGATGGCGTCGAGAAACGGCACGGCGGCGGCGGAGAAACCCGCGTTGCCGTCGTTCGGGCCGGGCTTGCCGTCGCGCGTGTCGATGCGCTCGGGCGGCGCGCCGTGCGCGTCGATATACGCGGCGAACGGCGCGAAATGCGCGAGGAGGCGCGCGCGCGCTTCATCGTCGGATGCGAGCATGCCCGCCCACAGATACACGCGGATCGCGTTATAGGCGCTTTCGGCGTGCGTCTCTTCGTCGGGCTCGAAACCCCGGTTCGCGCGATACAGCGCCCAGTCCGGCGCAAAGCCCTGCGGCGCGGTGTCGATCAGCATGCGTGCGCTCGATGCCGCGAGCCGCGTCCAGCGCGCGTCATCGGGCAGGCTCGCGCCGATGCCGCGAATCACCTGCAGCGGCGCGTAGCTCGGATTGACGCGCCACGTATCGGCTGACGGATGAAAACCCAGAGGTCCGGGCAAGAGCGTGAGGCCGAGGCCGGGCAGCGTGGCCGTTTCCTCGTCGAGCACGCGCTTCGCAAGCGATGCGCCGCGCGCCGTGTAGCTGCGCTCGCCCCACGCGCGGCCCGCTTCGAGGAGCGCGTAGGCGATCCACAAGTCCGCATCGGACGCCGCGTTGCCGTCGAGCACGCGCAACGTGCCGGCGTCGTCGCGGCCCCAGAGCCACGCGGGCAGGCGCGACGTGAGATCGCCCCGCGCGAGCCGGTCTTCGGTCCAGTGGAGAATCGTGTCGAAGCTCGCGCGGTCGTTCGCGACGAGCGCGAAGAAAAGCGCGTAGGACTGGCCTTCGGAGACCGTGCGCTCGTCGGCGGAACCGACGTCGATCACGCGGCCTTCCTTCGAAATGAAGTCGCGTTTGAAGGCGTCCCAGCGCGGCCACGAATCCATGCACGCCGATGGCGACGCCAGATCCGTCGCTGCTGCATTCGCGCCGAACACGACAAGCGCGCCGGACACGATCGCGCGCTTTACGCCCGAAGCCTTCATCGCTCAGATACCCCGGCGCCGCGCGGCCAGTTCCTGCAGCGCCGCGAACGCCGCGATCGCGAGCAGCAGGCCCGCCAGCGCGCCGGCGAGGCCGAGCAGCGCCGGATGACGGATCGCGTGGCCCCACAGCTTCGCGTACCACGGCACGTAGCCGACGACATACGTCTCGCCGACGCGCGCGCTGTCCACGCCGCCGTGCCGCACGAGCGCGACATCGCCCTGAATCTGCGACAGGCGATCCGCGCGTTCGAGCACGTCGAGCAGATCGGTGAGATGGCCGTCGCCGGTCGCCGCGAGCGCGACGATGCTGCGCCCCTTCGTTCCGGGCGACTGGAAGCCCATCAGCGCCGCGAGCGGCCCGTTCTGATCCAGCGATGCGCCGCCGTGCGTGACACGCGCGCCATCGCGCCAATGCTCGCCGACCGAGAACGACGCCCGCGCGATGCCCTCCTTCGACGGCGTTCCCGCAGCCGAACCCGCGATCGACAGCGGCAGCGCATCGTGCCAGCGCGAAAACACCGGCGACGACGGCGCGCCGCCGATCACGAGCAGATCCTTCTGCGCGAGCGCGGGCACATCGTCCGGACGCGCGATGGTCACGCGCAGGCTCGGAAAGCCGGTCCACTGGCCCATGTGGCCGAGCATCGTCAGCATCGCTTCGATCTCGGCATTGGCGGGACGCGCGGGAATCACGATGGCCGTCTGCGACAGATCGGCGTAGCGCGTGAACGGAAAACCGCTGTTCGCGAAGTACGCGAGATTCGGCAGTTGCGCGTAATGCACGAAGCCGGAGAAGTCGATGGTCGAATCCGGGTCGACCGCCGCCCGCGCCGGATTGGTCGGCACGCCCGCGCACAGGCCCTGCTTCTGCGAATCGAGGTTGAAGCGCAACTGCAGCTGGTTCGAACTGCCGACGCGAAACGCCGGAATGTCCAGCGCGTTGGCCGTGCCGCCCGGCGCGCCCGAAAGCAGCGGCAATTGCAGGCGGCCTTGCGTGTCATCGGTTTTGGCGGGCGGCAGCCGGAACGACTTCACGAGTTGCTCGTTGATGTCGATGGCGAGCGCGGAGTTGTTCTGCACCGTCGGCGCGGTGTACCGGTACTTGAGGTTGAGCGGCACGCCGACGCTGTTCCACGAGAACAGATCGGCGGGCACGCGCAGGTTCAGGCGGATCGGCTCCGGCTCGCTGCCCGCGACCTGAAGCTGCGACACGTCGTCGACGAGTTCCTTGAACTGCACCGGGCGATTCGTCGGCATCCAGCGCGGCGCGTCGTACGGTTCGCGCGGCTGGCCGATGTCGACATGCGCGACCTTCGCCGCATCGCCGGACATCGCCGTGCGGCCGAGCACGAGCGCATACGCGGCATCGTCGACTTCGGCGCCGTTGCGGCCGGTCACGACGAGCAGCTTGCGATCCTTGGACGCCGGATTGTCGGCGACGAGAATCGTCGGCCCGTCGATATCGGGAAGCGCGAGACCCGCCGGCAATTGCGCGCGCGTGCCGACGACGACCGCGTGGTCGTTCGGGGGCAGCGTGTTCATCGCCGGGAAGCGCGCCTGACGGTAATCCGCGAGCGCGCCGAACCACGACGCGAGCACGCCCGCGCTCTTGAGCGTCGCGCTGTCCGGCGATGCGGGCAGCACGAACGGCAGCGTGAGACGGCTCACATCGCGCGCATCGAAGAACGGCGCGGGCAGCAGCGCGAGATCGTTCGGCAGCCTGATCGGCGCGGTATCGAGGATGAATTCGCTCGTCGGGCTGATGTCGGCCCACAGCGCCGTGTTCGCCGGATCCTCGCAATGATCGAGCGTGTAATGGCCGATGAAGCGCAGCCCGAACTGGTTGTAGTCCGTGAGCAGGCGCGGATCGAGCGGGATGTCCTGCGTGAGCATCGCGCCGGCGTGCTCCTTGTCGAACGGCACGGTGGCGATCGCTTCGCCGTTGATCGACACCTTGACGTGCGACAGCGCGAACAGGAGCGCGGGCGAATACGTGTAGCGCAGACGCAGGCGCGCGCCGGTCACGACGCGGTCGAGCCGCACGCCGAGCACGATCGAGCGCGTATCTTCGAGGCCGCGCAGATGCATCGGCTGATACGCGCCGAGCGCGGAGAACGGGACGTGGATCGAGCCGGCGTCGGCGCTGGCAGCGGCGTCCGGATTGACGGCCGGCGGCGCCGCTTCGGCGCAGACGCCGGCGAAAAGCGCACTGGCGGCCATCGCCAGCGAGAGGCAGAACGAGACGACTGGTTTCATCGGCGAGTCAGCTACGGAATTCACGGCCGCGCGCCGCGCTGCCCGCTATGGCATCGTGACGGAGGCGCAACGACAATCGGATCGCCAGGCGAGCGGCGCGCGCGGCAACCGGGACGAATGCAGCAAGAGCGGGAAAGAATCGGGGCAAGCGTGCGATGCACGAAGCGAGGCGTCGGGGCGTGCGTGATCCGCGACGCGGGTGCGGTCGCGCGGCTGCTGCGTTCATCGCGCCGGTCTGTGCGATGACGCGCCTTTGCCGCTGAAAAGCGGACGCAACAGTAGCATAATTTGTGACAATTTGTATCACCTCAGCCGTCCTTCATCAAAAAAAGCGCCACATCGCGACATGGTTCGATCCCGTTCCTCATCCGCTACGTCTTCCGCATCCGAAAAATCCGGCCACGCCGAGCGGATCGCGAAGCCCGCAGTCAAGCGCAGCGGCCTGCTGCGCGGCCTTTTCGCGTTGCGCCATTCGCGCGACGGCATCGCCGCGACCTGGCGCGAGGAGAGCGCGTTTCGCCAGGAGGTGTGCGTCGCGGCCGTGCTGCTGCCGATCGCGTTCGCGGTGCCCGTGGGCGCCGCCGAGCGCGTGCTGCTCGCGGCTTCGGTGCTGCTCGTGCTGCTCGTCGAGCTGATCAATTCCAGCATTGAGGCGGCGATCGACCGCATTTCGCTCGAACGTCACGAACTCTCCGGACGCGCCAAGGACTGCGGCAGCGCGGCGGTCACGGTGGCCATCGTCATCGGCTTGCTTACGTGGGGCGTGATCTGCGGGCCGCTCGCATGGGACTGGCTGCGCGCGCATCTTTGACGTTGCGGCGTCCGGCGGTGATGAGCCTCGCAATTCGCGGGGCCTATTCGTGTGTGGCACCGGAGGCCATGCACGATATGTCGGCGGCCCAAACGGATTCTTGATGCCCGTCGCGGCGACTTTGCCCGATGGACGTTGATGGAGCGGTAGTTAATACCTCACGCGGACCGCCGCGAAATATTCCGAAAGGCAATCGGCGAGAGACAAACGCGCCGCGCGGCCGCCTGGGTCGCCTTCTTGCTGGTTCCCGTCTGCGCGCCCGTTTTCACGGCGCCCACTCTGCATTTCTTCCAATTGCGGGATTCCATCTACTTCGACGGAGGAGTTGTCGTGCGGCCTTTTACCCTGATTTTTCTGCTGTTCGTGACGCTGTTTTCCGGATGCGCGGCTTACCGGACACATGAGGCGCGCAGCGATTCCGGCGCGCTCATCGGATCGAATGTTCTCGATCTCGTCGCAGCGGTCGGCATTCCCGACAAGACGATGAAACTCGTGGATACGAATACGCCGGGCGACCGCATGGTGATGCAGTGGAACTTCTCGAATTCGGATGCGGCGTTCGAAATGAACGTGATCCTGCTCGATCTGAAGATCGGCGGCGCCGGCAAGTGCAGCATGACCGCGACCACCGAACGCTGGGGCGGCAAGGTGCTGTCCGTGAACTTTCCCCAGGCGCACGTCGACAGCATGAACTCCGACTACAGCGCGTGCGAGCCGCTCGTCGCGGAAGCGCTGACGCATATCGGCCACACGCCCATCGATCCCGCTTTCGACTCGTTCAAGCTCGTCGGCGCGGCCAAGTAAGCGCGCCCGGCACTCGCACGCGACGATCTTCTTACCAACTATTTCTCCGGGAAACAGGTTGTGTCGTCGATCGGTGCGAGTGCCTTCGCTCTAAAGAAGGATTGCGAAACATCTTGTGATAGTCGAACCGTCATCGCGCGCCTTGAACGGCTCTGCAATCCTATCGAAACCTTACCTGTAGTCCTTTAGTCATCGAACGGCACGTATAGTCCCCGCAGCGCGCTTTTTTGCCTGTATTTCCTGTCTGCGCTGAAGCCAACTACATCGCCCGCCGATTTGACAACTCTCCCGATCCAAGACCGTTTTCGCCGCGCCCTGTCGCGATCTCTTGCAAGAACCGCATTCGTCGCGGGGATAACTTTCCTCGTTGCGTATCCGCGTGTGCCGTTCGCCGCCGTCGTGATGAATTTTTCGCATGCCGATATAAACGAGGTCGTGCGCGCGATCGGACTCGCCACGGGCAAGACGATCATCGTCGATCCGCGCGTGAAGGGACAACTGGATCTCGTCTCCGAGAATCCGGTTCCCGAAGACGAAGCGCTCAAGACGCTGCAATCCGCATTGCGTATGCAGGGCTTCGCGCTATTGCAGGATCACGGCGTACTCAAGGTCGTGCCGGAATCGGAAGCGAAGGTTCAGGGCGTGCCGACCTATGTCGGCAATCAGCCCGTCGCGAAGGGCGATCAGATCGTCACGCAGGTATTTCAGCTTCGCAGGGAGTCCGCGAACAGTATCCTGCCGACGCTGCGGCCGCTGATTTCCCCGAACAACACGATTGCCGCCAACCCGAGCAACAACACGCTGATCGTGACCGATTATGCGGATAACGTGCGCAGGATCGCGTCGATCATCGCGGGCATCGAAGGGGCGTCGAGCCCGCATATCGCGGTCGTGCAGCTCAATTTCGCGGATGCGACGGCCGTCTCGCAACAAGCGCAGAAGTTGCTGGATCTGAACGGCATCGGCAACAGCGATCCGACGCAGAAGGTCGTCGTCACGCCGGACGCGAGAAGCAACGCGGTCGTGCTTCGGTCGAGCGGCGCCGCGCGGCTGTCCGACGCCGAATCGCTGATCGTCAAGCTGGACACGCCGACGCGCGCGCCGGGCAACATTCATATCGTCAGCCTGCGCAACGCCGACGCCACCGATATCGCCAAGACGCTGCGACGGATTCTCGGCCAGACAGGCGGCGGCGATTCGCAATCGGGCTCGGGCAACGGCGGCGGCAATCAAAGCTCGTCGGGGCTTCCGAGCAGCAACGGCACGCTGCCGCCGCTGCCGGGCGGCACGGATTCGGCATCGTCGGTGAGCGCGACGTCATCGTCGGCGTCTTCCTCGAAAAGCCCTTTCGGCGGGATGCAAACGCGCTCGGGCGATGACAAGGACGAGCAAGGAAGCGGCGAAGTCGTCGCGGACGTGTCCACGAATTCGCTCATCATCACCGCGCCCGAACCGGTGTTCAGAAACCTCGCCACCGTGATAGCGCGGCTCGATCAGCGCAAGGTTCAGGTGTATATCGAATCGCTCATCATCGAAGTGGCTTCCGACAAGGAAGGCGAATTCGGCATCGAATGGCTGACGGCTGCGGGGCTGCAGTCCGTCGCCGCGACCACGACGAACGTCGGCCTGGTCGCGGGATTCGGCAATATCCTCGGCACCAAGGGCCTGTTCCGCGCATTGCAGTCGAACTCGGATGTCAACGTGCTGTCGACGCCGAGCCTCGTCACGCTCGACAATCACGAGGCGCGCATTCTCGTCGGCACCAATGTTCCCATCGAGTCCGGGTCTTATTCGACGAACACGACGAGCTCGTCATCGGTATCGGCGTTCAACACGTACGACCGCAAGGATGTCGGCGTGATGCTGAACGTCAAGCCGCAGATCAATCAGGGCGGAACGCTGACGCTGCAGGTCTATCAGGAAGATTCGAGCGTGCAGAACGGCACGGCGGATCAGGCGGGCGGCTACAGCATCGACAAGCGCTCGCTGCAGACGACCATTCTCGCGGACGACGGCCAGATCGTCGTGCTCGGCGGACTGATCAGCGACAACTACACGAACGGCAATTCCCGAATCCCGTGGCTTTCGAAGATTCCGGTGCTCGGATCGCTATTCAGGCACGAGACGAAAAGCCGGCAGAAGACGAACCTTCTGATCTTCCTGAGGCCGGTGATCGTTCGCGACGCGTCGCAGCTTCAGGCGATCGCCGCGGATCGCTACGGCTACATGCAGGCGCGCTCGGCCACGTACAAGAGCGACAACTGGCTGGAGAAGGACGACACCGTGCCGGCGCTGCCCCACATCGATGGATACGATCACGGCGACGGAACCAACGCGGTCGATCTGACGCATGTGCGAAACGCGGCGCAGCCCGCGACGCCTGGAACCGAGCGTTCATCGCCCGCCCGCTGACACCGCGGCGCGCCTGCGCTGCAAGAACCGGCGCACCGCCGGATCGCGCTCCAGTCCGATCGCGAGATCGTAGGCGGCGAGCGCCTCGTCCGTCGCGCCGACGCGAGCGAGCAGATCGGCGCGCGCCGCCCAATACGGCTGATAGTCGGCGAGGCGCGGATCGTCCGCGTAGGGCGCGAGCGCATCGAGCGCCGCCCGCGCGCCGTCGCGTTCCGCCAGCGCGAGCGCGCGGTTCACCGCCACCACCGGCGACGCCGCGATCCCGAACAGCGCATCGTAGAGCTGCACGATCTCGTCCCAGTTCGGCCGATGCGTGCGGCAGCGATGCACATGCGCCGACTGCAACGCGGCCTCCAGCTGAAACCGTCCGATCGCGTTGAAAGCGTTCGCGCGCCGCAGCAGCCTGTCGGCTGCGTCGATCATCGGCGCGTTCCATGTCGACGGATCCTGAGCCGACAGCGGCACGTAGTCGCCGGCCGCATCGCGTCGAGCGTCGCATCGCGCCTGGGCGTAGAGCATCAGCGCAAGAAGGCCGAGCGTCTCCGGTTCATCGGGCAGCAAGTCGACGAGCAGATGCGCGAGAAACAGCGCCTCGCCGGTCAGATCGCGCCGCGCGGCATCGCCGCCGAGCGGATCCGTCCATCCTTCGGCATACACCGCGTACACGGCTTCGAGCACCGCGTCGAGACGGCCGGGCAAGTCTTCGCGCTCCGGCACGCTGAACGGAATGCCGGCTTCGCGGATCTTGTTCTTCGCGCGCACGAGGCGTTTGCTCATCGCGGCGGGCGACATGAGAAACGCGGAAGCGATCGTCTTCGCTTCGAGCCCGAGCACCACTTGCAGCATCAGCGGCGTGCGGATCGCGGCCTCGAGCGCGGGATGCGTGCACGCGAACAGCAGCCCGAGCCGCCGGTCGGGCAATGCGCCGGCTTCGTGCTCGTCGATTTCGCCGGAGAGAATCGTCAGTTGATGCGCGACGTCTTCACCGACCCGGCGATGGCGCGCGCCGTCGATCGCCCGGCGGCGCGCCACCGTCATCAGCCACGCTTCGGGATTCGCCGGGCAGCCGCGCTTCGGCCAGTCCGCGAGCGCGGCCGCGAACGCGTCGGCGAGCGCGTCCTCGGCTGCGGCGACGTCGCGCGTACGCATCGCCAGCAGCGCGACGAGCTTGCCGTAGTTGCGTCGCGCGACCAATTCCGCTACCGCGCTCGCACGGTCAGCGGGCTCGCTCATCCGGCGGATGGCGCATCGTAAGGCGCGGTCCACACCGGACGCACTTCCATGAGGCCGTGCGCCGCGCCGGGACAGCGCGACGCCCACGCGATCGCCGCGTCGAGATTGGGCACGTCGATCAGGTAATAGCCGGCGAGCTGCTCCTTCGTATCGGAAAACGGCCCGTCGAGCACTTGCGGTTTCCCGTCGACGAGCCGCACCGTCGTGGCCGTGCTCGTGTGCTGCAGGCGGTTCGCGCCGACGAGCGCATCCGCCTTCTTCAACGATTCCGTGTACGCCTGATACGCGGCGACGCCCTGCTGCCGCTCGCTGTCGGTCATCTGGTTCCAGCGGTTTTCGTCCGAATAGATCATCAGCAGATAGTGCATGTGAGCCTCCGTCACAAGGTCGATGCGGCCGGATCATCCGGGCGCCATCACGATGACGCGCGGGCCGTGCGCCGATGGACAGATATCGCGAAAAAATTCATCCGTCCTTCCGAGACGGCCACGTATTCTCGAAGACGCATTCCTCTGTCGAACGGCGCGCCGCCCAACGCTCGCTTTCGAGCATCGGCGCATCGTAGAAGCGTTCGACATGCCCGACGCAAAGAATGGCCACGGGCCGCGCGCCGGCGGGCATGTCGAGCAGCGCGGCGACTTCCACGGGATCGAACAGCGAGACCCAGCCCATTCCCAGCCCTTCGGCACGCGCCGCGAGCCACATGTTCTGGATCGCGCACGCGACGGAAGCGAGGTCCATCTCGGGCAGCGTGCGCCGTCCGAAGACATGATGCTCGCGGCCGTCCATCAGCGCCATCACCAGCACTTCGGCGCACTCGCGCAATCCTTCCACCTTGAGCCGCATGAACGAATCGCGGCGTTCGCCGAGCGCATCGGCGGTCAGCACGCGTTCACGTTCGACCGCATCGCGCAACCGCGCGCGTAGGTTCGCGCAGGTAATGCGCAGGATGCGCCACGGCTGCATGAAGCCGACGCTCGGCGCGTGCAGCGCGGCGTCGATGAGGCGCTGCATGACGTGCGGCGACACCGGATCGCCGACGAAGTGACGCATGTCGCGACGCTCGCGGATCGCGCGGTAGACGGCTTCGCGATCGGCGTCGCTGAAAGCTTTTTCCATGGATGTCGGCAGGGTTGGGGCTGATGGATTGGGGATGATATCGGGGCGGCTCGTTTTCGTCCGCGACGGCGACAAAATCATGCGCTGTCTACTTCGCCACTCAATCGACCTTGTTAAGAAAAAGCGTATTGCGCTGTTGATGTGTCTTACTCCATTGTTTCGGCTTCCAAACGAATTAAGCGAAACAACCATGCCGATTCCCGCATACATGTGGCTGAAGGACGATGGCGGTTCGCCGATCAAGGGCAGTGTCTCCGTGCAAGGGCGCGAGGGCAGCATCGAGATCATCGGCTTTGGACACGGCCTGACGCTTCCCGTCGATGGCAACGCCGGCAGGATTACCGGCACGCGCATACACGCGCCCATGTCGATCGAAAAAGAGTTCGATGCGGCCAGCCCGTATCTGTACAAAGCGGTTGCCAAAGGGCAAACGCTTCGATCTGCCGAGATCAGGTTCTATCGGATCAATGACGCGGGCCGGGAGGAAAACTACTTCACGATGCTGCTGGAGGGCGTGAAAGTGGCCGGCGTTCATCCCGGTTTCGCGAACACGAAGATCGCCAGCATGAGCCAGCTCAATCACGTCGAGGCCGTATCGCTCATGTATGACAACATCACCTGGCACTACCTGGACGGCAACATCAAGTTCTCCGACGCGTGGACGGAACGCTAGGCTCGGGGGAACGAGATGGCTCTGCAGGGCAAGTTCGTGGTCGATAATGCGCCGATGCTGACGCTTGTCATGGCTGGTGTCGGGGCGTACGCGGCGTTTTCCGGCGATAAAGCCTATCGCAATCGGGGGGGCTGCACGGCGGTGGTCGATAAAGGCCCGATCCCTTCCGGTCGTTACTGGATCGTCGATAGACCTACTGGCGGGATTGGCTCGCAGTTATATGCATGGGCCAAGGATACGTTGAATACTGTGGCCGGACGTCCGTCATATCACGGCGAATGGTTCGCACTCTACCGCGATGACGGACTGATCGATGATTGGACTTGGGTGAACGGCGTTAATAGAGGGAACTTTCGCCTTCATCCGATCGGCGGTTCGGGTGTGTCGTTCGGCTGCATTACGCTTCAAAGCGTTGCGGATTTTCAAAGGCTGCGGCAGGCTCTCTTGCAATCGCCAACAGTGCCCGTCGGTGCCACCGGCTTACGCGCATATGGCGTAATCGAGGTGATTACCATTGGCAACACTTGCCCGTAGGGTGGCGATCCTTTCGCTGAAATCCGCGCTGTTTATTGGGCTATTTCTGCTCGCGACTCGCTACGTACATACCTATCCGACGCCGCTGACGCTGCGGCAACAGGAAATTTTAATCGGTGTCTCCGACTGGCTCGGTGTCCGTGACTATGATGGTCTTTACGTGTTCTCTATGGCGGCGCTCGACCTGCTTGTGGCCATCGTCGCCTATAAGGTCATCATGAAACTCTGGCGTCGCCGACATACGGGGCGAACAAGTGAACGCGCGTAGAAAACGGGCGCGCACATATGAGGTAATCCATTCGACGACCCTCGCGCAAAAAAAAAGCGCCGCGGGCATTCAGCCCGCGGCGCCATTGCGCGACGCTACGACGAAACCGCTCGCCGTAGCCCGACAGCACGCTTACATCTGCACGGTGTCGGCGACTTCCTTGAAGTCTTCGATCTGGTCGAAGTTCATGTACTGATAGATCTTGTCGCCATTGGCGTTGAGCACGCCCATGTCGGCCATGTACTCTTCCTTCGTCGGAATTCTGCCCAGGCGCGAGCAGATGGCCGCTAATTCCGCCGAGCCGAGATACACGTTCGTGTTCTTGCCGAGACGATTCGGGAAGTTGCGCGTCGACGTCGACATAACCGTCGCGCCTTCGCGCACCTGCGCCTGATTGCCCATGCACAGCGAGCAGCCCGGCATTTCGGTGCGCGCGCCCGCCGTGCCGAACACGCCGTAGTGACCTTCTTCCGTCAGTTGCTTCTGGTCCATCTTGGTCGGCGGCGCGACCCACAGCTTGACGGGAATGTCGCGCTTGCCTTCAAGCAGCTTGGACGCCGCGCGGAAGTGACCGATGTTCGTCATGCACGAACCGATGAACACCTCGTCGATCTTCGCGCCGGCCACGTCCGACAGCGTCTTCACGTCGTCCGGATCGTTCGGGCAGGCCACGATCGGCTCGTGAACGTCTGCCAGATCGATTTCGATGACGGCGGCGTATTCGGCATCCGCATCCGGTTGCAGCAGTTGCGGATCGGCGAGCCATGCTTCCATCGCCTTGATGCGGCGCTGCAGGCTGCGCGGGTCCTGATAGCCCTGCGCGATCATCCACTTCAGCAGCGTGATGTTGCTGTTGAGGTACTCGATGATCGGTTCCTTGTTCAGATGCACCGTGCAACCGGCGGCCGAACGCTCGGCGGATGCATCCGACAGTTCGAACGCCTGCTCGACCTTCAGATCCGGCAGACCTTCGATCTCGAGGATGCGGCCCGAGAAAATGTTCTTCTTGCCCTGCTTGGCCACGGTCAGCGTGCCCGCCTTGATCGCGTACAGCGGGATCGCGTTGACGAGATCGCGCAGCGTGACGCCCGGCTGCATCTTGCCCTTGAAGCGCACGAGCACCGACTCCGGCATGTCGAGCGGCATCGTGCCGGTGGCGGCCGCGAAGGCGACGAGACCCGAGCCCGCCGGGAAGCTGATGCCGATCGGGAAGCGCGTGTGCGAGTCGCCGCCGGTGCCGACGGTGTCCGGCAGCAGCATGCGGTTCAGCCACGAGTGGATCACGCCGTCGCCCGGACGCAGCGCGATGCCGCCACGGTTGCTGATGAAGTTCGGCAGCGTTTGATGCGTCTTCACGTCGACGGGCTTCGGATAAGCCGCCGTGTGGCAGAACGACTGCATCACGAGGTCGGCCGAGAAGCCGAGGCACGCCAGGTCTTTCAGTTCGTCGCGGGTCATCGGGCCGGTGGTGTCCTGCGAGCCGACCGAGGTCATCTTCGGTTCGCAATACGTGCCCGGACGCACGCCTTGGCCTTCCGGCAGACCGCACGCGCGGCCGACCATCTTCTGGGCGAGCGAGAAGCCACGGCCGCTGTCAGCCGGCTGCTGCGGCAGGCGGAACAGCGTCGACGGAGCCAGACCCAGCGCTTCACGCGCCTTCGCCGTCAGTCCGCGGCCGATGATCAGCGGAATGCGGCCGCCGGCGCGCACCTCGTCGAACAGCACGTCGGACTTGACCTGGAACTCGGCGATCACTTCGCCGTTCTTCAGCGCCTTGCCCTCGTACGGACGCAGTTCGACGACGTCGCCCATTTCCATCTTCGACACGTCGAGTTCGATCGGCAGTGCGCCGGCATCTTCCATCGTGTTGTAGAAGATCGGCGCGATCTTGCCGCCCAGGCACACGCCGCCGAAACGCTTGTTCGGGATGAACGGAATGTCTTCGCCCGTGAACCACAGCACCGAGTTGGTGGCCGATTTGCGCGACGAACCCGTGCCGACCACGTCGCCCACATACGCGACCAGATGGCCCTTCTCTTTCAGCGATTCGATGAACTTGACCGGACCGCGCTTGCCGTCTTCTTCCGGCGTGATGCCGGGACGCGCGTTCTTCAGCATGGCGAGCGCATGCAGCGGGATGTCGGGGCGCGTGGTGGCGTCCGGCGCGGGCGAGAGGTCGTCGGTGTTGGTTTCGCCCGTCACCTTGAACACGGTGATGGTCAGGCTCTGCGGCACTTCCGGACGGCTCGTGAACCATTCGGCGTCGGCCCAGCTTTGCAGCACGGCGCGCGCGTTGGCATTGCCCTTGTCGGCCAGTTCCTTGACGTCGTGGAACTGGTCGAACATCAGCAGGGTTTTCTTCAGCGCGTTCGCTGCCACCGTGCCGACTTCGGCGTCGGAGAGCAATTCGATCAGCGGCTGAATGTTGTAGCCGCCCAGCATCGTGCCGAGCAGCTCGGTGGCGCGCGCGCGCGAGATCAGCGCGCAGGCGGTCTCGCCCTTGGCCACGGCGGCAAGAAAGCCCGCCTTGACGCGCGCGGCTTCGTCCACACCGGCGGGCACGCGGTTGGTGATGAGATCGAGCAGAGCCTGCTCTTCGCCTGCGGGCGGGTTCGTCAGCAGCTCGACCAGTTCGGCGGTCTGCTGCGCCGTCAGCGGCAGCGGAGGAATACCGAGCGCGGCGCGCGCGGCTACATGAGCACGAAAGTTTTCCAGCATGGGGGGACCGTTGCCTTTGCGTTTCAGTGAAGGCTTTGCAAACAAGCCGGGATGTTCTGGGCACTGCGTTGCCCGCTATTCTAATTGCGACGCTGCGTTGCGTCAAACGTCTTATGTCTTATGTCTTATATAAGACTTGCCGGACGCGGGAAGGCCGGTCGTGTCGGGCCATGTCGAACGGTCATCGCATCGCCGCTCGAAACGGGAACCATGGCGCGCTAGTTCTGAAGAATCTTGCTTCCCTTCATCACGACGTCGCTATCCGCCGTCACGCTGATCTTGCCGCTGCCCTTGAGGCTGATGTCCTTGCCCTTGATCTGGATCGTGCCGTCCTTCTTCATGACGATGCTGGCATCGCCCGTAACGAGACTGATCGATTCTTCCGCGTTGATCGTGAGGGTCTTGCCCACCTTGAGCGCGTCATCCTCGCCGACGGACGTCGTGCGCCCTTTCGCCACCGTGCTCGACTGCGCGCCGTCGATCGACTCGCTCGCGTCCTTCGCGACCGACACCGTCTGCCCGCCGCCGACGCTGAGCGACTGATCGCCCGTTACGCTCGTCGCCTGGTTGCCGCCGACGCTCACGGTCTGATCCGAACCCACCGTGACGGTCTGGCCGGAGCCGACGCTGACCGTCTGACTCGCACCGATCGTCTCCGTGTGATACGCGCCGACCGTCACCACCTGGAACGCGCCGATCGTCACCTCCTGCGCCGCGCCGACGGTAATCGTCTCGTTGATGCCCACGCTGTGCGTGCGTTGCAGGAGAACCGTCGCGGTCTCGCTCGCCTTCACGGTCTTGGTGCGGTTCGCGCCGATCGTGATGCTCTCGTTCACGCCGACCGTTTCCGTGCGGTTCATCACGACGTCGATCTTCTCGTTGTTGCCCACGGTTTCGGTGCGGTCGTGCTTGACGACCGTCGTTTCGTCGTGATCGATGTTCTTCTTGCGGTCATGCCCGACCCAGTGCGTCTCGTCGTTCTCGACTTCGATGTCCTGATTCTTCTCGGCATGAATGAGCACCTGCTCGGCGCCCTTCTTGTCCTCGAAACGCAGTTCGTTGCAGTTCGCGCCGCTTCCGCCTTTGCTCGACCGGCTCTTGATGCCCGACTGCGTCATGTTCGCGGGCAGATCGTAAGGCGGCATCTGTTCGGCGTTGTAGACGCGTCCCGTGATGATCGGCCGGTCGGGATCGCCTTCGAGAAAATCGACGATCACTTCCTGGCCCATGCGCGGAATCGCGATGGCGCCCCAGCCCTTCCCCGCCCAAGGCTGCGATACGCGGATCCAGCACGAACTGTTCTCGTCGCGCTTGCCCTGCCGGTCCCAGAAAAACTGCACTTTCACGCGGCCATATTGATCGGTGTAGATTTCGTCGCCGCCCGGCCCGACCACGACCGCCGTCTGCGGTCCCTGCACGAACGGCTTGCGCGCCGTGCGGGCGGGCGCGAACGCCTGCTTCGCGTCGATCGCGGAGAACCAGCATTCGCAGCGATTCGCCTGCGCGCCGTCGAAGGCTTCGTAATCGGCGAGTTCGATCTCGTAACGCGTGCGCGTCACGAGATATTGCGTGTTCTGGTCCGCGCGCGGATGCCGCGTCAGCTTGAGCAGCGCGCCCGCGCGCACGTTCTTGCTGTTGGTGCGCGCCTCGACCTGATGCCAGTTGATGCCGGGATCGTCGGGCACGCTGCCTTCGATGCGCCATTCGTCCGCACGCGACTTCGCGCGGCTCTCGCCGTGATCCGCTTCCACATAGCCGCCCGGATAGTCGAAATGTTCGAGCCCGGAGAACGCGTCGAAGCCCTGCATGTGCTTCGCGGCCTGCTTCTGCAGCGGCCGCGACGGGTGCTTGAAGTCGTAATCGGTGAGCAGCCAGTTATGCGTTTCGATCGCGTGATGCGTGCGCCACTCGCTGACGAATTCGATGTCGGGCGCCGCCGCCTGCACCGCGCCGTACGGCAGCGATTCGCAGCCCGCGACGCTCTCGTGCGCGGCGAGCGTATCGGTCAGGATCAGCGACTCCTTGCCATCCTTGTCCTGAAACCAGTAGTAGATGCCTTCGTCTTCGAGCAACCGGCTCACGAAGTTGAAGTCCGATTCGCGATACTGCACGCAGTATTCGCGCGGCGGATGCGCGCGCGTGCTCGCCTTCCATTTGATCTCGCCGAATTCGAGCCCTTTGTAGACGGGATCGGCGAACACGGCCTTCACGATCTCTTCGACCGTCTTGTTCTGAAAGATGCGGCAATTGCTGCGCCGCGAGAGCAGCCACAGCCACGGCCGCACCGCCGCCTCGTAGATGTGGAGCCGTCCGCGCATGCCGGCTTGCCGGAAGCCCACGACATAGCCGGCGAACACGCGCGGCTTCGCCTTCGGCACGTTGAGCGACACGCTCACGCGCTTGCCGAGGATGCGGCTGAAGTCGAGGTCCGCGCGCTTCGAGACGAGCGTCAACTCGATGCGTGGCATGCGCCCGAGTTCCGCGCGCGCGGAAAGGCTCAGAAAGCGCAGGTCGTCGCCGAGCGGCGTGTCGACGCTCGCGAGCGGCTTCTGCGCTACGGCATCGTTGCTGGCCATCGGCGCACCGGCCTCGCGTTCAGCCGACGCGCTTCGCAGCGCCGCGCAGCGAAATGTCCGTCACCATACGATCCTCCGTCCCGATCCGCATCCGTCGCGCGCCTCGTGCGTGCGATCCACCGAATAAACGAAACGCGCCTGAGGTTTTTGAAGTCCGCGCTTCGTATGCACGGCGACGCCGCGCGTTGAAAGGTTCGCGCGCGTGCCTTCAAGGGCAAACATTTCAGCGCCACGCGAGCCGGAATTATTTTCGCGCAACGGACATTCATCGCTTGACGCGGTTTTGAAGCGGTCCATAAAATCCACAATCTTCAACGATTGGGCGAATGCCTTGGACACTTGCAGTAGTCGACCTTCGAACGAAATTTCCGCCTGAGCGACTCACGTCCGCGCCTTTTCAACGCCGCCGTTTGTCACCCAGGCAAGCGGTGCGCGCCGTAGTACTTCGCAGTCACTCAAACGTGCACCTCCATCCGCCCCAGATGGCGTGATGCCGCCGTGCGTCCGCCGTCTGGTTCTGCCGCCGCCTCGCAGTCGGCCGTGCGCGCGCGCCTGTCGCCAAGCGCGCGCATGCGGTCATCCGCGGGCCGGACGGCGGTCAAGTCAGATAAACAATATTTGCCACGGGGTGCATCATGTCCACGCCAACCAACGTCTCTCCACCGGGCGTCCCGCCACGCAGCGCCGTGCTCGACGATGCGCACGTCGGCGATATTCGCGGCGCCTTCGGCTCCATCGCGCATCACGACACGGCGCCGCGCGGGTCTTGCCGGGCGCGTTTGCGCACGCTTCTCGCGATACTCGGGCCGGGCCTCATCGTGATGGTCGGCGACAACGATGCAGGCGCGTTCGGCACCTACACGCAGGCGGGCCAGAACTACGGCACGAGCTTGCTCTGGACCATGCTGCTGCTCGTGCCCGTGCTGTACGTGAATCAGGAGATGGTGCTGCGTCTGGGCGCAGTGACGGGCGTCGGCCATGCGCGGCTGATCTTCCAGCGCTTCGGCAAGTTCTGGGGCGCCTTCAGCGTCATCGATCTGTTCCTGCTCAACGCGCTGACGATCGTCACCGAGTTCATCGGCATCACGTTCGTGCTCGATTTTTTCGGGCTGCCCAAGGTCGCGGGCGTCTGCGTCGCGGCCGCGCTGACGATGGCCGCCGTCAGCACCGGCGACTTCCGCCGCTTCGAGCGCTTCGCGGTCGCGCTATGCGTGCTGAGCCTCGTGCTCGTGCCGGTGCTCGTCGCGATACATCCGCCGGTGTCGCAGATGACGCGCGATTTTCTCGTGCCCAACTGGCCCGCGCACGCGAAGCTGTCGGACGTGATGCTGCTCGTGATCGGCATCGTCGGCACGACGGTCGCGCCGTGGCAGCTCTTTTTCCAGCAGAGCTACGTGATCGACAAGCGCATCACGCCGCGCTTCATGAAGTACGAGAAGGCCGATTTGTGGATCGGCATTGCGTTCGTGCTGATCGGCTCGGTCGCGATGATGAGCTTCACCGCGGCGCTGTTCGCCGGGCATCCCGAGTTCGGCAGCTTCACCGATGCCGGCGGCGTCATCGCCGGCCTCGAAAAGTACGCGGGCCGCACGAGCGCGACGCTGTTCGCGGTCGCGCTGCTCGACGCGAGCATCATCGGCGCCGCGGCCGTGTCGCTGTCGACCGCGTACGCCATCGGCGACGTCTTCAAGATCCGGCACTCGCTGCATCGCGGCGTGACCGACGCGAAGGGCTTTTATCTGGTCTACTTCGGCATCGTCGCGCTCGCGGCCGCGATCGTGCTGATTCCGGGCAGCCCGCTCGGCCTGCTGACCGAAGCGGTGCAGACGCTCGCGGGCGTGCTGCTGCCGAGCGCGACCGTGTTCCTGCTGCTGCTTTGCAACGACCGCGCCGTGCTCGGTCCGTGGGTCAACTCGAAGAAGCTGAACCTGTTCACGGGCTCGGTCATCTGGGTGCTCGTGATGCTGTCGATCATCCTGACGGCCGCCGTGATGTATCCGGACATCAGCGGCGAGACGATCATCGGCGTGCTCGCCGGCGGCACCGTTCTGGCGATCGCCGGCTTCGCGGCGAGCGTGCTGCTGCGTCGCGTGGGCGCCTTTGCACAGACCACGAAGACGGCGCAAGCAACGCACACGAGAGTCGATCGCGCGCAACGCGACACATGGCGCATGCCGCCGCTCGACACGCTCGCCCCGCAGAAAATGACACTCGCCACGCGCATCTGGATGGGCGTGCTGCGCGGCTATCTGGTGATCGCCGTCGGGCTCGTGATCTTCAAGGTGCTGCAGATGACGTTGCTGAAATGAGCGCGCGCTTGCGACGCGACGCTACTTGATCGTCGCGTCGCCGTGTGCCTCGGGTTCGCGCCCGGACTGATCCGGCCCGTCCTCTGCTTCGATCGACGCCTGCGCCTGTTGCCAGAACTCTTCGGCGCGACCATCCGGACTGCCTTCGCGCTCCCAGATCTCATACGCACGTCGACGGATGCGGTCCTGCTCCTTCTGTTCGTCCACGATTCCCTCCCGGTTGCGCGATTTACGCCGCTCGCGCTTGCGTTGCGCATGTGCGCTCACCGGCAAAGCAACCGGCATGCCGCATGCATCTTTTGAAAGTCAGACGGAATCGAGCAGCGTTTTTTCGAAGCACACGGCGCCGCGCTCATCGGCCGGCGTGCGGCGATACCCGCTGGCTTCGCAAAAGCGCGATGCATTCGACTCGCCCGGCGTCGTCACGACGCAGACGGTGTGATAGCCGAGCAGACGCGCTTCCTCTTCGAGATACGACAGGATGATCGCTTCCAGCCCGCGATACTGCGGGCGAACGTAGAGCCGCATCAGTTCGGCGGCGTGATAGCTCTGCCGCCGGATCGCGCCGCATCCCATTGCTTCGCCCATCGCGTTGCGCGCCACCACGTAGCGCGCGCGGATGCTCCGCAGATCGTCATCGGCCACGCACTGCTGCCCGCTTTCGCCCGTCAGCGCCGCGTGATAGGCCGAGCGTTCGTCGCACAGAATGCGCGCGTCGAGCGAGTCCGGATCTTCGCTGCCGATATAGACGGTTTGGGAGTCGTCCATGCTTGCCTCGGATGAATGAAGTCTCGTGCTCCTTTTAGCAACGAGCATTCCGCGAAAGCATCGACGCGTCGTGTTCCATAAGGACGGGTTACGGACGACCGACCGCTAAGTTTTCGGCCCACAGCCGGACCGATAATTCATCTGCTATCGACCAAGGCCTTCTCCTCTCACGGGTCACGAGAAACCGCGATGCACGACGACAACGACAAGATTACGCTACTGGCCATTCCGCCATCGCAGGGACACATATGGTCGGGAAAGTTATTCGTCGGCACGGAAGAAATCGGCGAAGTCTTCGGCCAGGCATTGAGCGACCTCGAAGACGCCGCCAACGAACTCGGCTTCCCGCTGGACCAGATCCGCTGCGCGACTGGCTGAAGCGGGAACCACCGCGCATCGCTCACGTCTGAGACGGGAAATACGGCTGCATGACATCGGCGTTTGTCGCCGTATTTTCATCGGATATGCACGTAACTGTCATATCGTGGTCAGCCGGTCAGACGCAACGTACAAACCCATCGACTCCGCGCGTGCAGGAACGCGCGGAATCGCCCGCGTCCGGCCGCCGCATTTCCTTTTACCGATTTACATTCGACTTTAAAAAGGAGCGGTCAATGTTTCAGTATCCCGGTTATTTCGCGTATCAGGTTCCGTCGCTGGCGCGCGCCAATTTGCAGGCATTCCTCAACATGACGGGGCGCTTCGCAAGCGGCATGCAGGCGCTCGGTGAACTGAACGTGCAGACGGTTCGCACGGTCATCGACGAAAGCAATGCGCTTCTGCGCGCAGGCGATGAAGCCGGCGCCGGCGACGTCCTCGGATGGCAATCGGTCATGCTGGCGCAGTTTCCTCAGAAGGCCGCATCGTATGGCCAGCATGTGCTGTCGATCATCACATCGACGCAGGACGACATCCTGAGCGAAGTGCGCAATCAGTACGAGCGCAATGGCATCAAGTTCGGCGACATGGCGAACGCCGCCGCCGATGACGCGCAGACGGCGACGCAATCGTCCGGCGAGCTCATCACGAATCTGGCCGATGCGACGAATGACGCCGCGCGCGAAACGGGCGGCGCCGTGCTGGATGCGAGCGGCGAAGTCGCGAAGACCTCGCGCGCCACGGCGAAGCGTTCGGTTTGATCGAACGGGCGCATTGGACTACGTCTTCGATTACTCGGTGATGCGCTTGAAACTCGAGTAGTAATCGTCGGTGTAGTAACAGTCGCGGGTCTGCTTGCGCGGCCCGCCACATACGATCCGGCGCTGCCCGCGATCCGCCGAACCCGGCGTGCGAACCGTGTATGCACGGTAATAGCCGCGCGGATGTTCCGGCAGCAAGGTCGCGCTGTTGCGGAACAGGACGCCGTCCTCGCTGAAAGGGAACGGGCCGCCCGCTTTGATCAGACGGAGCGTTTCGGCGGCTTCCGCGGGCAACTGCGCGCGGGCGATGGCAGCGAGCGCGCCGTGCGGCTGCGTGCCCGATGCCGCTGCCGCGCCGCTCGCGGCCGACGCGGGCTGACTCGCCGCCTGACTCGCGGATGCACCCGCTTCCGATGCGGCTTTTTGCGATCCGTCCTTGTTGCAACCGCCGACGACCGCGCTCAACGCGACGATGCAGGAGAAACACCAGGCTCGCTTCACGGGACGGTTGTCTCCGGTTGACCAGCATTCGACGGATCACGAACGAATCAAGGTTATCGTTTATGACTGAGCGAAGCAACGACCGGGCGGAAATAACGGGAGCTTCATCCGGCCGCCCGCGCGGATAGCCTAAGCGCGTGCCTTGCACTCAGCGCCAGCAATACGCACGACAGCGCATTGAAGAGAAACAGTCCGCTCGGCCCGATGAGCGTCATCAACGCGGATGCCAGCGTCGGTCCCGTCATGCCGCCGAGAGAAAAGAGCACGAGCAGCATCGCCGACACTGCAACGCGCAGATGCGACTCCGTGCGGTCCTGCACATGCGACACGATCAGCCCGTATTGCGTGAACGTCACGGCGACATAAGCCAGCGTCGCGCACCATGTGACGATGCGAAAATCCAGGCAGAACAGCACGAGGCTCAACACCGCCGATGTCAACGAGGTCCATAGAACCAGACGCCGCCGGTCGATGCGATCAGACAGCCGTCCCATCGGGAACTGCGGCAGCAAAGCGCCGATCAGCGCAACGCCCATGAACGTCGCGAGTTCCTCCGTCGTGAAGCCCGAGCGTTGCAGATAGACGGGCATCAGCGCATAGAAGTTGCTGTAGATGAAGCCGGTCAGTATGCAGCCCGGCACGCCCAGCGGCGCCACGGCCATCATTTCGCGAAGGCTCTCTCCCCAGCTTCGCGCGGGCACGCGATCGAGATTCGCATCGTTCACCTTCACCGGCCAGCCTTCCATCAACGTGACCGGCAACACCGCCGCCGCAAAGAGCGCCGCGCTGATCGAGAACTGCTGCGCGCCGGACCCCGCGCCCACATTCAGCAGGAACTGGCCGCTTCCCACTGCCAGATAGTTGATCGCCGCGTACAGACCGAATACCTGGCCGCGCTTCTCGTTGTCGACGGTGCCGTTGAGCCAGCTTTCGACGGACGTGTACAAGCCCATGAACGCGACGCCCGTGAGAAGGCGCACGCCGCCCAGCACCCAGGGCGACTGCGCCGCGCCGAAAGCGAGCGCGAGAATCGAGGCCGCCGCCGAGAACGCGACGAACGTCCGATGCTGACCGATGCGATCGATCAGCCGCCGATTGACGACCGCGCCCAATATGAATCCGGCGTAATAGCTCGACTGGATCAGCCCCGTGACGAACGTCGAATAGCCCGACTGAAGGATGCGCAAGGGAATCAGCGTCTGAAACAGGCCGTTCCCCGCGACGAGCAGCGCGAGGCCGAACAGCAGACCGGCCAATGCGCGCATCGTGCCGGGCTTGCCGGCGGGCGCGTGCTGACCGGGATTGGCCGCCGCGGAATCCGGCCACGGCGGCGTCTTGCGCCCGAGGAGCGCCGCTTCGTTCAGCGGGCCGGTGCGGCCGACCGCCGATTCGTCGTGCTCCTCGCTCGCGGCGCGTTCGTGCATCGCATTTTCGCGGATTTCGTTCTCATGCTCGAGATCTGACATGACACCCCTGGATTCGCCTAAGCGACTCCATGATGACAGAAGCCGACGGCTCCTATCCGCCAGCGGTGCGGTCATCGGTCAATGCGGAACACGAAATAGTTGGTAAGAGCCGCGCTGCTTCCACGTCTTTTCCGCGCAATGGATGCGACTGGCCGTTGCTACGATCGGCTCCGGCCTCGTGCCTCGTATGCCGCACGTCGAAGACGTCTCTCCCGCCTACCGCAAACCGAATCGCTACATCATGCGCAAACTCATTACTTCCCTCATCGCGTTGCTGCTCGCCTTCATGCTCGGCGGATGCGCCACCACCGTAGGAAACATCGCTTTGGGAATGGGTCTGGGCGCGGCGGGCACGCTCGGCGGAATCTACTGCGCGCTGGCCTGCTGACGCGCTCGGGGCGACGCGTTCCTCCACGTCGCCCTTCACCGGATCAAGCCGAAACTAGAAAGCGATACGCACTTGCCGCTGCGCGCAGTCGCTCTTGCATGGCGTCGAAAGCGCGGGATTGTGCGTGATGTTCGCGTTCATCAACGGAGCGGCAGCAGCGGTCTCGTAGTGTGCGGATGACGCCGCGCGAAGCCGTTCGACGTTCACCTGTCCGACGACGGCGCTCTTCTTTTCGACATCGGCCGATGTCTTCGATTCAGCGCCGGCCGGTTCATCCTTCCCGCCGTCCAGCCCTTTCATCCGAAGCACGGCCGCTTCCGCCGACGGCGCAAGCCGCTGTTCGGCGATGCCGTACTTGATGTGCTCGGCCGTCTGCTTCTTTCCGTGCGCGACGTCCGCTTGCAGCTCGGAGATGCGGCGCGTGTACCAGTCGGTCACGCACGCCTTGTCCTTGCAGTTGCGCTGACGCCATTGCCATTGCGCCACGCGATCCGCATCGAGCGCGGTCGCGTCGGTCGTCGCGTCGTGCGCCTCGCGGAAAACGGCGGCCAGCTTATCGTCGAGCGATGAAAGTTCCGGGTCCGCACAGACGAGCCGCTCCGACGCGGACGCGTCATGCGGACAGCGAAAGCTCGCGGCATGCGATGCAGTCATCGCGCCGAGCGACGTCAACATCACGCACGCAACGAGACGCGCGCAGCGCCGCAAGTCGATGGATGGGCTGTGCAGCTTCTTTCGTGTATTCATGTTTGGTTCGTTCTCAGAGATGTGTTCGTTCATTGGGCGTCGGCGGATTGAGTCGCCGTATCGAACGATATGGCATACCTCGACAGATCGAATGCCCGATGAATGCACACTTCGCGTCAAACCTTACCGGGTGTTACTTTTTATTCGCTGCG
The DNA here is from genome assembly GCF_023630985.1 of Caballeronia sp. ATUFL_F1_KS39. Taxonomy (NCBI): domain Bacteria; kingdom Pseudomonadati; phylum Pseudomonadota; class Betaproteobacteria; order Burkholderiales; family Burkholderiaceae; genus Caballeronia; species Caballeronia sp. ATUFL_F1_KS39. Next base: position 17,697 of record NZ_JALQDZ010000063.1, on the reverse strand, counting down.
GTAAGGGCGCGGCGCGCTGGCGATATCCGAGAACGGCTTGCGCTACGAACGCTTTTCGTCGACCGCAAGCCGATACTGCTCCATCTTGCGATACAGCGTGCTGCGCGACACGCCTAGGGCGCGCGCCGCCTGCGCCATGTTGCCCTGCGCATGCCGCAACGCACGCGCGATCGCGAAGCGCTCGGTTTCCTCGAGGCTGCCCGCGCCGGGCGTCGCGTTCGACATGACCGTGTCACGCACGGTCGGCGATTCATCGAGCACTTCCGGCGGCAGCTCGACCAGCGCGACGCGCTCGTCATTCGATGTCAGCAACAGGTTCTCGACCACGTTGCGCAACTCGCGCACGTTGCCCGGCCACGAATAGGCGCGCAGCACTTCCATCACGATGTCGGGAAACTGCCGCGCCGGCACGCCGTGACGCAGCGCGAGCGAGCGGTTGAAGTGATCGATCAGCAGATCGACGTCGCCATCGCGCTCGCGCAGGCCCGGAATGCGAATCCGCGTGACGCCGACGCGATAGTAAAGGTCCGCCCTGAATCGCCCGCACTCGACTTCCTCGCGCAAATTGCGATTCGTCATGGCGAGCAGGCGCACATCCACGCGACGCGCCTGCGTATCGCCGAGCCGATAGATCACCCCTTCTTCGAGCACGCGCAACAGCACCGGCTGCAGTTCCAGCGGCAATTCGCCGATCTCGTCGAGGCACAGCGTTCCGCCATGCGCGAGTTCGAATCGTCCGGGACGTCCTTCCGCCGTCGCGCCCGTATAAGCGCCGCGCACGTGGCCGAAGAGTTCCGCGCCGATCAGTTCCTTCGACGCCGCCCCGCAGTTGTAGGCGACGAACGGTCCTTCGTCGGATTCCTCGCCGTGGATCGCGCGCGCGAACAGCTCCTTGCCGACGCCCGTTTCGCCTTCGATCAGCACCGGCACGCGCCGTCGCGCAAGCTGCCGTCCGCGTTCGATCGCGCGCTGCATCGCCGCGCTCTGGCAGATGATCTGCTCAAAGCGGTTGCGTTGCGGGTCGGCTTCGCCGCGCGGCTGCACTTGCGGCCCGACGCGGCGCGCGCCGCCCGCAAGACGCGACGCATTCGAGAGGCCGGAAGGCTGCGGCACGATCAGCATCGCGCCGATCGCTTCGCCGTCCGCGACGACCGGATTGAACCACTCGGGCCGCAGTCCTTGCGGCAGGTGATTGGCCCAGTCCTCGACGGGAAAATGCTCGCCCATGCCGGGAAAGCGCTCGCCCGGATTGACCGGCAACGCGATGCGCGCCGTCGTGTGCACGAGCCGTCCGTGCCGGTCGATGGCGATGAGCCCGGCGGCATCCGTCGAGGAAAGCCGCTGCAAGCAGAACGCCAGCAGACGCATGTGCTCGCGCGCCACCTGCTCCGCGAGCACCATTTCGATCTGGCGCGCGGCGGTGACGGCGAGCGTCAGATTGTTGATCTGATACGTCGATGGCGGCCCCGATATGTCCAGCACGCCGAGCACCGCGCCGGTCCCCGGTTCGCAGATCGGCGCGGCGGCGCAGCTCCATGCCTTGATGCCTTCGCAGAAGTGCTCGGAGCCGTGCACGTAAGTCGGCTGACGCGTGGCGAGCGCCGTGCCGATTCCGTTGGTCCCGGCCGATGCCTCGCGCCAGTCGCCGCCCGTCATCAGATGGATCTTTTCGCCGGCGTCGAGCGTGCGCAGATCGCCGGCCGCCTTGAGAATCACGCCGTCGGCGTTGGTCAAGAGAAGGATCGAATACGAATCCGCGAAGAGATCGGCGGTGGCCGTGAAAAGCCGGTCGGACGCCGCGAGCAGTTCGCGATGCCGCCAGCGCAGCGTGTTGATCGCATCGCCATGCACGGCGAACGGCGCTGCGCCCGAGGTCGGATTCACGCCCGATTGCAGACTTCGTTTCCATGATGCGATCAGTTCGGTCGGCGCGGCCGTGCTGATCTCGCCTGCGAGAAAACGCTCCCAGGCGAGCATGGTGTCGGTGTCGGAGTGATCGGCGGCGCTTGCGTCGGGCCGCGTCCACCCGGCGACGAAGGGGTCGCTCGCGCGACCGCCGCCAGCCGGCATACCGATGAGGCGCCTCGTCATGTGTCTCCTCCGTGCGAGGTGGAGCGCGGCCCGCTCTTGCGGCGGGCGTCGGCGCGACTCGCGGGGGCTGCTGCATCGGGATTCGCCGGCTTGGCCCGGCGATTGCGCAGCACAGTCCGCTGAGTATAGACCTCGTGCGTCTCTCGTCCTCTCGGGGAAAACGCCCCCGTTGGCGCCGCGCGCTGTGTCGCAGCGCAGCAGCGCGCGCTACTTGCGGCCGAGCAGCTCCGCGCCCGCGCCGAGCGCCGGGCCCGCCGTCGGATCGGTGATGTCGGGCTTCTTCGCGATGAGCGTCTGCGTCGTCAGGATCAGCGCGGCGACGGAGGCCGCGTTGCGCACGGCGCTGTAACTCACCTTCACGGGATCGATGATCCCGCGCGCGGCCAGATCGGCGATCTCGCCGGTGCGCGCGTCCAGTCCGGTCGCGCGATCCGCCTTCGCCACCTGCGCGACGATCGACGCGCCGTCCAGTCCGCAATTCGACGCGATCGTGAACAACGGCTTCGCGAGCGCGCGCTTGAGCAGCATCGCGCCGAGTTGCGCGGCGCCGTGGCTTCGCGCGATCAATCCGTCGAGTTGCGCCGATGCCCGCAGCAGCGCCGTGCCGCCGCCCGGCACCACGCCTTCGGCAATCGCCGCGCGCGCCGCGTTGATGGAATCCTCGATCAGATGAAGCCGGCGCTTCTGCTCGACGGGCGTCGCTCCGCCCGCGAGGATCATCGCGGTGCCGCCCGAGAGCTTCGCGAGGCGCACTTCGAACTTGTCGCGCTCGACGTTCTCCGGCGCCATTTCATATTGCCGCGCGACCTGCTGGCGTCGCGCCGATACGGCGGCGGGATCGCCCGCGCCCGCCGTGATGATCGTCTGATTCGACGACACGCGCACCTGGCGCGCGCTGCCGAAGTCGCGCATGTCGATGGCGTCGAGCCGGCCGCCGAGATCGCGCGCGATGACGCGCCCGCCGGTGACGATCGCGATGTCTTCGAGCATCGCGCGCCGCCAGTGGCCGTATTCGGGCGGATGAATCGCCGCGACGCCAAAGCCTCCGTTGTCGCGATTGGCGAGCAGCGTGACGACGCACGCGGGCGCGACTTCCTCCGCGATGATGAAGAGCGCGCGCTTGTGCTCGTTCGCGAGCGCGAGAATCGCGGCGACGTCGTCCTGGCTTTGCAGGCGCTGATCCGTCATGAGAATGAGCGGATTGTCGAGCACGACCTGCATGCGTTCGATATCCGTCACCATGTGATGCGAAAGATAGCCGCGGTCGAACGCCATGCCTTCCACCACTTCGAGCCGCGTCTCGACGGTCGAGCCGTATTCGACATCGACGATGCCGTCAGCGCCCACGCGCTCCAGCGCCTCGGCGACGAGACCGCCGGTGAATTCGTCGTTGGCGGCCACCACGGCGACCGCGCGCACTTCTTCCGGTCCGGAAAGCGGCGTCGCGGAACGCTTGAGCGCGTCGATCGTTTCGTTCACCGCGGCTTCGAGGCCCTGCACGAGTTCGACCGGATTCGCGCCGTCCGCGAGACATTCGAGGCCCTGCTGCACGAGCGCATCGGCGAGCACGGTGGCGGTCGTCGTGCCGTCGCCGGCGACGTCGTTCGTCTGCTTCGACACTTCCCGCACGACCTGCGCGCCGATGTTCTCGAACGGATCTTCCAGCTCGATCTCGCTCGCGATGCTCACGCCGTCGCGCGAGATGATCGGCGAGCCGATCGGCCGGTCGATGATCGCGTTCATGCCCTTCGGCCCGAGCGTTCCGCGTACCGCCCGCGCGAGCTTGCCCACGCCCCGGCCGAGCGCCGCGCGCGCTTCTTCGTCATGCAACATGATGTTCGGCATCGTGTGCTCCTGTCTCCTGTCTTTCGATTTATGTCCGTATCGTCGATGCATCGCGCGTTCGCGGATAGAAGCGAACCGGCTTCTCTTCGACATCGTCGTAACGCGCCGCAAGAAGACCGCGGCATAGCGCGCTGTTGAACTCGGCGTTGACGCCCACGCGCCGCAACTCGCGCAGATACGCGCCGAGCGTCGCGGGATCGAGCGGCGCGCCGTGTATGTCGATGAACGCGGGCTGCGCTTCGTCCATCGCGCCGCCGCATACGTGACGCCGTTCCATGTAACGCGAGATCAGATGCGCGCGTTCCGGCTCGTCGGCAAGCGATGCAAGCTCGCCGATGGTGAGCCGCACGAGCGCCTCCGCTTCGCGCCCGCTCGCCAGCAGATGCGCGAGCAACGCCGCCTGCCTGCGCTGAAATGCCTTGACGAGAAATGTCTGCCGCACCGCGTCGAGATCGTCGTTCGCGGCATCGCCGAATGCCTGCCGGAACGACAGGTTCTGCGCCATGCCGCGATTGATCTCGTTGGCGTACATGTGCTCGTCGAGCGTAATGCCGATGCCCGTCACCCACGGCAGATCCGCGATCGCCGCGCGCATGTCCGCCGCCATCAGATACGCGAAATTGGCGGCGCACCAGTACGTCGGAAGCCGGAAGGCGATGCTCACGCCGCCATCGGCATCGACATCGACGGACGTGACGAAGCCGAGCTCCGTCACCGACTCGTCGAGTTCCGGATCGATGACGGATGCGAGCCGCTCCCACACTTGCGCCGCCGGTTCGCTCACCGCGCTCGCGGCGCTCATGCGTGCGCGACCGCGCTTTGCGGCGTCTGTTCGAGCAGCTTCTTCTGCGCCTCGATATCGATGCCGTACAGACGCGCCGCATTCAGCCCGAGGATTTTCTTCTTCGCCTCCAGTGACAGCTTCGCGCCCGTTTCCTTCGCGACCGATTCGGGCAACTCGAACGCCATGAACTTGTCGATGAGCCACTTCGGCGACCAGATCGCGTAATCGCTGCCGTAGAGAATGCGGTCCTCGCCGATCCAGAACAGCAGCTCCGAAATCACATGCGCGAAGTATTCCGGCCGCGTGTGGATGAACGGCAGCACGACCGCGAGGCCGCCATACACGTTCGTCTCCTGCGTGGCGATCCAGCAGAAGTCATCGAGACGCGGCAAGCCGCAATGCTCGACGATGAAGTTCAGGTTCTGGAAGCTCGTCGCCACGTCGTCGATATCGGCGACATCGAACGCATCGCGATTGAGCGGCAGGATCGTCGGTCCTTTATGAACGTGAATGTTCCTGATGCCGAGCTTCTCGCAGCGTTCGAGAAACCGGTACGCGCCCGGATCGGAGAGCTTGTAGCCCTTGCTGTCGCCGCGCCATTCGGCCGTGTAGAGCTTCACGCCCTGAATCTTGTACAACTGCGCCAGCTCCTCGAGACGTTCGAGCCCCGCTTCGCCGTCACGCGGATCGAATGCGCCGTTCACGATGAACCGATGCGGATACTTCTTCTTCACCACATAGTTCGCTTCGGTGGTATTGAAGCCGTTCTTGTAGAAGTCGGTCAGATAGGTCGGCTGGCAGATCGCCATGTCGTCGTAACCGGTGACGAAAAGGTCTTCATACATGACCGCTTCGCCGTACTGGTCGAACTTTTCCTTCGGCCACAGGTATTCCTTCGGGCTCAGGTTCTTGTGATACGCATAGAAGCAGTCGATGAACTGCTGGCCATGCACGTTCTTCACGTTCGCCTTGCTGCCGTCCCAAAGATGAACGTGCCCGTCGATGATGAAAATGTCCTCGCCGTCCTGGGTTCTGAACATGTTGCTGTCTCCGTGGGGTTGTCGCTCGCGGGCGCACCCGCGAACGTTTTCATTCGTAGGCCATTGCGTCTTCCATGTTGCCGAACAGCACGACGGTATCGTCGTCGATCATCACCATCCGTCCGTAATGCGTCGATGTCGATATCTCGAACAGATGTGGCGTCATCTCGCGGCCCAGCACGTCGCTGATTTCGCCCATCTTGAACTCGATCTTTCCCTGCCCGTCGATGCGGATCATCGCGGGCAGATACGTCACGGTGATGCCCGGCTTCGTCGCCATCAGTTCGGCAATCGCGCGCGCCTCGACGCTGTCGTTCATCGTGACGCCGCATTGATGCGAGATGGTCTGATCGAAGCGAAGATCCTTGATCGGCTTGAAGATGTTGTCGGTATGCACTGACATGAGCGGCTCCTGTTCGCGGTGGATTCAGGCTTGAATGGAGAGCGAAAACGGAATGCCGACTTCCTTCGCGATCAGTTGCGCGCGCTCGACCGAACTGCTCAGGGCGTCGGTGTATTGCGCGGCTTTCGCGTGCGGAATGGACCAGATCGGCTGAAGATGCTTCGCGGCATCGGCGGCGAGCGCGCCATGCTTGTCGAGCCATGCGCCGAAGAGCGCGCGGTTCGCATCGCCATGCGCGGGATCGTTGGCGAGCATGTGGAACAGCTCGACCGCGTTGGCGAGATTGCGCTCGTAGTCGCCTTCGGCGGCGGATACCACGGTCGGCGTCACGAAGTCGTTCTGCGCGGCAGCCACTTGCATGATGAAGCCGCTGCGAAAGAGATCGCCGACGAGCGGCTCGAACACGACGTTCACCGCGAAATACTTTTCGAGGTAATCGGTCGCGCCGCCGATGGTTTCGATCGCGCGGCGCGTGCCCTGCCACATCGGATCGTTGAGCCAGTGCTCCTTGCCCGCGTCGAGATCGAAGCCCGGCAGATCGAGCGCGATCTCGCCGAGATACAACGTCAAGTCCTGAGCGAAGCGCAGTTTGTACGATGCATTGGTCAGGATCGCGCTATTGATCATCTGCGTGTAGCCGTAGCGCTGCGCGTGCATGGTCGCCGTGCCGAGCCCGAATTCCGCGTGCTTGTACGCGCCGAGATGATGTTCGAGCACCTTCACCCAGGCTTTGTCGAAGCGCTTGACCGCGCCCGAGCGCCGCGCATTGCCGATCGCGTTCGTAATCATTCCGACGATGGTCGACTGGCGCTGATAGTGCGTGCGCTCCCATTCTTCATCGACCGCGCGGAACGTGTGCCAGTCCGAGCATTGCGCGGCGGTCCACGTTTCGGAATAGGTCGGCGTGCCGTCGGCGAATTGCAGTATCCAGTCCTGAATGAGATAGCGCTTCGGGTCTGGCTGCACGTCGACGGTCATGTCTTCGTAATGGCTTGCCTTGCGTCCTTTCGGTTCGAAATAGTTGTACTTGCGGCTGTCCCAGCCCACGAACTGCGCCGCGCCCGCAGCGCCCGACTTAAGCGGCGATGACTGCTCCGTCGACGTACTCATGTCATGTCTCCTTTCCGATCAGCGAATATCAGGGCGACGGGCCGTCATCGGACCGCCTGCGTGAACTTGTCGAAATACAGCCGTTCCGGTTCTACGCCGGCCATTTGCAGCACCGGGATCACGGCGTCGATCATCGCCGTGGGACCGCACGTGTAGGCATCGATATCGCCTGCGAGCGCTTCGTCGCGCAACGTGCGGCTCACGACTTCGTGGATGAAGCCCGTCTCGCCCGTCCACTCGTCGGCGGGTTCGGCGTTCGAGAGCGCCGGTATGAAGCGGAAGTCCGGCAGCTTGTCAGCGAAGTCCGCGAACTCGTCGAGATAGAACAGATCGCGGCGCGTGCGCGCGCCGTAGAAGAAGCGCACGGGCCGCTCTTCGCCGCTCGCGACGTGGTCCTGCAAGATCGACCACAGCGGCGACATGCCCGATCCGCCGCCGACGAGAACCATCGGGCCGGGCTGATCCTCGCGTCGAAAGCAGGTGCCGTACGGACCTTTCGCGATCATCCGGTCGCCGGGCTTGAGACCTTCGTCGAGCCGCGACGAGAACGCGCCGTTCGGGTACTTCTTGATGATGAAGGAGAGGCGCCGTTCGCCATCGGGCGGATTGGCCATCGAGAAAGAGCGCGTGATGCCCGCCGATGGCAGCGTCAGATCGACGTACTGCCCCGCCCAGTAACGCAACGGACGGCTCAGTTCCACTTCGAGCAGCCTGATGTCGTGCGTGAGCGCGGCGATGCTCGTGACGGTCGCGTCGTATTCGGCGACGGGTATGGAGCGGCGCATCAGGTCTTCGTCGTAGTTGAGCAGTTCGACGGTGAGATCGCTGTAGGCCAGCGTCCTGCAAAGCAAGACGTGACCCGATTCCTTCTCGTAGTCGGGCAGTGCGAAGGTCGAATACTTCTTCATCTCGACGTCGCCTTCGACCAGCAACGACTTGCAACTGCTGCACTGCCCTTCCTTGCATCCGTGCATGACGGCGATGCCTTGACGGAACGCCGCTTCCAGCACCGTTTCGCCTTCCTCGACCGACATCTCCACACCGACCGGCTCGAAGCGGACCGTGTGCGTCACAGACTCATCGCCGCTCATACGCGCCTCCCTCGCATCGGTCAATTGCACGGATTGATCGTGAAGCCCGCGCGATACTCCGCGATGTGCTTCTCGCGCTGCTCCGGCGTCATCTCTCGTATCAACACGATCGGGCTTTGGATCGTGTGGCCACGCACATCATCGAGCGTCCACATGTCGCGGTTGTCGAAACGCAGATGCGGTTGAGGCACGAGCGTCTTGCCGTCGCTGCGCACGAAGCCGAGATCCTTGATGCAATCCGCGAGGTCCCAGCCGTGATAGACCTCTTCCCATTCGCGGCGCCCGCTGAAACGGCCCATCGCGGGCGTCGGGCGGCCTTCGTATTCCGACGCGAACGCGACCTTGTGCGTCCATCGGCATAGCTCGGAGCAATACGTGTAGAGCTTGCCGTCGACTTCATCGACGCAGAAGTCCTCGCGAATCAGGCACGGCACGAGGCAGCTCCAGCAGCGATGCGGATACACGTAGCCGTTCTCCTGATCGAACAGCATGTTGGTCTGGCCGGGCACGCTCTTCTTCGCGTACCACTTCCAGTACTCGCCGAACTCCGCATACCAGCCGGGATACTTGTGCTCGAACCACTCGAAGTCTTTCTCGGTCTGCGCCTCGATGCGCCAGAAGTTCACCGGCCAGCCGACCGAGAAGAACTGCGCGACCTTGTGCACGTAGTTCTTCTTGACGAGGCGATCCCACGCGGCGGCGACATCGTCGTGATGAATCTTGATGCCGTACTTTTCGAGCGGCAGCATGTAGGTGCGGTAATAGTCTTCGTAGATCCACCGATGCCACAGCTCCGCATACGACTCTTTCTTCTTGTCGCGGTCCGTCGTGCCGTATTCGATGAACGTGCCGATAGCCGCATCGACGATCGCGTGGTTCTGCCAGAACGCGTAACGCAGATCGCGTTCGAGCAGCAGATGATTGTCGGGGTCGTTGATGACCGACATCATCAGCGAATGGCCGTTGCCGATGTGACGGCTCTCATCCGATTGCACGGAAAGGAACACCGTCGGCAGCGCGTAGTCGCCGTTGCGCGCGGCTTCCGACGGCATCGCGACGAACAGCGTATTCGTGAACGCCGTTTCCGCGACCACTTGCAGGAACACGTTGGCGGCCGTCACGGCGTCGCCGGTCAGGAAGCCTTCAGCGAACTGACGTCCGATGGTCGTCGCGTAGCACTTGCCGAACGCGGCTTCGGTGATGTCGAAACCCGCCGGATCGATGTAGTTCTCCATGTACCACTTCTTCAGATTCATCTGGATCGTCGAGTGGCGGAACTCGTCGACCATCTGCATCGTGAAGCCCGTGCGCAGTTCTTCGCCGGGCGCGAGACGGCCCAGCATCGCCATCGAGCGCGCGGCCGAGATTTCCGGGAACGGAATGATCGCGAGGAACAGCTTCATCCATTCGACCCAGCGCGGTTCGACATTGCGGAACATGTCGCCGCGCAGCGCGGCATCGAGCGCGCCGTAGACGCGGTTGTCCTTTTCCTCCTGCATCGGGAAATACGAGCGCAGCACCTGCTTCATCGGATCGCGCGGCGCCTTGCTGATCTTGTAGTCCGTCGGGAAGGTCATCGCTTCCTGAACGTAACTGGGTGTCCAGCCGAGATCGGCGACGCGTTTTGCCGCCTCGCCGATACTGATGCCTCGCTGGGATGTGATCTTGTTGAGCGTTAATGCTTCTGACATCGAGCTCTCCTTGTCCGGTTACAGGGCGATTGCGCCGTTTGCATCGGCACGGCAGCTTGAAGAGCGACAAGCGTGCCATCCGCGAATACGCCGTGTTTCATCGGTTTTCGATGCGCTTGTGTCGTGGAACGCGACGATCGAATTTCTTACGGTGTCCCGAATTGCGACATCACTCAATGGTCGACGATGATCTTGCTCGCGCTTGCATTCGCCGCATCCGCGACCGGCTGACCTTGTGCGATGAAACGCGCGGCGAGTATCAGCGCGCCCATCGCGAAGTCGCGGCCATGCGCGGCGATCATGTCGTCGGACAGCGCGCCGAGCCGCTCGAAAAACGCTTCCTTCGTGGATGCATCGGTCGTCATCTCCGTCTCCCTCGAGCGTCTAATGCGAACCTGAAATGCGGAATAACGCGTGCGGCAAATACACGAGCGCGATCTCGCCGGCTTCGGTGCCATAGGCGAGACGCCCGCCGTCGGGCGCCCACGCAAGCGCGGATATCGCCGCACCGCCGTTGGCCCGGACGAACAGCACGTCCGCGCCGCCGGGCTGGCACAACAGCACCGCGCCGCTTCGATAACCGACCGCGATCAGCGACAACGACGGATGACACGCGACGACACTCACCGGCGCGCTGCCCGCGACGCCGCATTCGCGCGGACGATCATCCGCATCGGGCGGATCGAAGCGCCAGCACACCGCGCGCGGTCCGCCGCTCGTGACGAGCACGCGGCCGTCCGCCGAGAACGACAGCGAGCCGGGCTGCAGCGCATAGCCGCCGAGTTCGATATCGTCGCCATCGGGAAGACGCCAGCCGTGCAGCGCGTTGCCTTCCGTGCCCGCGACGAGATACCGGGCATCGGGACTCCACGCGATCGCGCGCGGCGATCCGGCGCACGCAAAGAGCCGCGACGTCGCGGCGCGCGTATCCCACAGCGTGACGCCGCCCGCGTGAGCGATGGCGAGTCGCTGCGCGGTGGGCGCAAACATCAGCGCGGTCGATGAAGCGGGCAGCGTCAACTCCCTTTCCATCGCGCCGATGAGCCGCACCAGCGCGCCGCTCGCATACGCGCGCACGCCCGAGCGCGAGACGGCGACGTGATCGATTCGTCGGCCGTGCTGCGCTATGAGCTGGCGCACATTGCCATCGATGTCCATCTGCACGAGCCTGCCGTCATCGCCCGCGCTCAGAAAGCCTCCATCGGCATCGGCGGCGAGCCCGAGGCTCGCGCCATCGTGGATCGCAAAGCGCGCGAGCGGCGGCGGCGGCGCGGTGGCCTTGATCAACTCGACGCCGCGCGTCTCGTGCGCCTTGAGTTGCGGACCGCCTTCCCATTCGCCCGACGCGAGCACGAGCGTTCCATCGCCGAGCGTGAAGCCCGCGTGAGTCCCGCCTACATTCCACGCCGCCGCCGTCACGCTCGCGTGCGCCGTCCAGCACGCGCCGAGCAGCTCGACGAGCGGCGTGGGCGCGCTTACGTTCATCGCGGATCGCGGCCATGCGCGGTGCGCGTCGCCGCCTCCGCGTTCGCGAGCGCCGCCTCCAGACGCGCGCGCTCTTCCTCCAGCGCGCTCAGCGCCCGGTCAGCTTCCCAAAGCTGATCGCGCAGCATTTCGATGCGCAACAATTGCAGCGACGTGCGTGCTTCGGGCCGGCTCGCGGCCAGCGCGCTTTCGAGTTCGATTTCGACGCCCGCGAAACGGCTCTTGCTTCGCAGATGCTCAGAATTGATCCACGTGAGCTCGATCACGAGCCGCACGCGCTCCGATATGGGCGTGGGTTGGCCCTGCGCAGTCATGGCGTTCTCCGCTGAAAGCCTGGCTTGCGGGCCTCGTCTGTCGCGAGGCCGGCCGGTCGTTACGGAATGAGGACCGCGCGTCCCTTCACCTTGCCGTGATGCAGGTCGCGCAGCGCCTGATTCGCCTCGCTCAGTCGATACTCGCGCGTCGCGAGATGGACGAGTCCGCGATCGGCCAGCGCCATCAGCTCGACGAGTTCCGGATACGTGCCGACCAGATTGCCGACGATGGTCTTTTCGCTCGTAATCATGTCGATCGTCGGAATGTCGATCTTTCCGCCGTAGCCGACGATGTAATAGAAGCCCGCGTTGCGCGTCATCGCGAGGCCTTGCGCGATCGCGTTGCCTTCGCCGACGAAATCGATCACGGCTTCCGCGCCGTTGCCTTGCGTGAGTTCGAGCACGCGCTCGACGGCGTCGTCGCCGCCCTGAACCGTATGATGCGCACCGCATTCCTTCGCGAGCGCGAGGGCGGTCTCCGATCGGTCGACGACGATGATCTCCGCCGCGCACAGCGCGTTCAGCACCTGAATGCCGATGTGACCCAGACCGCCCGCGCCGATCACGACGGCGAACTGCCCCGGCAAAAGATGACGCGATGCCTTCTTCGCGGCGCGATAGGCAGTGAGGCCCGCGTCGGTGTACGGCGCGACGTCCTTCGGCGCGAGCGTGGACGGCAGGCGGATCAGCGAACGTTCGCCGGTCGCGAGATATTCGGCATAGCCGCCGTTCGCGTTGATGCCGGGAAAACGGCTTTCGGTCGCGTGCATGTCGTCGCCGCGCCGGCACGCGAGACAGTGGCCGCTCGTGACGAGCGGATGGCAGATGACCGGATCGCCCACCTTGACGCTTTCGACGCCCCGCCCGACCGCCTCGACCCAGCCGGCGTTCTCGTGGCCCATGATGTAGGGCAGCGCGATATCGACCTTGCTGCGCCAGATGCCTTCGACGATATGCAGATCGGTCCGGCACACACCCGCGCCGCCGATCCGGACGATCACATCGTCGGGCCGCGAGATTTCGGGAGTGGGGACGTCTTGATAGCGGACGAATTCGTCGCGGGACAACGTTTCGTCGTACTCATGCAGCACGGCAGCCTTCACGTGATGTCTCCTTGTTCGTTATCGTCGATGCTTCGCCTGAAGCGATGCGCCGGGATAAGAGCAAGGACCACGCCAATCGCGATGCGAGCGCGGGCATCGCGTGAGCCTGCGTGGATGGCCTTCGCGTTCTGTGATGACGGCATCGGCAGGGTTTGTCGCAAAATCGGACACCCTGCCGAAGTCCTGTGCATGCGGATGTCGCAACTTGCGACATCCGCATGCTACGCATTGCAGCGCACAACGCCCGGCGACCCGATGCATGGGTCGCCGTCTTTCATACGGCGTTATTGGCCGGCTGCCGGCGATACGACGCTCGGCGTTGCCAGCGTGTTGTTGCTCTTCGGCGCGGGCGCGTCGGACTTCGTCGTGCTGTTCGTGCTGCTCGGCAAGCCGCTATTGGGCTTGGCGGCCATGCCGCTGCCGGAATTGGTGGTGCCCGGCGTGCCATATCCGCCCGTCGCGCCGTTCACCTGATTCGCCGGGCTGGCGGTGCTGCCCGTCGAGCCGCTCGATCCTCCCGCCGTCTGCGCATAAACGCCGCTCGACAGTGCCGCCGCGGCTACAGCCGCGATGAGTGTGCCAATTGCCTTGTTCATGATCCGTCCCTCCTTGATCGGACTGGAAATTAGGACGCAGGCGTTTCCGTCTGCTCGATCATGAGTTGCGCAATGACCGTGCCGCGCCCGGGCACACGAAATGCAGAGGTCGATGCGTTATTAAGTTATCCGATTCACTTCAATCCCCCGACGATGCGTTCCATCTCGCTTTCGCCGAACGCGCGCATCGTCGTCGATCGGACGTTGCCGAGTGCGCCGAGCGCGAGGCCGAGGCGCGTCGCGGTTTCATCGTCGGGTGCATCGAACGATGTAACGAGATCGTATGCGCCAAGCGTCCAGTGCAGTGCGCCGATGGTCGCGCCCATCGCCTTGCTCGCTTCGCGAAATGCGCGCGCGCGATCGACCGTGTCCTTCGCGGTACGCACGCCCTGATCGGTCCAATTCAGCAGCATGATGTAGGTAGCCATGGTGTCCTCATCGAATGAAAGTGAAGCGGCCGCACGTATTGACGCGCCGCGTTTTCTTTGCGTGCATAAAGAGGCAGAGAGGAAGCAGGACAAGGCGGCAATCGCGCATGAGCAACAGCGCTTCCGTTCGGGAAAGCCGCAGTATGGATATCGATTGACTGCGAAAAAAGTATAGGCGACGGCGACTGTTAACAGCGCGCTTTCACGGCGCGATCGCGGCGTCGCGAGACGAAAAAAAGCCCCGTCGGAAGATGCGAACGGGGCTCATCGCCTTCGGCTGCGAAACGCGCTTACTTGCAGTGGCGTTCCCAGTGATGATGCACTTTGACCTTGTGGCAAACCTGATGGTGATTGTGCGAAGCGGCGAAAGCCGGAGCGACGGAAAAAAATGCCGCACCAGCGGCAAACACAGCAATGACAGCCTTTTTCATGAGTTCGTTAGGTTCTGGATTGGGAAAGAGAGGAGATGCTAGCAGCGCGAGCTTACGGACACATTTACGCGGCTCGTCAGCTTTTCGGCTTCGCGTTGAGCCTTCGCCACAACGTCGTCTTGCTGATGCCGAGCGCCTTGCAGACGGCATCGCGATCGCCGCCGAACGCAGCCAGCGATGCGCGGACCTGATCGGCTTCCACCGATCGGCTGAGATCGCGCAGCGAGCGGTCCGCGTTTGCGTCGGACTTGTCCTCGAACAGCTCGGGCGCGATCGCTTCCAGTTCGTCGAGCGCGAGTGCAAGGGGCGCATCCCGATCCGATAACTCCACCGCGATACGCTCGACGATGTTCTGCAACTCGCGAACATTGCCCGGCCACGGATATCGGCACAGCGCATCTTCCAGCGGCGCGAGCACGCGCGCCGCCGCTTCGCGATCGGGCACGCGCGACGCAAGCGCCTTGTCGCGCCGCGCGGCCTGTGTCAGCAGCGCGGTCGCCAGCAGCAGGACGTCGCTGGAACGTGCGCGTAACGGCGGCAACGCGATGCTCAGAATATTGATGCGATAAAAAAGATCGGCGCGAAACGAACCATCGGCGACGCCTTGCGCGAGCGTGCGATGCGTCGCCGCGATCACGCGAATATCGACGCGCGTCGGCTCCGTCGATCCGAGCCGTATCACTTCGCGCTCCTGCAGCACGCGCAGCAGCCGGCTTTGCAGCGACGGCGGCATCTCGCCGATTTCATCGAGAAACAAGGTGCCGCGATGCGCCGCCTCGATCAGCCCCGCCTTGCCGCCCTTGCGCGCGCCGGTGAACGCGCCCTCCTCGTAACCGAAAAGCTCGCTTTCGAGCAGGGCTTCGGGAAACGCGCCGCAGTTCATCGCGACGAACGGAAAGTCCTTGCGGCGGCTCAGCCGATGCATGCTCTGCGCGACCATCTCCTTGCCCGTGCCGCTTTCGCCGAGAATCAGCACGGTGGCGTCGGATTTCGCGTAGCGGCGCACGAGCGAACGCACGCGCTCGATCGACTCCGATTCGCCGACGACATCCTCCAGCCGATAACGCGCGACGAATTCCTGCGCGCCCTGCCGCGAGCGCAGCGTCCGGTCGAGCCGCTCGACCGCGCGCGATTCCTGGAAGGTGAAGATCGTGCCGCCCGACGCGCCATCGCTTGCGAGCGGTCCGCGATGGATCGCGTAGCTCACGCCGCGCACCGCGCCGAACACGTCGCCGTCGGCGGAAGGCAGCACGCCGTCGAGTTCGGGCGCGACATCGAGCAACGCCTGTCCGACGGCGCGCGACGCATCCGCGATGCCGAGCGCGGCGGCGAGCCGCCGATTGATCGCTTCGATGCGGCCAAGCGCATCGACGGCGACGACGCCATCGCGAAGATGCTGCAACAGGTTGTCGAGCCGATTGCGCCGCGCGACTTCGCGGCGCATCGCCTGCGCGACTTCGAGCGCCGTCTCGAACGCGGCGACGACCGACGTGCGCGAATACAGAAACACCGCGCTCATGCCCGCGTCCGCCGCCAGATCCGCGACGAGGCCGGGGCCGACGACCACATCGACGCCGCGATCGCGCAGATCGAGCACGAGGTTTTCGGCGTCCTGCGCCGAGCGATAGGACGCGCAAATCACGTCGATGCCATACACGGCGAGGAAGCGGCGAATTTCCGCGGGCGTGTCGCCGTGCGTGACGAGCGCGACGCTCGCGCCCTCGCGCCGCGCCTTCGTGAGCGCATGCATCACGTCGAAGCCGGTCGGACTGATGACGACGACCGGCACCGACACGCGGCTCTTCAGATAAGCGCCGTTCGAGCCGCCCGCCACGACGACATCCGGCCGGCCGTCGCGCGCCGATTCGATGCTGTTCGCGGCATCCTCGAAGCCGAGCGCCACGACATCGAGTTCGGCGCGATCGGCGTAGGTGTCGACGAGATCGATGAACAAATCCCTTAGCCGGCTGATGCCGACCGCCCAGATGCGCGGGCGCGACCCGGTTTCGGTTTGCATGATCGTCTGCGCAAAAAAATCCAGTATGCGCTACGGATTTCAGTTTCGAAACAGGAAATTTCAGGCGTGAAATCAAGCGCTGGGAGCCGAAACGTCTAAATCACTAAAAATCAACGAGTTAGAAAAATATCGCAAGCTGGCAAGGTAGTTGCTTTTATATGCAGCACTTTTTCAGGAGACAAACGTGAGTTCCGAAATCCAGTCCGCACAGACCGCCGGCGCGCGGTTCCGCCAGGCCGTCCGCGAGGAATCGCCGCTGCAGGTCGTCGGCGCGATCACCGCTTACGCCGCGAAGATGGCCGAAGCCGTCGGGTTCAAGGCGCTCTATCTGTCGGGCGGCGGCGTGGCCGCGAATTCGCTCGGCATGCCCGACCTCGGCATCAGCACGATGGAAGACGTGCTGATCGACGCGCGCCGCATCACCGACGCCTCGTCGCTGCCGCTGATGGTCGATATCGACACCGGCTGGGGCGGCGCATTCAACATCGCGCGCACGATCCGCTCGTTCATCAAGGCGGGCGTGGCGGCCGTGCATATCGAAGATCAGGTCGGACAGAAGCGCTGCGGGCACCGTCCGGGCAAGGAAGTCGTGCCGACCGGCGAAATGGTCGATCGCGTGAAAGCCGCCGTCGATGCGCGCACCGACGATTCGTTCGTCATCATGGCGCGCACCGATGCGGCCGCCGCCGAAGGCATCGACGCGGCGATCGAGCGCGCCGTCGCGTATGTCGAAGCGGGCGCGGACATGATCTTCCCCGAAGCGATGAAATCGCTCGATGACTATCGCCGCTTCAAGGCTGCGGTGCGCGTGCCGATCCTCGCGAATCTGACCGAGTTCGGCTCGACGCCGCTCTTCACCGTCGATGAACTGAAGGATGCGAACGTCGACATCGCGTTGTATTGTTGCGGCGCGTATCGCGCGATGAACGCAGCGGCCTTGAACTTCTACGAGACGGTGAAGCGCGACGGCACGCAAAAGGCCGCCGTCGAAACGATGCAGACGCGCGCCGACCTGTACAAATACCTCGGCTATCACGCCTACGAAGACAAGCTCGACCAATTGTTCGCAGCGAAGAAATAACCCTTGTTTCAGGAGACAAATTCATGAGCGAAGCAGACAACAGCACCGCAAGCGCGGGCGCATTCAAGCCGAAGAAATCCGTCGCGCTGTCGGGCGTGACGGCGGGCAACACCGCGCTGTGCACCGTCGGCAAGACGGGCAACGACTTGCACTATCGCGGCTACGACATTCTCGATGTCGCGACGAC
>NZ_JALQDZ010000062.1:0-24969 GCF_023630985.1 Caballeronia sp. ATUFL_F1_KS39 | reverse complement strand
TGGAGCGCGCACATCATCGAGCAACGCATCGACAACAAGATCATCCGGCCGAGCGCGAATTACACCGGTCCGGAGAACCTCGAGTTCGTCCCGCTGGCAAAGCGTGCGTAAAGCGCATCAGCCCTCTTTACGGTGATACGCGAGATCCGTGAAGAGCTTCGGCCCGTCGCCGCGCCGGCGGCGGGTTATTTTTGAAATCGGCGCCTAAAATAGCCCGGATTTCCAGTCGAAGGGGTCTTCCCCACAATACCTTTGAGCATGGCGCGCGAAAGACCATGCCATGACCGAGACACGGCGATGAACACTGCAAACCGCAAACCCCTGCCCGGCACCACACTCGATTACTTCGACGCGCGCGCAGCCGTCGAAGCGATCGCGCCCGGCGCTTATGACAAGCTGCCCTATACCTCGCGCGTGCTCGCCGAGAATCTCGTGCGCCGCTGCGATCCGGCGATCCTCGAACAATCGCTGATGCAGCTCGTCGAACGCAAGCGCGAGCGCGATTTTCCGTGGTTTCCCGCGCGCGTCGTCTGCCACGACATTCTCGGACAGACCGCGCTCGTCGATCTCGCTGGCCTGCGCGACGCGATCGCGGACCAGGGCGGCGATCCCGCGAAGGTGAATCCGGTCGTGCCGGTGCAGCTCATCGTCGATCATTCGCTCGCGGTGGAATGCGGCGGCTTCGATCCGGATGCGTTCGCGAAGAATCGCGCGATCGAAGACCGGCGCAACGAAGATCGTTTCGATTTCATCAACTGGACGAAGAAGGCGTTCAAGAACGTCGATGTGATTCCGCCGGGCAACGGCATCATGCATCAGATCAATCTGGAGCGCATGTCGCCGGTGATTCACGCGGTCGATGGCATCGCGTATCCCGATACGCTCGTCGGCACCGACAGCCACACGCCGCACGTCGATGCGCTCGGCGTCATCGCGATCGGCGTCGGCGGGCTCGAAGCGGAGAATGTAATGCTCGGCCGCGCATCGTGGATGCGTCTGCCGGATATCGTCGGCGTCGAGCTGACGGGCAAGCGTCAGCCGGGCATCACGGCGACCGATATCGTGCTCGCGCTCACCGAATTCCTGCGCAAGGAAAAGGTCGTCGGCGCGTATCTCGAGTTCCATGGCGAAGGCGCGTCGAGCCTCACGCTCGGCGACCGCGCGACGATCTCGAACATGGCGCCCGAATACGGCGCGACCGCCGCGATGTTCCATATCGACGAGCAGACGATCGAGTATCTGCGTCTCACGGGCCGCGACGACAAGCAAGTGAGCCTCGTCGAGCATTACGCGAAAACCGCTGGCCTGTGGGCCGATTCGTTGACGCACGCGGAATACGAACGCGTGTTGCGCTTCGATCTGTCGACGGTCGTGCGCAACATGGCGGGTCCCTCGAATCCGCACAAGCGCCTGCCGGTGTCCGAACTGGCGACGCGCGGCATCGCGGGCAAATGGGAAGAAACGCCGGGGCAGATGCCGGACGGCGCGGTCATCATCGCGGCGATCACGAGTTGCACGAACACCAGCAATCCGCGCAACGTGATCGCGGCGGCGCTCATCGCGCGCAATGCGAATGCGCAAGGTCTCACGCGCAAGCCGTGGGTAAAGTCGTCGCTCGCGCCGGGCTCGAAAGCGGTCGAACTGTATCTGCAGGAATCCGGTCTGTTGCCCGATCTGGAAAAGCTCGGCTTCGGCATCGTCGCGTTCGCGTGCACGACGTGCAATGGCATGTCCGGCGCGCTCGACCCGGCGATCCAGCAGGAGATCATCGATCGCGATCTGTACGCGACCGCCGTGCTGTCCGGCAACCGCAATTTCGACGGCCGCATTCATCCGTATGCGAAGCAGGCGTTTCTCGCGTCGCCGCCGCTCGTCGTCGCGTATGCGATCGCGGGCACGATCCGTTTCGATATCGAACGCGATGCGCTCGGCATCGGCAAGAACGGCCAGCCCGTGTATCTGAAGGACATCTGGCCGAGCGATGAGGAAATCGACACCATCGTCAAACAAAGCGTGAAGCCCGAGCAGTTCCGTCGCGTCTACGAACCGATGTTCGCGTTGACCGCGCAAAGCGGCGAAGCCATCAGCCCGCTCTACGACTGGCGCGCGCAAAGCACCTACATTCGCCGTCCGCCGTATTGGGAAGGCGCGCTTGCAGGCGCTCGCACGCTCAAGGGCATGCGCCCGCTCGCGGTGCTCGGCGACAACATCACGACGGACCATCTCTCGCCGTCCAACGCGATTCTCGCGAACAGCGCGGCCGGCGAATATCTCGCGAAAATGGGCTTGCCCGAAGAGGATTTCAATTCGTACGCGACGCATCGCGGCGATCATCTGACGGCGCAGCGCGCGACGTTCGCGAATCCGACGCTCATCAACGAAATGGCCATCGTCGATGGTCAACAGAAGAAAGGCTCGCTCGCGCGCATCGAACCCGAAGGCCGCGTCACGCGCATGTGGGAAGCCATCGAAACGTATATGGAGCGCAAGCAGCCGCTCATCATCGTCGCGGGTGCGGATTACGGACAAGGCTCGTCGCGCGACTGGGCCGCGAAAGGCGTGCGTCTCGCGGGCGTCGAAGCGATCGTCGCGGAAGGCTTCGAGCGCATTCATCGCACGAACCTGATCGGCATGGGCGTGCTGCCGCTCGAATTCAAGCCGGGCGAAAATCGGCAGACGTTCGGCATCGACGGCACCGAAACCTATGACGTCATCGGCGAGCGCAAGCCGCGTGCTGATCTCACGCTCGTCATCCATCGTGCGAACGGCGAACGCGTCGAAGTGAGCGTGACGTGCCGGCTCGACACGGCCGAGGAAGTCTCGATCTACGAAGCCGGCGGCGTGCTGCAACGCTTCGCGCAGGACTTCCTGGAGTCGTCGAAAGAAGCGGCCTGACATTCAATCAAGGATACGAATCACATGGCACACGCACCTCAGATCAAGATCGCCGCGACCTACATGCGCGGCGGCACCAGCAAGGGCGTTTTCTTTCGCCTGAACGATTTGCCGGAAGCGGCGCGCGTGCCCGGCCCCGCGCGCGATGCGCTCTTTCTGCGCGTGATCGGCAGCCCGGACCCGTATGGCAAGCAGATCGACGGCATGGGCGGCGCGACGTCGAGCACGAGCAAGACGGTCATCGTCTCGAAGAGCGCGCGCGCCGGACATGACGTCGACTATCTCTTCGGCCAGGTCGCCATCGACAAGCCATTCGTCGACTGGAGCGGCAATTGCGGCAATCTTTCGGCGGCGGTCGGTCCGTTCGCGATCACGAGCGGCCTCGTCGATCCCGACCGCGTGCCGGATAACGGCATTGCAATCGTGCGCATCTGGCAGGCGAACATCGGCAAGACGATCATCGCGCATGTGCCGATGACCAACGGCGCCGTCCAGGAAACCGGCGACTTCGAACTCGATGGCGTGACGTTCCCCGCCGCCGAAGTGCAGCTCGAATTTCTCGATCCCGCCGCCGAGGAAGAAGGCGCGGAAGGCGCGATGTTCCCGACTGGCAATCTCGTCGACGATCTGCACGTGCCCGGCGTCGGCACCTTCAAGGCGACGATGATCAACGCGGGCATTCCGACGATCTTCGTGAACGCGGAGGACATCGGCTACAAGGGCACCGAGCTTCAGGACGCGATCAACGGCGACGATGCCGCGTTGAAGCGCTTCGAAACCATTCGCGCATACGGCGCGCTGCGCATGGGACTCATCAAGAGCCTCGATGAAATCGCCAAACGTCAGCACACGCCGAAGATCGCGTTCGTCGCGCGTCCGGCGGAATACGTCGCGTCGAGCGGCAAGCGCATCGGCGCGGACGATGTCGACGTGCTCGTGCGCGCGATGTCGATGGGCAAGCTGCATCACGCGATGATGGGCACGGCGGCGGTCGCCATCGGCACGGCGGCGGCGATTCCGGGCACGCTCGTCAATCTCGCGGCGGGCGGCGGCGAGCGTCAGTCGGTGCGCTTCGGGCATCCGTCGGGCACGTTGCGCGTCGGCGCTGAAGCCGTCGAAGCGAACGGCGAATGGCAAGTGAAGAAAGCGATCATGAGCCGCAGCGCGCGCGTACTGATGGAAGGCCGCGTGTCGGTTCCCGTCGTCGCGCGGGATTGAGTGTCGGGCGCGCGCCGACATCGCGCGATCGAACTGTCGTTCGGAGTACGCCGTTATGCGTCGATAAATTCGAGCGAAACCGATGACCGGCGCGCTCTGCTTCGCTTGGCACAACCTGTGCAAAAGATCGAATGGCGACTCGTCCGTCGCCATTCAATTACTTTTATTTTTGCCGGGAGACCTGCCATGACCACTCTGACCATCACCGACCTGCCGTGCGTCGAAACGATGCATCGCAATGCGATGTCCGCCATTCGCGGCGGCATGCTGTATCTGACGAATCCGGATAGCAAGAAGCTTCCCGAGATGCCGAAGCTGCCCGATTCGTGGCCCGGCGCCGCGCTGCTGAAGGAGCTTCATCTTCCGCCGCCGCTGCCCGCGCTACCGTCCGCGCCTCCGCCGCTGGATCCGCGTCTGCTGTGAGCGGCCGACGATGTCGCACCGAGTTCGAGGTGCGACATCGATCGAAGCGCTTCTTACGTCGTCGATCACGCCGGACCTTCGCTTGAATCCTGTCGAAACAGGCACACCGTTTCATCTCTTCTCCTTTCAAAGAGTCAACAACGAAGTACGCGCGCGGGCATGCCGCATGCGCAAGGGCTAAAAACCACGCGCATTCGGGAAGAGAAGCTATGTCCACTTCATCCGCCACTTCGAGACCTCCATCGAAATTCGCTCCGGCGATATTCGAATTGCTCGATCCCATTCCTTACGGGCTTTTTGTCGGCACGCTGATCTTCGACATCAGCTACGCCATCACGCGCAATGTGTTCTGGGGAAAAGGCGCGGCTTGGCTCGTGACGGCCGGTCTCATCATCGCCATCGTTCCGCGGCTGCTCAATCTCGGTCACGTATGGCTGCAAAAGCGGCGCGCGGTCTCGCGGATCGAACGAATCGATTTCTGGCTCAATCTGATCGCGATCGTCGCCGCTGTCGTCAACGCCTTCGTGCATAGCCGCGATGCCTATGCGATGGTTCCGGAGAACGTCATTCTCTCGGTCATCACCGTGGTGTTTCTGAGCATCGGTCATATCGCGATGGCCATGCACCGGCTCGTTCTCGCGGAGGCGGCTCATGAATAAGCGCACGATGATAGGCGCGCTCGCGATCGCATTCGCGGCATCGATGAGCGGATGCAACGACCACGCGCAGTACGATGCGCAACATCAGGCGGGCGAGAAGCCTCCACTGCCGGACGCACGCAACTTCTTCGCGCCGCCGATGCAGGTTCCCGAATACGTCGGCTGGCGCAACGGCGCGACGCCCAAGGTCGCGGAAGGATTGCGGATCGAAAAGATCGCGTCCGGTCTCGTGCATCCGCGTCAGGTCTACGCGCTGCCGAACGGCGATGTCCTCGTGGCCGAATCCAACAGCCCGAACGAGGAAGCGGTGACGACGCCCAAGCAACTCATCGCCGGATTGATCGCGAGCAAGTCGGGGAAAAAGGCGAAAGGCGCGAATCGCATCACGCTGTTGAGGAAAAGCGCGAGTGGCGAGTGGGAGCGGCATGTGTTCATCGATCAACTGCATTCGCCGTTCGGCATGCAACTGATCGGTGACACGCTCTATGTCGCGGATACCGACGCGATCCTCAAGTTTCCCTACAAGACGGGCGAAACGAGCATCGCCGAGCGCGGCGTCGAGCTGGCCGATCTTCCGGACACGATCAATCATCACTGGACCAAGGCCCTGCTCGCGAGCCCCGATGGCAAGAAGCTCTATGTCGGCGTCGGCTCGAACAGCAATGTCGGCGAGAACGGACTGGAGGTCGAATACCGGCGCGCCGACGTTCTCGAAGTCGACACGGCGACGGGCGCGAGCCGTATCTATGCGGCGGGCATTCGCAATCCGACCGGACTGCAATGGGAACCGAAGTCGAAGCAGCTCTGGGCAATTGCCAACGAACGCGATGAAATCGGTGCGGACCTCGTCCCCGACTATCTGACTTCAGTAAAAGAGAATGCGTTCTATGGCTGGCCGTATAGCTATTACGGACAGCACGTCGATCCACGCGCGCAGCCGCAGCGCCCCGATCTCGTCGCCCGCGCGATTCCGCCCGATTACGCTATCGGTTCGCACGTCGCGCCGCTCGGGCTGGCGTTCTATACGGGCGACAATCTGCCGGCGCAATATCGGGGCGGCGCGTTCATCGGCGAACATGGCAGTTGGGATCGCTCGCCGCTGAGCGGTTATGTCGTGTCCTACGTCGCATTCGAAAACGGCAAGCCTGTCGGCGCGCCGAAAGATGTCGTGACCGGCTTCACATCGGCGGATCAGAAAGAGCTATACGGCGCACCCGTGGGCGTGGCGCAGGATCGCGACGGCGGCCTTCTCATCGCCGATGACGTCGGCAATGTCGTATGGCGCGTCACGGGAACAGGTGGATGATTCGCGCTTGAATATCCGGTACTTTTCAACGAATCGAAACGCGCGCAGTCGATGCCGACCCGCGCGCGTTCATCGTCTATAGTGAGAGATCAAACCTCGGAGGCTCCATGATCTTCTCAAGGCGTCATGTTCTGGCCGGCGGAATCCTGACTGCAGCCCTGCTTACCATTCCAGTAGCTCACGCTCAAATCGGCAATCTGCTCAATCAAGGTAAAGAGAGCAGCAGCGGCGGCGCACTCGGCAACTTGAGCGGCCTGACCGGAGGCTTATCGATGGATTCGCTCACGTCGGGCAGCACGAGCAATGTCGCGGGCGTTATCGAATATTGCGTCAAGAACAACTATCTCGGCGGCAGTGCGTCATCCGTCAAGGACGGGCTGATGAGCAAGCTCGGCGGCTCTGCTTCCAGCGATTCAGGCTATACGAACGGCGCGAAAGGCATTCTGGATAGCGGCAACGGCAAGCAGCTCGACTTGAGCGGTGCGGGGCTGAAGGAACAAGTCACCAAGCAGGTCTGCGACAAGATTCTCGCTCAGGGAAAATCCCTTCTGTAGCGATCTTTTCTTGCCGCCGTGAGCGTGCCTGATCGAAGACTTCGCTTCAGGCCTCGTCGCCGAACAGCGCGGCTTGCGCGGCGGCTTTGGTCGTCTTCGTGGCGCGCGTGTCGGCGAGAAAATCATCGCGATTCTTTCCGACGATCCATTGCGGCGCGCGGCCGCGTCCGCTCCACGTCGCGCCGCCGATGGGATCGCGATACTTCGCTTCCCTGACCGGTTCCTGCGCTTTCGGCTTGCTGCCTGACAGCTCTTCCAGACTGATGCCGTACTGGCGCATCTTCTGCACGATTTCGATCAGCACCTGGCGCGTTTCGCGTTCCTTCGCCTCGGCCAGTTGCTTGTTCAGCGCGTCCTGTTTCGCCAGGAGTTCTGTGATTTCCGGTGTTGTGTAAGCCATTTCCTGATTCAATGTATGTGTATCGACAGCTTGCCGCATTGCCCTTGCGCCGATTCAGCCCGCCCAGCTTGTTCTGCACGGACGTCAACGCTTTGATGTTGCGACCGTGCCCGCCCTTGATAACGGGTCGAAAAATTCGAGCATGGGGAGAATACGCCAGTACAAAGCGCGGAGCATTCTGAAGGCGACGCGAAGCTGGGGAAAATCTTGCGCATCGCTCGTCGTGGATAGCTCTTTCGCTCTTTGCACTCCTTCCGCGATTACCGGCGTCGCCAGTGACGAGAAAGCACTGGCTATTGAGTTCGTTTTCGAGAGTGACGATCCGGCAGTACGCCGGTCGGCTTTGAAGAAAGTGGTTGGCCGTGGCAAAGGCCAGTCACCATCCCTATCCATTTCAATGCCTCGAGTTGAACAAAAAATCGCCTGGCTCAGACATTACCACAATGAACTGGCCGCATCGCATGTTTGTGACCGTTTGATGAAGCGATTTCCGCCTGTTGCGTGTACGCCGCCCGTGCTTTACGAGCTTGCCGAGTGAGTATGGTTCTGTATTAGCATACACAGCTAATCAGGCTCTGCCCGATTCGATGGCGCGTGAAGCGCGTCGAGAATACCTGGAAGTAAAAGGGAGACCGGTTTGAAGAAACGCGCCACCGTGATCTGTCGCAGAGGCAAGCGCATCCTTCTTGTCGCCCGCAGTCAGTCGAAGTGGGCCTTGCCGGGCGGAATACTCAAACGTGGAGAACATCTTTCGGATGCCGCACTGCGCGAGCTTCGGGAAGAAACGCGGTTATCGGGAAAGTCGGCCAAATATCTTTTCGACTTTCGCGGCAAGCAGAAACACCATCACGTGTTTTCCTGCGCAGTCCCGAATC
Source organism: Caballeronia sp. ATUFL_F1_KS39 (assembly GCF_023630985.1). Classification (NCBI taxonomy): domain Bacteria; kingdom Pseudomonadati; phylum Pseudomonadota; class Betaproteobacteria; order Burkholderiales; family Burkholderiaceae; genus Caballeronia; species Caballeronia sp. ATUFL_F1_KS39. The sequence goes on along the minus strand of NZ_JALQDZ010000062.1, from coordinate 16,639 downwards.
GGGCAAAAGCTCGCCCGAGTAGCGAAATATCCAAATGCCGCTGGGTTCATCTCGACGACATCGCGCGCCTGATAACCAGCGCGCCGACAAGCGATATAGTCAAACTTATGAATCAGCGACGCAGAAAGTAATCGTCAAGAGCGGATATACGCCTATTGATCGGCGACTTCCACGCGATTACGTCCGCTTCGCTTCGCACGATACAGCGCTGCATCGGCGAGGCCGTATGCGATGTCGAAGCCGGTTCCCGCCGCATTATTGCTGATGCCGAAGCTCGCCGTGATGCGTCGATCCACCGGCTCGACGACCAGCGTATCGCTGATCGCCTCACGCATGCGCTCGGCGAGCAGCGCGGCGCTGTGCGGTTCATTTCCGGGCAACAGCACGGTGAATTCCTCGCCGCCCACGCGTCCGATGAAACCCTGATCGCCCACGATGCGCCGCAGGCAATCGACGACGCCGAGAATCACCGCATCGCCGGTGGGATGCCCGAAGTCATCGTTGATCCGCTTGAACTCGTCGATATCGAGCACGATCATCGCCGCGCTCGTCGAGCGCAGCGCTTTCGTGGCCTGCTCGATGACGGCGCTGCGATTCAGCACGCCCGTCAGCGCATCGTGCGACGCGCGATGCGCCAATTGCTGCGCGAGCGTCTGCATCTCGCGCTCGGCGCGGTCGCTGCGCCCGATCAGACGCCGCGTTTCGCGCATGAGGCGCTCGAAATGATCGATGAGTTCCCCCAACGACCGGCGATATTCCGCGGCGCCTGCGTCGGGCGCCGCGTGCATCGCGCGCGCCTTGTCCAGCGCCGCACTTTCGTTCTGGAACAGATCCGGCGTCGGATCGTCGGACGATGTCGATGGCATGCCTACCGTCCCGGATGAGCGATGAGACGGTCGGTGAATTCGATCGCGCGGAAATCGGCCTTCAGTTCTTCGCCGAACTCGGCGATGGTCTCGTCTTCCTCGTCGTGATACCAGTTCATCAATACGCGGCTGCCCGATTGCGCTGCCTGATCGAGCGCGTCGAACATGCTGAACAGCATCTTGGTGCTCGAGCTATTGAAGTAAGTCAGCGCGACGTCGATCGTGACGACGGCTCCGGCATGCTCGGCAAGATACTTGCGCATCTGCTCGATGACGGGCGCATAGAACGCGGCCGCATTCTCGGGATAGGACTCGCCCTTGAGCGACAACGCGTGCTGATCGAAACGCAAATCGACCTCGGGCGATGTCGTCGTGGCGGCAATATAAAAGTTATCCATGTTCTCGTGCCTTCCTGCTCAGATGATGGCCATAAGGCAAAACAGCGTGGTTCCGGGTTCGTCGGCACGCGGATGAAAAGCGAATTCGAGCGGCGCGCTCGCATCGCGCGCCATCGTCAGAAAACCCAGGCCGGCGCCTTTGCTGTCTTCGGGTGTATCCGAACGCAGCGATAGCTTGTACGCCTGCCTTATCTCTTCGAGCGACATGTTGCGAAGCGGCTCGAGCTTGTTACGCAGGCTTTCCACTTCGGCGGTCGCCATCGGATTGACGCATAACATGACGTGATGTTCGCCGTCCTTCGAGATGCATACGGCGCCCTCGCGTATCGCGCCTTCGTCTTCGCTGCCCTGCAAAAGCGCATTCGACGAGTAATGAACGATGTTCTGCGAAAGCTCGACAAACGAAGAGAAGAGCTTGCGGCGCGTCGGACCGCTCACGCCGGCGACTTCCAGTTGCAGCTTCACGACTTCGCCCATGGCCGCGACGATGTTATGCGAGAAATATCCCTTGTGATAGAAGAGAACATTGCGTCGCTGCGCCAGATCGAAAAAGGCGCTGTCCTGATCGAGTAGTTGAGACATGCTTTGAATTGACTAGATACGGGCACAAAAGAACGTGACATCGTCGCGGCGCGGCTGCACGCCTTGCCAATGCGCGAGCGCCTGCCGAACGTGCTCGCAGATCGTCCATGGCGACTCGCCGCGATGTGCGTGGATAACATCGAGAATGCGGCGCCGGCCGAAGGAAATGTTTCGCGGGCCGCCGATCTGATCCGTCAGCCCGTCGGTGCAAATGAAGATCAGGCTGCCGGCCGGAGCCGCAATCGCGCGCAGATTCCACGCGTAGTCCGCGCGGCTGTCGACATAACCTACGCCCATGCGATCGGCCGCGATGGTTTGGAACTCCGCCGCATCGGGCGGGAGAATATGCAGCGCGACGCGCGCGCCCGCGAAATGCAGCACGTTTTCCGAAGCATCGAGCCAGAAAAACGCGGTGTCGAGTCCGTCGTTCGATTGATGCCCGGCGGCATCGCCGTTCACTTGCCCGAGCAAGCCCTTGACGTTGCGATTGACCGCCGCGAGCAACGCAGCCGGATCGCGCGGACCCATCTGCTCGATCGCCTTCGACAGCGACGCCGAAGCAAGCAAGGTCATGAACGCGCCGGGAACGCCGTGACCGGTGCAATCGGCGACCGCACCGAACCAGCCATGCGGGAACGCCGCGAAATGATAGAAGTCGCCGCCGACGACATCGCGCGGTTCCCAGACCATCGCGACATCGCGAAGCTGCGTCGACAATGTGTCGTCGGATGCGCGCAGCATGGCGCGCTGTATCACGCTCGCATATTCGATGCTCTGCATGATCTGGCGGTTCTTCTCCGCCTGCATTTGCGCGACCGCGCTCACGAGTTCGAGGCCGCTGCCCACGCCGGAGAACCGTCCGCCGCGCGTGACGATGAAACCATCGACGAGCGCCTTTTCGCCGGCATCGACGGTTCTGAATGCGAGGGTTTCGATGCTCACGTCCGCTTCGACGATCAGCGGCTCCTTGTCCATGAACGCGATGCAACTCTTCTTGTCGTAAAGCTCGCGATGAAAAGGCTTGCTCATCTGCGACATGAAGATATCGCGGTTGATCAGCCCAATTGGGCGCAATCCTTCGATCACGGCCAGGCTTCCCATGTCGCGGCGCGCGGAGAAGATTTCCATCACCAGTGCATTGGAGCCCTCCGCGTCGACAAAGGGGACTTCCCTGCAAAGATCGCCGGCAGTACGAAGATCTCTCTGCCCGGAAAAACCGCGAAAGCTCGAGAACGCTGAGTGCATGACAACGCTGGCCGATGTATGAAGAAACAGTGCACGCTAAGGCTTCTTCATGAACTTTCGGTGACAAAACGCAGCGTCATTCGCCTCATTGTCGTGAAAGCGTTAAAGCGGCCAAATGCAAACGTTTGCCGCCTGTTCCGCGCTGAAGCACTCTGATTTTTTGTTTTCAGGTCCGGCGTTCGTGATAGATCGCGAGCCATACGGTCGGCTCGACGGCATCCGTCCATGCGACGCGATGCCGGCAATGCGGTTCGATCAGCACATGATCGCCGGGACGCATTTCGAGCAGCGTCGAATCCTCTTCGAATTCGAGCGCGGCCGCGCCCGACAGCAGCACGACCCATTCGGCGCGCGAGTCGTCGTACCAGAATCCTTCGGGGCTCGCGTGCCCCATCGACACGATCCGCTCCACGTTCAGACGCTCTCCGGTGACGAGCATGTCGACACGCTCCTCATTGCCGCGCTTCGCTTCGAAGCTGAAAAGATTACCAGTCTGGATTTGCATGGCTCGACCTCGGTATTGAAACGAACTTGCCGTTCTATCGTGCCCGAGATACGCCGATCGAGCGATCGGAAAAAATACGCGAGTCGAATGGGCGTCGAATTGGCTTCGCACATTCGTGCTAGCCTGAAAGACGGATCTTTTCATCGCGAGGAGTGGCGCGTGCAGATTTCCGATCCGACATCGCTGTCCCGGCTGGAGCAGATTCCGGAGTCCGCCTTCGATCTCATCGTCATTGGCGCGTCGGCGGGCGGGCACATGGCCACGGCCAGTCTCGTCGACGGCCTGCCGAAAGATTTGCCGCTCACGGTCGTGCTGATGATGCACCTGCCGCCCGAAGCAACACTATGGGTCTTCGAACGACTCGCGTATCCGGTCGAATGGATCACCGCCGGCTCGCGCATCGGCGGGCGCAGGCTGATGGTCGCCCCGCCGCACGCCTTCGTGGAATTGCTGCCGGACGGTTCCTTCGTGCTGTCGCCGTGTCCCGGCGGCGCGATCGAACGGCCGATCGACCGGCTCTTCGAATCCGTTGCGCGCAGCTTCGGCCCGCGAGCGATCGGCGCGATCCTGACGGGCCTCGGCCGCGACGGTTCGGTGGGCGCGAACGCGTTGCGCGCCGCCGGCTGCCGCCTGATCGTGCAGAGTCAGGCGAGCGCGGAATATCCGCAAATGCCCGCAGCCGCCATCGCCACGGGCGCGGCGGACATGGTCGTGCCGCTCGACGACATCGGTCAGGTCATCGGCGAGATCGTCTGCGGAACGCCCCAGCCGCGCATGCGCTCGGAGCTGCGCGCCATCAACCGCACGTTCGGCGATGCCGGCGAGATCGCGCATCTGGCGCGAGAGATCGACTGGTGCCGCACGCCGCTCGGATGCGTGCTCGGCTGGCCTGCCGAACTGCAGCTTACCGTACGCACCGCCATCGATTCACCGCAGGCGATGTCGATCCTGTGGGGCTCCGATCTGATTCAGATCTACAACGACCGCTGGCGCGTCTTCCTCGGCGCGAAGCATCCGCTCGCCCTCGGCCGGCCCGCGCACGAGACGTGGCCGGAGGTCTGGACGGACGTGCTCGGACCCATCGCCAAGGGCGTTCTGACTCACGGCGAGGCGGTCGCGGGCGAAGATTTCCCGATCATGATCGACCGGCACGGCTTCGTGGAGGAAGTTTTCGTCACGTTCTCGTACTCGCCCATCCGCGATGTGCAAGGCCGCGTGCTCGGCGTGCAGAACACGGGCTGGGAGACGACGCGCAACGTCGTCGCCGAACGCCGCACGCGCGCATTGCACACGCTCGCGAAGGCGCTTGCCGACGCCTTGTCGCGACGCGAAGCCTGCGAACGCGCCGCCGCCGCGCTCGCCAGCGCGCCGGCGGATTTGCCGTTCGCCCTGATCTATCTGTTCGACGAAACGGGCCAGCAGGCGAGCCTTGCGGGAGCGGCCGGTCTCGAGGCCGGCTGCGCGGCTGCGCCCTACACGCTCTCGATGAACGTCCGGGACGACGGAAGCTGGCCGATGTCCGCGGCGTTGGCGGCGTCGAGATCCGGCGTGCTGACGGGCTTCGCCGTCGACGATCTCGACTGCCGCTTTCCCGGTCTCGAGGCGCCTGTCAAGGCGCCCCGGCGCAGCCAGCGCCCGACGCGCGCGCTGATCATGCCGCTCGGCACCGCGACGCGAGCCCGGCCGCTCGGCGTCCTGATTCTCGGTCTCAGCCCGCATCGGCCTCAGGACGAAGCGCACGCGCACTTCATCGATCTCGTCGTCCAGCAAGTCAGCGGGGGAATCGGCGACGCGCTCGCCAATGAACTGGAGCGCGAGCGGCTGGCGCGGCTCGCCGAAATCGATCGCACGAAGACCGAGTTCTTTTCAAATGTGAGCCACGAATTCCGCACGCCGCTCACGATGATGCTCGCGCCGCTCGACGAGCTGCTGCGCCAGCATCCGTCGCTGCCGGAGAAGGCCGCCGCGAACGTCGTGGTCGCGTCGCGCAATGCACGCCGCCTCTTGCGGCTCGTGAACAGCCTGCTCGATTTCTCGGCCATCGATGTTCAGGGACGGCCCGCCGTCGCGCCGATCAATCTCGGCCGGCTCACCGCGGACATCGTCAGCGCGTTTTCCGGCGCGATCAAGGCGGCGGGACTCGATTGCCGCGTCGCCATCGACATGGACATGCCGCCCGTGCCGGTCAACGTCGAAATGTGGGAGAAGATCGTCTCGAACCTCATTTCGAACGCACTCAAGTTCACGTTCGAAGGCCATATCAGCGTTCGCCTCAAGGCGATCAGGCTGCATGCGGAACTGGAAGTCATCGATACCGGCGTCGGCATTCCGGCGTCGGAGCTGCCGAACGTCTTCACGCGCTTTCATCGCGTGCAGAAATCCCGCGCGCGCACGGCGGAAGGCGCGGGCATCGGTCTCGCGATCGTGAAGGATCTCGTGCAGCGTCTGGGCGGGCAAGTGTCCGTGCGCAGCGAGGAGCATTCCGGCACCACGTTCCAGGTCTGGATTCCGCTGACTTCGCGCCTCGAAACGATCGAGCGCCCGGACCTGAGCGGGCGCGAGCCGGCGCTCGCCGCACTGCTGGCCGATGAAGCGGCGCGCTGGCTTCGGCCGAACGGATCGCTCGAGGACGATGACCTCGTCGAGTTGAGCGCGGCCACGGGACCGAAACGCGGCCGCGTGCTGGTCGTCGACGACAATGCGGATGTTCGCGAGCATCTGCAACGTCTGCTCGGCGCGCGCTGGGAAGTGGACGTCGCGCCCGACGGCACGCTCGCGCTTGCTCAGGCGCATCGGCACCGGCCCGAGCTGATCCTCGCGGATGTCATGATGCCCGGCATGGACGGCTTCGCTCTATTGCGCGCGATACGCGAGGACGATGCGCTCAGGGACACGCCTGTCATCCTTCTCACGGCCTACGCCGGCGAAGACTCCGCGATCAAGGGGCTCAAGGCCGGCGCCGACGACTATGTCGCGAAGCCGTTTTCCGCGCGCGAGCTGCTGGCGCGCGTCGAAGGGCAGATCGAGCTGTCACGCTCGCGCTTACGCACGCGGGAAGTCAACGCGTTTCTGGTGCGCTTCTCGAACGCGGCGCGCGATCTCACCGATCCGCAAAGCATGATGCACCTGGCTTGCCGGATGGTCGCGGGGCAACTGGACACCGAGCAGGTCGAGTGGCTGCCGATCGAAGGTCGCGCGACCTGTGAGCCATTCGCGTCGGCGTACGAGCGAGGCCAGTCGGTCGTCATCAGCGATACGCAGGCCGATCCGCGTCTGTCCGCGACGATCAGGCAGAGCCTTGCCGAAGACGGCATCGGCGCGGCTGTTTTCGTCCCGGTGATGGCCGAAGGCCGCTTGCGCGGGCTTCTTCGCGTGACGCAACGCACGTCCCGCCGCTGGATGCCGGAGATGGTCGCGCTGGTCGAAGGCGTTGCGGGCCGTTGTTGGGCCGAGGTCGAGCGCGCCCGTTCGGCGGACGCGCTGCGCGACGCGCTAGAACACGAATCCGCGCTGCTCATGGAACTGAGGCGCCGGGTACGCGGCATCATCGCCGAGATCATCTCGATCAACGCGCGCACCGCCGATGGCGCGGGAAGCGTCGAACGCCATGCGTCGCTCATGAACGGGCGGCTGCAAGCGCTCGCGCGCATCGAGCAAGCGCTTGCCGATGGACTGAACGTCGAAGTGGATCTGCACGACATCGTGCGTCTCGAGATCGATGCGCTGGGCGAAACGAACGGCAAGTTCGATATCGACGGAGAGCATGCCGCGCTTTCATCGGAAGCCGCCGAGACGATGACGATGATCGTCCACGAGCTCGTCGTCAACGCACTGGAATACGGCGCGCTTTCGGCGGATGGCGGAGTCGTGACGATTCGCTGGGCGCGCGTCGACCGAAGCGGCGCGACGTGGCTCTGCTTCGACTGGACCGAACATGGCGGGCCCGTGCTCGACGCGTCGGCGAACGTTCGACGACGCGGCTTCGGCACGGAGATGATCGAACGCAAGGTCGCCGACGAGCTCAATGGAAGCGGCCGGCTGGAGATCGGGCGGAACGGCGCGCGATGTCACATCGAGTTTCCGCTGGGCGACACGCGCGGCCGGCCGTGAACGTTACATGAGGCTTCCCCACTCGTAGTCCACCTTGTCGGGATGCAGCGCGAACATGCCAGCGCCCGGCGTGAACGTCAGCTCGCCGAAGTAAATCCGGTCTTTCGCATCGTACAGATCGACGCGCACGAATTCGAAATCGCTCGACAGCTTTCGCGCGATCGAAACGAGCGCATCCAGATTCGCCGGTCGCGGAGCCGGAGTCGGGCTGCGCGGATAGTGGCCCATGCCGATATCAAGAAGATTCCAGTCCGCGTCGTACATGTCGCCGCGCGGGCTTCCGAAACGATCCGAAATAACGAGGATGAATATCTTCGGATCGCCCGACTGCTTGTTGAAGACATGAAACTTCAGATCCGGCGGGACCTTTCCATCTTCTCCGGTAAGAAGTGCCTCGAAGAAAATGCGCCGCTCGATGGTTCGGTAATGTCGTTCGCGTGCAATCGCATAAAAGTCGGTCGATAACCAGCTTTTCGCCATTGCATCGAGTTTCTCGAATGACGTTTCGTTCTTGTCGCGCACGACATGCACGAATCCGCTGCCGTGATTCGCCTTCATGACGAAGGATTGGGGAAGCGCATCGAAAACACTTCTCGTGAAATCGGATGGTTCAGCAACCAGCGGCACGAGATACTCGCTGCCGATCTTTTCCGCAACGTATTCACGTACTTTCAGCTTGTCGCTGAGGTCGCCGAAGCGTGGATCGGGTTCGAGGCAGCGCCGCAGGATTTTTTCATTGAATGTCGTCGGATTGCGCAGCTTTGGAAATCGTCCGATCCGGCGACGATGATAAATGGTCAAGTACAGGTTATCGGGCAACCAGTCCCTTACGCTGTGAAACAACGTCTTCGAGAGAGTCATTTACTCCCCTCCTTTATTCTGTACGTCAGACGAAACCCCGTCCGCCCCTTTCTCCGGCCGCGCGTTAAATGCGAACCGAATTTCGCCGCGGCGCTGTTCATTGCCGTCGGCACTTCATCGAAACCTTGATTTTCTGCTGAATCGTGGACTGCACGTATGTACGCGAACGCACACACCCGAAAACCACGGTGTCAGAACACGTTTCCAAAAGTTGCTTTGCTTGCGACGACATTTCTTCGACGTTAAATTTCCTCGGGCCGGCGAATCAGATAACCGGACCGGTTTCTCTCTTTCGATGAGTCGCTGGACTTCACCGACGCAAGTCAGACCATAACGCATCCGGTCGATAGACGAGCGTCGTAGCGACAGGCGTCAACATTTGCGTCAATCGTATCGAGACCGTCTCCACGAGCAAGCGCGTTTCTTGCATCGAGAGCGGCTCGCGATGCTTCCGATGCCGGATGCACGCCACGCATGCGTCGCGCATGCGGCCGCAGTGCAACCCGCAACACCTTCAGAAATCCTTAGGGGCGGAGTCGACACATGCTCAAAGAGAAACAGATGAACACGCGCTGGATGACAAGCGCACTCGCGGCCGCAGCGCTCGCATTGCTCGCCGCTTGCGGTGGCGGCGGCGGTTCGGGCAACGGATCAAGCTCGCCCACGAGCTCGGGCGAAGGCGGTGCAAGCTCACCGGGCGGCGCGAGCGCACCCTCCGGCGCGAGCACGCCTTCGACGACGACCGGCACGCCGACGCTCGCCGCCGCGACTGCAGTCGTCGATGGTACGACGATCGGCGCATCGCAATGGAGCGACGGCTCGACATCGACGGGCGGCACCGGCCAGGCCGTCGCCAATCTGAACTGCACGGTCGCCGGCAATAAATACAGCTATTCACATCTGTCGATTTATCAAAACGGTAAGCAACTCTCGTTGCCGGCGAACGTCGGATACGTGAAGCCGACCATGGCGAAGCAGACGGGTTGCGTGTATCCGGTCCACACCGTCGATGCCTCGGGCAAGATCCGCATGGACGTGACATCGAATGCGTCTTACACGCTCGGGCAGTTCTTCTCCGTCTGGGGTCAGCCGCTCAGCACGACCAACGTGGCGGGCCTCACTGGCAATGTGACCGCGTGGGTGAACACGGGCGGCACGCTCACCAAATACACCGGCGATCTTTCGAGCCTCGTGCTGCCGGACAAGGGCGAAGTGACGCTCGTCATCGGCGCGACGCCGACGCAGATCGCGACCTATACGTGGACCGATCCGCCGCCGTTCACGTCGACGGTGACGACGCTCAGCTACGGCGGCCTGGTGGGCAATCTGTACTTTACCGATGGCAATACGGCGACGGGCGGCACCGGCGCGCCGGTCGATGGCCTGATCTGCGCGGCGGGCATGGCCGAGACGTTCCACGTTCACTCGCACGTCGCCATCTTCAAGGACGGGCAGTGGCTCGCGTTCCCGAAGAATGTCGGCATCTTGTCTTCGTGTAACTATGAAACGCACACGCATGACAACACCGGCATCATTCATATCGAAACGCCGAACTTCAAGGACTTCACGCTCGGCCAGGTATTCGATGTCTGGGGCATGCCGCTTTCGAGCACGAACGTTGCGGGCATCACCGGCGACATCGTCGTCTATATCAACGATAACGGCGACGTGCGGCGCTACACGGGCGATCCGCGCAACATTCCGCTGACGTCCCTGCGGGATATCACGTTCCAGATCGGCAAGCCTTTGACCACGCTTCCGACTTATTCGTGGTACGAGCCGCAGTAACGACAGCATGAACGCCGCGGTTCAGGCCGCGGCGTTCGATCACTGCCCGCATTCCTCTTTCTTTCAACACCCAATGTCATCGGCGTCTATGTTCGGCACCACATTGAACGCCGGTGCACAAGCTGCTATGTTTTCCGCATCGCAGTCGAGCCGAAATGCGCTCGCGCGAGTATCTGTCATGGCAGAGACAAGCACGGCTCGACGATTCTTTAAACACGACGTTAGCTCGCCGTCGAGTATGATGATTTCAATACCTGCCTTGTCTTCCGGGGTTTTTCCGTCGTTTGACCGATCGTCGAACCCTGAGAGCGTTACGCTCTGCCGTGTCTTTGCATAGGCTTTTCCAAGGGGACTTCGTCGTCGTGAAGATACTGATCGTGAACACACTCTATTTTCCGGATGAACCCGGAGGGGCCGAAGTATCTACGCGACTACTGGCCGAGGGTCTGGTCAGGGCAGGCATCGAAGTCTGTGTGGTCTGCGCGACCGGATCGGGTGTCGACCATGTGGACAACGTGAATGGTGTGAAGGTCTATCGGCTTCGCTCGGTCAATCTTTACTGGCCGCATCTGCGCGAGAAGCACGGCCGCGTCGCCAAGCTGATCTGGCATGCCATCGATGTCTATAACGTCATCATGTCGCGCAAGCTCGCGAGCATCATCGCGCGTGAAAAGCCGGACGTGATCAGCACCAGCAATCTGTCTTGCCTCTCTGTCGATATCTGGCGTCTCGCACGCAATGCCGGCGTGCCGATCGTGCATACGGCGCGCGATTACTATCTGATGTGTCCGACCGCGATCATGTTCTCGCATTCGAAGCCATGCCAGCGGCAGTGCGGCGTGTGCTCGGTGTATGCGCAGCCCAAGCGCATCGCGTCGGCGCGCGTCGCGGTCGCTGTCGGCGTGAGTCGCTTCGTGTTGCAAAAGCATCTGGAAAGCGGCTACTTTTCGCGTGCGTCGCGCACGGCGGTCATCTATAACGCGTGCGAATCGCTTGAAACTTCGACTGCGCCGCCGCGCACGCGCCGTTATACAGGCGGCCCCGTGCGACTCGGCATACTCGGGCGCGTGTCGCGGGAGAAAGGGCTGGAAGTGCTGCTCGAGCAATTGCTCGCGGACGATACGCTGCAATGGACGCTAGCCGTCGGCGGCCATGCGGATGCCGATTATCTTCAGGCGCTCAAGTCGAAGTACGACGATCCGCGCATCGAATATCTCGGCCGCGTGAAGTCCGACGCGTTCTACGACAGCATCGACATTCTCGTGGTGCCATCGATCTGGAATGAACCGTTCGGGAGGGTCACGGTCGAAGCGTATTCGCACGGCGTGCCGGTCGTCGGTGCAAACACGGGCGGCATTCCCGAAGTCATCGAGCCGCGCACGAATCTGGTGTTCGACATCGCGCAGCCCTCTTCGATCATCGGCAAGCTGCATGAAGCGGTGGCGTTGCTCGACGACCCGCGCGTGCACGAGCGTTTCCGCGAATATGCGCGGCGCTTCAACGTCGATGCGATGGTCGAGTCATATCGCGCGCTGTATGAAAGCGTGCTCGAAGAACAGGCGCTGCCACGCGCCGTATGTCCGTAACCTTGCCACGGTCCATATCGTTTTTGCTGCTGGCCACAAGGTAAAAATCGGGCTATCGATTCATAAGGAAGACGCAAAGCATGTAGGCAGCACGCAAATTGAAAAAACGCGATACCCCTTGCTTTCATGGGGTAAACTGGGCCGCACACCTTGCAGGATCAAAGTTCAGCTCGAACGACCGCACTCGATTTCCAATCCTGTCGTCGATCGGATCGAGGTGACGCGGCGCCAACTGTCAGCCATCAGCTCATACGCTGTAGAACCGGAGCCGCGACACATGAAGGGTCATCCGCCCCGTCACATCATCGGCAAGCGCTCAACAAGCTACGGCGCGCGCGAAGACTTTCGCACCGCCAAGCCGCCGGCTCGTAGTGATCTGCATCCTGTCCATACGCCGTGAAAGTACTGATCGCGAACACGTTATATTTTCCAGACGAGGTCGGCGGCGCCGAAGTTGCGACGCGACTCCTTGCCGATGGCCTCATCAAGGCAGGCATAGAGGTTTGCGTGGTCTGCGCGACCGGCACAGGCGACGATCGCAATGAAGTCGTCAACGGCGCGAAGGTCTATCGTCTGCGTTCGACCAATCTCTATTGGCCGCATGCGCCTGGCGAGCATTCCCGCGTCGCCAAGCTGATCTGGCACGCGATCGACGTGCGCAACACGTCGATGACGCGAAAGCTCGCCGAGATCATCGAGCGCGAGAAGCCGGACATCATTCATACTGCCAACCTCTCGTGTCTTTCCGTCGATGCATGGCGCGTCGCCAACAACGCGGGCGTGCCTATCGTACATACGATCCACGATTACTATCTGTTGTGCCCGACGGCGAGCATGCTCACGGCCGGCAAGCCCTGCGCGAGTCAGTGCGGCGTGTGCTCGCTGTATGCGAAGCCGAAGCAGATCGCATCCGCGCAGGTCAGCGTTGCGGTCGGCGTCAGCGATTTCGTCTTGCAGAAGCATCTCGAGAGCGGTTTTTTCTCGCGTGCGGCAAAGACGACCGTCATCAACAATTGCTATCAGCCGGCCATGGATTCCGTCGCGGCACAGCATTCGAGACAAGATGGAAACGCTCCATTGCGACTCGGCATGCTCGGGCGCGTGCTGCCTGAAAAGGGCGTCGAGTTGCTGCTGGAACAACTGCTCGCAGACCAGACGCTCGACTGGACACTCTCGATCGGCGGCACCGGAGATCAGGACTTCGTCGATTCGGTCAAGACGAAATACGCGGACCCGCGCGTGACTTTCCTCGGACGGGTCGATCCTTCGGATTTCCTGAGCAGCATCGATATTCTGGTGGTGCCGTCCGTGTGGAACGAACCGTTCGGGCTGGTCGTCCTCGAAGCGTATTCGCATGGCGTGCCCGTCGTCGGATCGAATATGGGCGGCATTCCCGAGATCATCGAGCCGCGTTCGAATCTCCTGTTCGACGTCGGCCGGCCCGAGACGTTGATCGACAAAATTCACGAGGCGACCGCCTTGCTCGACGATCCGTCTACGCGCGACCGGCTGCGCCAGCATGCGCGCAAATTCAGTCTCGATGCGATGATCCGCTCCTACGTCGAACTGTACGAAGGAATGGTCTGCCTCGAAGATCGAAAGCCGTGGCTCGCGACAGGACGTGAGGCGAATTGAGCCGCGGATGTTTCATGCGGGTCTTCGCGCATCAAAACGACATGCTGTAAGCGCGGTCTTCGTCTTCGACGTTACGCATGCGGCGTTCGAGATCGGCAAGATCGCCTGACGACGCGAGATAAGCGCTGTGCGAAGGCATGTCGGTACGGGAAACCAGCTTGCCGAGAAGATGCGAAAGCAGTGCGAACATGATGTGCTCCTTGTCGTGTAGGAGGCGGCGTTTGCCGTATCGCTTCACCGCCTGACGCAGCGCGCATGACGTTCGTTCGTCGAACCTGCTTCACATGCATCGCCGATGTGAAGCAGGTTACTTCCCGTGAATTAGCTTCGAATGAGTGCTTTCATTCAAGCCTTCGCGTAAATCGAGCTTCCGAGCGTCAGTGTCGTGCCGCCACTCGCTGACGCAAAGCGGATCTCATAGAGATCGCGACCGAAGTTACCAGGCACCTTGACCGACATGCCGCCGCGATCGTCCGAAAGCGGCACGAAGAGTTGATAGCGAAGGTCCGTGTTGCCGTACAGCACATAACCCGGCAGTTCGGGCAACGTGGTCAGGTAAGCCGGTTCGTTTCCATCGATGACGATCGGCACGGCCGTTGGCGAATCGTTCGTCAGGGTCCATTGCGTGTCTAAACGCTGCTGCCATGCGGTGTCGAGCGGCGTGAGCGCGGCGAGTTGCTGACCGACCGGCAGCGTGAGATACGCGTAACCCGCGCCTGGCACCACACGCTTCATCAGATAGCGATAGCTGTACGCGTGGCCGTTCTCATCGGTTCCGGAAGCGACCGTGAAGCGATACGAGGCGCTATCGCTGTTGCTCCACCACCATCCGTCACTGCGATACTGGTATGCGCCAAGCTGCGTCCACGCACGCTTCTTTCCATCCCACTGGTTCAATTGCAGGCTGCCGTCCGGATTCGCGATCACCTGGAATGGCGAGTCGGAATTGCCGTAGATACCGCCAGCCGTGACGATGTTCGGCCCCGATGCGGCCGACGGCGCCGTCGTGCTGACCTTGGCCGGCAGCGAGGCGATCGAGCCGTCCTCTTTCAGCGCGGAGAGCACGAGCGATTCGGCGATCTTGCGAGCGTCGTAGCCCGAATTGCCCGTGATCATCAGCGCGAGTTGCGCCTGTGGCACGACAAAGAACTCGCTCGAATAGAAGGCCGTTCCGCCGTCCTTTTCCCATCCGAGGACGCCTGCTGCATCGAGCGCCGGTTGCCTGATCGAGTCCCAGCCGAGTCCCCATTTCCATTCGGGCGACGGATTAATCAGGAGTCCGGTAGTTTGATCCGTGCCCATCTGCGCGATGCCCGCCGCCGATACTACGCGCTGCCCCTGAAACATGCCGCCGCCGATGATCATCTGCGCGAGATTCATCATGTCGCCGGGCGTGGAGCTCAACCCGCCCGTCGCATAGGCGTTGACGAATTCCTGATACTGCGTGCCGTTCGCAAACGGATACGAGAACGAGCCGCTGCTCGGCACGCTCGTTAGATAGCTGGAGTTCGTCATCTTCAGCGGCGCGAGGATGTTCGCTTCCACGAAGCTTGCGAAGCTCTGCCCTGTCATCGCGAGGACGATCTGCTCGATCATCGTGAAGCCGTCGTTGCAATACACGGCAAGCTCGCCGGGGTAATGCTTCAGATGCGTATTCGCGAGTTCGGCTTGCGTATCGGCTGCGTAGCCGGGAACCGGCGCGAACGTGAAGAGATTGCGCGAATTCGTGCCCGGCAGTCCCGACGAATGCGAGAGCAACTGGCGCGTCGTGATCTTCGCGTACTCGGGCGAGAGCATCGTGAATGTCGGGAGATAACGGACGATCGGCGTATCGAGCGTGATCAGTCCGCGATCCTGGAGGATCGTCGCTGCGAGCGCCGCAAACAGCTTGCTGACGGAGCCGATGTTGAAACGCGTCTGGGTCGTCGCCTTGGTTTGGTTCGGCACCGACGATACGCCGAACGCCTGCTGCCAGAACACGTTGCTGCCCTTGAGCATGGCCACCGATATTGCCGCGACGGGCTGCGTCGGATTGCCGATGGCCTGCTGGATTGCCTGCTGCCCCATGGCGACGGTTTGAGGATAGGACTGGGAGTCGGCGTTATCGCTGCCGCAGCCGGGAAGAAGTGTCGCGAGCATTCCGGCGCCGGCCATGCCGAGGAACTGCCGACGGCCCGTGCTCGCTATATTCGGGCTGAAGATTGAAGGGGCGCGGGTACGGTTCGATCGGGGCACGACGTCTCTCCTTGTTGTTATCTGCAAGGCGTACTCTGTGCGGCTCGTTCCTTTTGCGCTCGATTATAGGCATGAAAATCGCGCAATCGAGGGAAGTTTCCGCTACGCGGGCGGATGCGGCAGTGTCGCCACTAATGCGAATGAATCTCGTTGTCGGCTCGTCATCGCCGAACGTCTATTCTGAGTGTGTGGCAACGCGACCAGGCGGGAGACGGTATGCAAGGCGATTCGAAAGTGATTGACTACCTCAATGCCGAGCTGAAGAACGAACTGACGGCCGTGCATCAGTATCTTTTGCACGCGCGTCTCTATCAGCATTGGGGATTTGAAGAACTCGGCGCGCACGAATACGACGAGTCGATGGACGAGTTGACGCATGCTGACAAGCTGATCGAGCGAATCCTCATGCTCGATGGACTGCCGAATTTGCAGGATCTTCATGCGTTGGCCATTGGCAAGCAGACGCTCGAAGCTCTGCAGAACGACCTCAAGCTCGAGCAGGCGGCCCAAGCGCAATGCAAGGAGGGGATCGTCTATTGCGAATCGGTGCGGGACTTTGTCTCAAGAGGGATTCTGGTCGAACTGCTCGACGCTACCGAGGATCACATCGATTGGCTGGAGATTCAGATCGACCTCATCGACAAAATCGGCATCGAGAATTATCAGCAATCGGCTATTCGCAAGCTGGCGTGAGATGCTTTGAAAATCCCAACGCAAAAACCCCACCTTTTGGGGTGGGGTTTTTGTTTGGAGCATGAGGAGCCTGACGATTACCTACTTTCACACGGGTATCCGCACTATCATCGGCGTGGAGTCGTTTCACGGTCC
>NZ_JALQDZ010000061.1:0-176877 GCF_023630985.1 Caballeronia sp. ATUFL_F1_KS39 | reverse complement strand
ACCTGTTACTGTTTTCTATTCTTCCGAATAGGTCGCTCACTCAACGTACTGACGATGATTTATTCCATCCAAAGATGGAAAAACCTTCCTCTGATACTTCGTGTGAGACTCTTGATACTTTTGCTATCGCCGATTCCGAAGAACCAGCCGCACTCGCCATCAAGCGCCCACACTTATCGGCTGTTAGTTTTTAAAGAGCATTTGCGCAGTTATTTGCTTCGCTATTCGCTTGCTTTGTTGCGCGCCGTCATTCAACGGGAGGCGAATTATGCGGGGCTATTTCGACGACGTCAAGCGCCTTTTCCAAAAAAATAATCGGGTCATTTCGGGCGGCAAATTCGAAGCCGAGCAGCGGCGCGTGTCACCGGCGTCTGTGCACGTCAGATCGCACGCGCGCACGAAGAATTGACCAGGCACAACAACGAGGCGATGGCATTGGGCGGCAATTGACGCTCACCGGTACGATGTCGGCCGGTCACACGATTCAGGCGTCCTTCATCGCGCGCTCATCCCGCGCTAATTCTCATCTTCGATCATGTGCGCAGTCGCATGGTCGAAGCAAAGCCGCCCGACTGCCACCGTGACCGGTTTGAAGCGCAACCTGGAGACAACTCAGATGAGCACCCTCGCCGACCGCAGCGTCCCGACATCCACGAAAACCGGACGATATGGTCTCTTCGTCTGCCTGATGGCGGCGCTCGCCGGCCTGCTGTTCGGCCTCGACATCGGGGTGATCTCGGGCGCACTGCCTTTCATCGCGAAGCATTTTGTTCTGAGCGATCGCGCACAAGAATGGATCGTCAGCTCGATGATGGTAGGCGCGGCGATCGGCGCACTGGGTGCGGGCTGGCTATCGTGGCGTCTCGGACGCCGCTATGCGCTCGTGCTGGCGGCGATACTTTTCATTGCGGGATCGCTATGGTCCGGGTTCGCGGCGAGTCCGGCTCATCTGATCGGCGCACGCTTGCTGCTGGGCCTCGCGGTCGGGATGGCGTCTTTCACCGCGCCGCTTTATCTTTCGGAGGTTGCGCCGCGACAAGTACGCGGCGCGATGATCTCGACGTATCAGTTGATGATTACCGTCGGAATCCTGGCCGCCTTCCTGTCGAACATCGGACTGTCGTACGTGGCCGACTGGCGCTGGATGCTCGGCGTCATCGCGATTCCCGCCGTCTTCTTCCTCGCAGGCGTGCTCGCCCTTCCCGATAGCCCGCGCTGGCTGCTTCAGCGCAACCGCGCCGACGAAGCGCGCGCCGTCCTTCAACGCTTCTACGCCAATCCCGCCGACGTGCAAGCCGAACTCGAACAGGTCAACGAAGACAACACGCGGCCCCAGCGAGGATGGAGCCTGTTGCGGCAAAACGCGAACTTCCGTCGCTCGGTATTGCTCGGAGTCGTGCTGCAGGTGTTCCAGCAACTCACCGGCATCAACGTCGTGATGTACTACGCTCCGCGCATCTTCGAACTGGCCGGCTTCGCGACTCATGAACAGCAACTGTGGGCGACAGTCATCGTCGGCCTCGTCAACGTCATTGCGACCTTCGGCGCCATTGCCTTCGTCGATCGTTGGGGCCGCAAGCCGATCCTCTATGCGGGATGCGCCATCATGGCAATCGGCATGTGCTCGCTCGGGTTCCTGCTGCATGCCGGAGTCGCCGGCCTCACGGCACAGATTCTGGCGGTCGCGTCGCTGCTGCTTTTCATCGCGGGGTTCGCCATGTCTGCCGGCCCGCTCGTTTGGATCCTGTGCTCGGAGATCCAGCCGCAGCAAGGGCGCGACTTCGGCATCGCCGTTTCGACGCTCGTCAACTGGGTCGCCAACATGGCGGTCGCGGCCACGTTCCTGAGCTTGCTGTCGACCGTCGGCGAAGCGAACACCTTCGTGCTCTATGCGATCCTCAACGTCATCTTTGCGGTCGTCGTGTTCTTCTACGTGCCCGAGACGCGCGGCGTTTCGCTCGAGAAACTCGGCAACGATCTGATGGCCGGCAAGCGTCTGCGCGATCTCGGGAAGAAAAACTAGTTTCGTCGTTCGATGGAAATCTTCACGGGGCGGATATTCCAGATCCGCTCGCAATATTCGTGAACCGCGCGGTCCGAAGAGAACTTGCCTGCATAGGCGGTATTCAGGATGGACATGCGAGTCCAGCGCCGCTCGTCGCGCCAGGCGGCGCTCACATCTTCCTGACGCGCGACGTACGCGGCATAGTCGGCAAGCACCAGAAACGGATCGTGGTGTAGCAGGTTGTCGACCAGCGGACGGAACATCTCTCGATCTCCGCGCGAGAAGTGCCCGCTGCCGATCAACTCCAGCACTTCCCGCAGCGTCTGATTCGCATCCGCATAGTCGGCCGGACGATACCCTTCGCGCTTCACGCGTTCCACTTCGTCCGCATTCAGGCCGAACAGGAAGAAGTTTTCATCGCCGACTTCTTCGCGGATCTCGATATTCGCGCCATCGAGCGTACCGATGGTCAACGCGCCGTTCATCATGAACTTCATGTTTCCGGTGCCCGAAGCCTCCTTGCCCGCGGTCGAGATCTGCTCGGACAGGTCCGCAGCCGGGTAAATGAAGTGTGCGTTCTTGACGTTGAAGTCCGGGAAGAATACGACTTTCAGGCGGCCGTAAATCGCGGGATCGTCGTTCACGACTTCAGCGATACCGTTGATCAGCCGGATGATGAGCTTGGCCATCGCGTAGCCCGGCGCGGCCTTGCCGCCGAATACGAAGCAGCGCGGCGTCAGCGCGAGTAGTGGATCGCGGCGCAGACGCATGTACTGCGTCACGATGTATAGCGCGTTCAGATGTTGCCGCTTGTACTCGTGGATTCGCTTGACCTGTATGTCGAACAGCGCCGCAGGATCGACGACGATGCCCGTCGCGCTCTTGATCTTATCCGCGAGGATCTGCTTGTTCGCCTGCTTCACGTTGCGCCAGCGTTCCTGAAATGCGGCATTGTCGGCGTATTCGGACAGCTTGCGCAGTTTGCCGAGATCGGTCGCCCAACCTTCCCCCAGCCCCTCGTCCAGCAGTTTCGCGAGACCCGGATTGCTGAGCATCATGAAGCGGCGCGGCGTGACGCCGTTGGTCACGTTATGGAAGCGCTCGGGCCATAGCTCGGCGAAATCTCGCAGCACCGTCTTTTCGAGCAGTGCCGAATGGAGCGCGGCCACACCGTTGATCGCGTGACTGCCGACCGTCGCAAGATGCGCCATGCGTACGCGCTTCGTGCCGCTTTCGTCGATCAGCGACATGCGCGCGATCCGCGCTTCATCGCCGGGATATCGTTGGCGGACATCATCGAGGAAGCGGCGATTGATCTCGTAGATGATCTCGATCAATCGCGGCAACAAGCCCTGAAACAATGGCAAGCCCCACGTTTCGAGCGCTTCGGGCAACAGCGTGTGATTCGTATAGGCGAGCGTGCGCTGCGTGATGTCCCAGGCGTCGCCCCAAGGCAGTTGCCGCTCATCCACGAGCAGGCGCATCAACTCGGCGACGGCTATCGACGGATGCGTGTCGTTCAATTGCGCCGTGAACATGTCCGGCAAGCGATTGATCGGCTCGCCCTTGAGCGCAAGCAGGCGCAACATGTCCTGCAACGAACACGAAACGAAGAAGTACTGCTGCGCGAGCCGCAAGCGCTTACCCGCTTCGGGCTCGTCATTTGGATAAAGCACCTTCGACAGCGTCTCCGAAAGCACCTTCTCGTGCACGGCTTCGTAATAGTCGCCGGCATTGAAATCCTGAAGATCGAACGACTCGACTGCCTCGCTTTTCCAGAGCCTCAACGAGTTACATGTATTGACGTGAAAACCGGGGATCGGCGTATCGCAGGCCACGCCTTTGACCGTATAGGCAGGAATCCAGCGCACATAAAAGCGGCCGGCTTCATCGGTCGAGCTTTCGGTGCGGCCACCGAAGTTCACGTAGAACGCGACGTCCGGGCGCAGGATTTCCCACGGGTTGCCCTTCTGCAGCCATTTGTCGGTGATTTCCACTTGCCAGCCGTCGCGGATTTCCTGATCGAAGATGCCGAACTCATAGCGGATTCCGTAACCGATCGCCGGGATTTCGAGCGTGGAAAGCGAGTCGAGATAGCACGCGGCCAGGCGTCCGAGGCCGCCGTTGCCAAGGCCCGGTTCCTCTTCGATCGACAGCAGCGTATCGAGGTCGAGTCCGAGCGCCTGCAACGCTTCGCGCGCGTTGCTTTCGATGCCGAGATTGATCAGGTTGTTGCCGAGTTGCGGGCCGATGAGAAATTCAGCGGACAGATAACACGCGACTTTTGCGTCGCGCGCTACATAGGTGTGCGTGGTGGCGACTCGGCGGGTCATCATCCGGTCGCGGACGGCGTAGGCGAGCGCCATGTACCAGTCGTGCGGCGTGGCGATCTCCGGATAGCGCGCCTGCAGACAGATGAGGTTATCGACGATATCGCGCTGCAGCGCCTCGACGCCAAGTCCGCTGCGCGCGGGCTCGGCGCTGATCCGCGATTCGATGGTGGGCGTGTCATCCATGATCTGTCCTCTCTCCCTGCGTAGCGGGCTTCGACAAGAATGTGCCGGCTCTATGTCCGGCCGTTGACAGTGCTGCGTCATGGCGCATCGATGAATAGCATACGCCCTCAAGTCGTGCGCTTCCATGCCGTTATCCCCAAGGGGAAGGCCAAATTCGGCAATCGCGGGACCGCGATGGCCTGCCGCTTCAAAGGCTGTCGGACCAGTTCAAGATTCCGGTCATCGCTTATTTCATTCGCTTGCCGCTAGCGCAAGTTCAGACATCAGAAAAATATGAAACGCGTCGTCGCAGTATCTGCAGTTACAGTCGTTTTGGCCGCATGCGGTGGGGGCGGCGGCAGTTCCGATAATGCGCCGAGCGCGCCCGAGGCTAACGCTGCACAAGGCCTTTATTCCGGAACCGATGCGAACGGCAACGTCGTGGGCGGCGTAGTGCTCGAGACTGGCGCTTTCTATTTCGTGTATGCGAACACGACGACAAACGCGCTAGGTCTGGTACAGGGTGCGGCATCCGCATCTCATGGCACTTTTCAGTCGGACAATGCGCGCACCTTCGACATAAGCGGCAAGGCTGCGACCGATACGCCCGTCCTCGCGGGCTACAACGCGAAGAACAGCGTTCAGGGCGTGATCTATACGAGCACGGCGAAGCAGAACAGCATCAAGTTCAACGTGGTTTATGACGCCAACTATGAACGTCCGGTGGCGCTGTCGTCCGTTGCCGGGACGTATTCGGGCGCGGCCGGATCGACGAAGGACGGCGAGACCGCCACTTTTGTAATCGGGCAGGACGGCTCGATCAAGGGTGAAGGCTTGAGCGGCTGCACGTTCAGCGGAGCCGCCACGCCTCATGGCGACAAAGACGTGCTGGACGCCACGATCACGTTTGGACCCGCGCCCTGCATATATCCGGGTGCGAAGCTTACGGGCGTCGTTTTTTTCAGCAACAGTCAGGTATTAGGAGCTTTGACGCTACCTGACAGATCAGACGCCTTCGTGGTGGCCGCTACGAAGTGATGTCGCGTGGAGTGCGCGTCGCGCACTCCCAGTTGCGGATCGGAATGCCGGCGGCCTGTTGAGCTTTGCCCGTCCGGATTTATTTGCGTTAAGCATCTCGCGCGCATTTTCACGGCCACATTATTTCGGATACCGAAGAAATATACGAGGTAGGCGTTGCGCAGGGGCCTTTCCGCCGACAACTCGCCACTTGCGTCTGACTTTGAATTTCGACGCGCCGGACGCCCGCGGACGCTTTCGGTCAGCCCGCGCGCATTCCAGACATTAAGCGCGGACGGAAATTTGAAGCGTCGAACAGATGCCTGTTGTCCCGGCTGATCGCAACATCGACTTTGCCATGCCTCGCTCACACTGAGTCCAGTAGATCTCCAATACAAAACTATGCGACCGGACGAGGTGAATATGTCTTTGCTCGAGTTCCTTGGCACGATGGTCTTCGTTGCCGTCGTATTGCTCTCGATGGTCGCGGTGCTCGACATTTTCTTCCCGCGACTGATCCCGGTCGCGCGTGATGAGCGCTCTTCGGGATTGTCGCGCGCGCGGAAGTTCGCGAGAGCGAACGCGCGGGGACGCTGAGCCTAACTTTCAGATACCTGCGGCTCGCGCATGTTCCGTCCGAGCTTTTTCACCAGCACGCGGGCGGCAAGCAGTCTGAATGGACGAGGGAGCAAGCGGAAAGTTTGCTGATCCGCGCAGCATTTTATGAAGGTTGGTCTGGCGGATCGATGTCTTCCGTCGCCCCATCCGGAGTCGCGACGGGTGTTCTTCGCCGCGACCAGCGAAACGCCGTCTACCGCAGCTTCGACGCCTCACTGCGGACGTATCGAGCGCTACATTTTTCGTCTTATTCGTCACGATGCGGCCGTTATGCGCGTTTCGGAGCGCTCGCCGGTTTCTTTTATGCCGATACCTCTGTCCACGCAGACGATTTCGTGAAACATCCTCCCAGATCACCCTTGAAAATGGGCCGCAAAGCCCGTCCTGTCTAGCGATCGCAGGAGTGGAAACGGGGCGTCGATTGTTTCACGAACGATCGGAGCGATCATTGTTCAGCAGCTTTCCAGGCGAAGTGCTTGCTCGAGTGGCGGTGACCGGCTTCTCCGTTGGTTTCGCATCGCTAAGAGGACGTTCAGGCTTTACATTCAAGCTTCGGATGCTGGCGGGCTCCGCCTTTCCCAAGCTGCTATTCACCCACGCTGAGAGTGACTCGCATCGACGCGCTTGGAGTAGTGGCTGCGTCGTCCTCTGCGCCAAACCGGATGACCATGCGCCTGGATCGAGATCGAGATATTTCGCGCGCCTCATCTGCATCGATGGTGCTTGCCATCAATAGTCCTGCCGTTGAGACAGCTTGTTCCAATGGGAATTGCCCCAGTCCACGAGTTCGCGTGCAAACAACCGTGCGGGTCGTGTCGATGCGCGGATGTGGGAAAGTTTGCGCCCGGGGCGTGAACGGCCGACGTTGCTGCGGAGATCGAGTGTCCCAAGTCGGGACACTCGCTAGATCAACCTAGAGGAAGTGCACGAGCGTGACTTCGCGCTGCGCGTGTCCCAAGTTGAGACACTCTTGGAGCTTCGGAAATTGACCCAGATGCTGAGCGAACCGCATCAAGACCAATTGCTGGAGGGAATCGACTAGCTGTTATCGGCAAACAACTGTGTCACCAACTCCCGAATTTGCCGTTCCTTTTCTTCGGTCAGTAATCCGGCTTTGATCTTGACCGTGAGCCCCATTGAGTCTCTCGTGATCGACCCTGCCTGCGATCCACCCGCAAAAATCTTGTCGATACTGCGATCGCTTACGGCCGGCGCCGGCTTGCGCTCGTCATCCAACGCCTGCTTGATCGCCTTGCCAAATTTCGACTGATCCAGATCGCCCGAAACCACGCGCGCCCAAAGGCCCTTGGCAACGTCGAACGCCGCCGCGTTCCGCCCGCGCAGTACCGAGACGACATTCTCCGCGGCCGTGGCTCCCAACAGGCGAGGCTGCACATCTAGATCCTGCACGACGAAATCCGGCAACTCGCCAAAGGAAAGATACCGGTACAACTCGGAGCGCGAGATGCCCAACGCTTCAGCCATGCGCTTGCGGTTAGGAAACTCCTTTTCGGTCCGTCGAATCGATCGCGAGATCTCGTAGTCGCACAGATCTTCACGCGCTACGTTTTCGACGAGGGCAAGCATCGCCATCTCTTCGTCGGAAAGATCGACGACAAGAACCTTGATCGATTCCTTACCGATCATCTTGTGCGCGCGCCAGCGCCGCTCACCCGCCACGATCTGGTATCCGGTGCCGATGCGCCGTACAACGATCGGCTGTACGAGACCCGCTTCGCGGATCGACTCGGCGAGTTGCACAAGCTTCGCGTCGTTGAATACTTGCCGAGGCTGCCAGGGATTCGGAACGATCTCCGACACCGGCGCTTCCGACGCAGGACCTGCCTGCTCGAGTTGCGCGATGCGCTGCTGCGCCGAGGCCAACGCCGCTGCCATTCCGGGCGCAGTGCGCGGACTCGTCGCCTTCTCTTGCTGCGGATCGAGTTGGATGTCCTTTGCCGCACGCACTTCCGCGGTCTTGCTCATCATTCGGTCGCGAAGGCTGCTCATTGTCCCGCCCTCCATTGCTCAACGTACTGGTCATCGATCCATTTGCAGTAGTCGACCATCGGCTGTTTTACGCGCGCCAAAGTTTTCGCGACTGTCTCGGCCCGTGAAAGATCGAAGACAGTAGAAAAAGCCAACGCGCCATTGCTCATGACCGAACTCGCCGGAATCTCAGTGGTGTGCAACCAGTCGCCATACGCGCGCTGAGACCATGAGCGAACGACCGGCGCCGAAGATGTATTGCCATAGTCGACCCGCGAGAGAAGCACCGAAACGAAGTCGTATGTTTTGTCGACTTCGTGTTCGACGAAACCATTCGCGACTTCAGCGAATAACGACCAGAACGACACCGACGAAATGAAATCCAGACTTTCGGGTACGAGCGGCATGACCATCGAATCGGCCGCCATCAATCCGTTCAGCGTCATATAAGAGAGCGAAGGCGCGGTATCCAGGATGATGTAGTCGTACTCCGCGCGCAGCGGCTCAATCCCTTTTCGCAACACCGACCAGAACTCGAAGTTCGCGTTCGTCTTCTGCGCAGTAGGCAGATGGAATTCGGCGTCGTGAAGATAGTTGTGTGCCGGAATCACATCGAGTCCGTCCCAATACGTGCTTTGCACTTTCGACGCGAGACCGCCTTCCATGTCCGGATCGTAAATGTATGGCAGGACCGTATCCTCCCAAGTCACGTCCTTTTCCGCGTACAGGCCGCACAACTCCGAAAGCGACGCTTGTGGGTCGAGGTCGATCATGAGAACCTTGCGACCACGCAAGCTCAATCCTTGGCCGATGCACATCGACGTCGTCGTCTTGCACGACCCGCCTTTGAAGTTCGCCGTGATTAACACCCTACCGCGATGTTCGCGCGTACCAGTGACAAGCGGCGTCTGATAAATGTCCGAGACCTGCTGAACCCACGTTCGGGCATCCTTCAGAGAGAAGATACGCGCACGCCCGGTTCCGTGCGTTTCACCCGGCGGGAGGTCAGTACCTTCCTTTGTCGCCAGATAATTGATCTTCTGCCGGTCGATCCCGCACATGTCCGACAGCTCGCCTATCGTAAACACCGGCGCTGTCTTCCTTGGCCGTGGTGCCAAGATCTGATCACGCAGTTCGTTCGTCATGACCGACAAACGCTCTGCGAACTCTCCTAGGTTGGAGAGTTTCACCCTTCGATTAATCCCTGGCAGTTCGCTCAAATTCATTCGGTGCTTCCTTTTTAGTCCACGGTGAGGCGTATTCTTCACGCTCGCCGATGTTTCCACGGTTTTGGTGTAACTAGATGTCGAACCGTAGAATACTCGCCGCAGTGATGAATAGCTATTGGAATTGATCGAAATTTGCAAGCACTGGGGCGGAGGTGCAAGACTATCAATAAGATCAACCACTTATACAAGCTATCTTCAGTGATTCCCGACACGCTCAGAGGACAGCGAAACGCTCCACGGCATCGTGAGCTCAGTGGAACGCCGGCTCCCATCACAAAAAACCTCACCTCTGCGAACGTCGGCGCAGTTGGATTCCAGCGTCTCGACGGCTGGTCACAATTCACTTCACCTAAACGAAGCGCGCGAAACGCCATAGTCCCGCTGGTTAAAAATCGAATGCACCGTCTATATGAGTAAGGCCGTTGGTTAGTTATTTTTGTAAACACAAAGACTCACCACCACTAACGTCTCACGCACACGCTTATGAAATCAACGACTTACACCCATAAGGTGAGGAAAAGTGTGCTTGAAGTGATGTTGATTGAGCGTCAAGGTGCTGTGTTTACCCCGTCAAGGTGAGATGAAGTGGACCCCAAGGTGAGGCGTCTAGGCAAGAATGGTGAGGAAATTTGTGTACGTTGCGACGCAATGGTGAGGTTTCCTGTGTCCGCGCCTGCAAAAGGTGAGGTAGTTTGTGTTGACAGCTCACCTTGCAGCCGTTAACGTACCGCTCGACACAATGAACTAGCGCCGGACACGGAGACGGAATGACGACAGCAGGGCAGGTGGCCACGTCCAGACAACTGGCGCTGGCCCTATTCGACGATGCCAATGCGCAGGGCTTGCCCGTCGACGCCGCCCGCTCGGACATCGGCTTTTCGCGCAAGAACGTCCTGATCCGCATCGTCGATCTTGGCGTGGCGGCTCGTCGCTTGATTGACGCGGCCTATTTCATCGTCGCGCAAGAAGAAAAGATTCACGACCTGTACGACGTCGAGCTCGACTATTTCAAGTGGCTCATGCGCTACTCGAGCCGGAACAACGCGCATCTGGAACAGGTGATCACCGAGGCGCAGAGGGCGCTCATTCAGGCGACCGCGGAAGCCGACGCCGATGGCTCCAAGCCGTTCGGCTCGGTTCAACTGATTGGACGCATCTCATACGTCGGCGGACGGTTTCAGTTCCGCGTTCCGCCCGATCTCATCGGAATCATTCGCGGTCCCGGGAAATCGCATTGGCTGAGCTTGCGCATCACGTCGCTTTTCACGCTCAGCTATGCGCGCGTGATGTACGACCATCTGCTTCCCTACGCGTCCGAGGGTATAACCGATTGGTTCACGCTCGACGAATTGCGTGCCTGGCAGGGGACGATGGGCGCAAAAGCGCAGGAATTCAAATACTTCAAGCGCGACTGGCTCGCTCCGGCGGTGGATCAGATTAATGAGGTATCCGATCTTTCCCTCTCGTATGAGACGCGCAATGAACCGGGTTCACGCAAGATCGGACGCATGCGATTTCGCGTCGAGCGCAAGGAAATGGCCGAGCGCCTGCTGCATACGCACGAGCACGCGCAGGCGCTGTATCTGACGCTGAAACAGGAAATCGGTCTGTCCAGCGCGCAGTTGAATCAGATCGCTTCCGACCGCGATACCTTCACCGACGAACGTCTGGAGCAGGCAATCGAGCGTACGCGTTTCAGCCTCAAGCTCGGCAAGGTGTCGAAGAGTCCGGCGGGCTTCTTCATGAAAGCGCTGAAGGAAGGCTGGATCGTCTCGGATGCGGAACGCCAGATGGTTCAGATTCAGGAGAATCTGGCGCTGACCGATCAACGCGACACTGAAGCGAAGCAACAGGCCGAGGCGCGTCGGGCATTGCAGGTCGCGGCACAGGATGTGAACGCTCAGAACCGGATCGTCGATGAAGTCCGTCGCGGCTGGGAGATGTACGAAGCCGCGACGCCGCGGCAGCGCGAAGACTGGCGGCGCACCTACAAGACGAGTCCGGCGGGAAAGCTGACGCTGCGCAGATTGGGCATCGATCCATCGAGCGAGCTCGTCGAAACCATCATTCAGAAATATCCCGATCTGAGAGACGGCTTCTCGGGCTACGTCTTCAACAAGTCGAAAAGCGCGAAGGGCAGGGACTGACCATTACGCAATCGCATCGATCGCAACTAACGGTCTTTAGCAACCGCGCCACCATTCGCTTCGCGATCCCAATGCCCGACGGCAAGAACGACATTGGGCATTTGAACTATCGGCTCTACGCCAGCTCCGCCCTGACGCTCGCCCGGCTCCCGTTGGAGCGCTTCGAAATCGTGAATCCAGTCTTCGACCTGTTCGCGGATGCCGCGAAGGGCACGCGCAAACCGACATCGGCGATTTGAGCTAGTCTGTCCGACTCGATTCCAATCTTCACGAACCTCATGTCCCGCACTCTCCAAATCGACTTCGTCTCCGATATCGCGTGCCCGTGGTGCGCCGTCGGACTCTCTTCGCTGCAACGCGCGCTGGAGCGTCTCGGCGATACCGTCGATGCGCGCATCACCCTTCATCCCTTCGAACTGAATCCGGACATGAGTCCGCAAGGCGAGCGCATCGTCGATTATCTCGGCCGCAAATATGGCCGCACGCCCGAACAGATCGGCGAGACGCAGGCGATGATCCGCGAGCGCGGCGCGCGCGAAGGCTTCGCGTTCGGCGAACGCAAGTGGGTCTACAACACGTTCGATGCTCATCGGCTGCTGCATTGGGCGCGCATCGAAGGCAAGCAACTGCCGCTCAAGCTCGCGCTGCTGCGCGCTTATCACGGTGACGGCAAGGATACGAGCGACCCCGACGTGCTGATCGAAGCGGCTCGCAGCGCCGGGCTCGATGGCGACGAGGCGCGCACGGTGCTGCAAAGCGGTGCGTACGCCGACGAAGTCCGCGCCGAAGAGCGCGAGTTCCAGCAACTCGGCATTCAGTCCGTGCCGGCGATCATCTTCGACCAGAAGTATTTGGTGAGCGGCGGGCAGCCTTCCGAGGCGTTCGAGGAAGCGATCCGGAAGATCATCGACGGGACCGCCTGAAGCCGCCTGCTCAATCGGGCGTCCGCTGCTTCGCGAGAAAACGGTCGAGCTGCGCGGCGAAGTTCTTGCCGTCGCGCGGCGCGTACGGCGGCGGCCCGCCGGTCTGCACGCCGGAGCCGCGCAACTGATCCATCATCGCGCGGATCGACAGACGTTCCTCGATGTTCTCCGCGTTCATCCATTCGCCGCGCGGATCGAGCGCGAACGCGCCCTTTGCGATCACCGCCGCCGCGAGCGGAATGTCCGCCGTGATGACGAGATCGCCAGCCTGCGCCATCTCGACGATGCGCGCGTCGGCGACATCGAAACCGGCGGGCACCTGAATCGCGCGTATCCACGGCGAGGGCGGCGTGCGCAAAAACTGATTCGCGACGAGCGTCACGTGCACCTTCATGCGTGTGCCTGCGCGAAAGAGAATATCCTTCACGACGGCGGGGCAGGCGTCGGCATCGACGATGATTTGCATCCGTTGGCTTCCGATAAGTTATGTCGTGACGAATGAAAGTCGCATGCTCGACGGGCGCAGTGCCGAAACGCGCGCCCTATACTTTCCTCAACGCAAGTCCTCCAGGCGAACGGAGAATCACCGTGAGAACGAAGCTAGCAAGCATTGCTGTGTCATTCTTCCTGGGCGTGGCGGGCGCATCCGCGGCCTCGCTTTCCTATGCGCAGGATACCGGTTCGACCGCAACCGGCGCGACGCAAGCTGCGTCCATGACGAAAGCCGAGAAAAAAGCCGCACGAAAACAGGCGCGCGACAAGAAGAACGCCGAGCTGAAGAAACTCGAGGACGCGGGCTATAACCCCGGCCGCGCGAATGATCCCAACTATCCCCAGGACTTGCAGAACGCTCAGAAGAAAGCGGGGATCGGAGCGGGCGCCAGCCAGTAGCTTCCGACGCGACGTTCCGGCTCGCGAGACATAGAACGCAAAATCCATGACCCGGTTCGGCCGGGTCGGGCCGCGCGGCCGAACGTCGAACCATCGCTTCCGTGATTCCGCCGCGCCGCTCGCGCGTCCTGGCGGCTCGTCAGCCGACTGCGCCTGTAGCCGCATCCCCTTATCTGATCAAAAAACCCTCGCCAATTAGGGTTCGGGCCGCTTGTGCTCGGAATTTTCTCATCCAACACTGCAGTTCGATCCGATACGCCAGATGTCTGTCCGGTATATCGGACATGGACGAACTTTCGCGTTTCGCTCTGAGCCGGTTCTGGAACCGGTTCCTCCTAACCATCCTTCGAAAGGACCTGCTCATGAAACTCTCGAACATAGGCGTCAGAACCGTTTCGCTGTTCGTCATCGCCGGCGCGCTGGCGTTGGCCGCCTGCACCAAGGTTTCCACGCCGGCCGAAGGCGGCGGCGCAAACGCCGGGGCGGCGGCAGGTTCGTCGACGCTCCAGGCGGTTCTGCAGCGCGGGACGTTGCGGGTCGGCGACTGTCTGACGTTCGCGCCGTTCGGCTTCTACGACAAGGATGGTCAGCCCGACGGCTACGACGTCGATCTCGCCAAGGAACTCGCCAGGCAGATGGGTGTGAAGCTCGAAGTCGTGAACACGACGAGCGCGAACCGCATCCCGAACCTGCAGACGAGCAAGGTCGATGTCGTGTTCTGCAACTTCACGCGCAATCTGGAGCGCGCGAAGGTCATCGAATTCACGACGCCGTATGTCGTCGCGAGCGAGGCGCTGCTGGTCAAGAAGAGCAGCGGCATCAAGTCGGTTCAGGACATGGGCAACCGCACGATCGCGACCGTCAAGGGCTCGACCAACGGCGATGAAGTCCGCTCGCTGAACATCCCGATCAAGATCCAGGAATACGACAGCTCGCAGGCCGCGATTCTCGCCGTCAAGCAAGGCCAGGCCGACGCGATGATCGAGGACAACAACTTCCTCGCGTATCAGGCGAAGCTCGATCCCGAATTGACCGTCACGAACGAAGCACTCGTGCCGCTCGAATACAACGGTTTCGGCGTGAAGGCCGGCGATCAGGCGTGGCTCAACTATCTGAACCTGTTCCTCTTCAACATCAACGCGTCGAAGCTCAACGCGCAGCTCTACAAGAAGTGGTTCGGCAGCGATCCGCATTTCCCGCTCAATCCGCAGTTCTGAGGATGAAGTGATGTCGATATCGCACGAGACCGGACGGATGCGGAGGCCGAGATGAACTACGAATGGCTGACCTTGTGGGGCTACGTCCCCGAGTTCCTGAAAGCCGGATGGCTGACGCTGCAGGTGACGCTTCTCGCGTTCGTGCTGTCGCTGGTGCTCGGCTTGCTGGCCGCGCTGGCGAGCCTGTCGCCGATGGCCGCGATCCGCTTCGTCGCGCGCGCGTATGTCGAAGTCATCCGCAATACGCCGGTTCTTTTGCAGATATTCATCGTGTTCTTCGGCTTGCCGTCGGCGGGCATTGCGCTCGATGCCTACTGGGCCGGCGTGATCGCGCTGGGCCTGAACGTCGGCGCGTATCTGTCGGAAGTGTTTCGCGCGGGCATTCAGTCGGTGCCGCGCGGACAGCTCGAAGCCGCGGGCATTCTCGGCCTCGAACGCGGGCAGATCTTCACCGAAATCGTCTTGCCGCAGGCCGCGCGCGCGGTCTATCCGGCGATCGTCAACTATCTGATCCAGCTATTGCTCGGCACGTCGCTGCTCTCCGCGATCGCGCTGCCCGAACTCACCGGCACCGCGACCGTCATCAATTCGCGCACGCTGCTCTACGTGCAGACGTTTTCGGTCGTGCTCGTCGCGTATCTCGTGCTGAGCAACGTGCTGTCGTGGATCGCGGGTCAGCTCGGCGCGCGCATGTTTCATCCGCCGCTCGTCGTCCGGCCGCGCGCACGCTTCGGCGGCCTCGCGTTGCGCCGCGCCAATCGCGCCTGATGCCCGAACCGGAGTCGGATCATGTCATTTGAACTGCTGAGAACCAGTCTGTCGATCCTGCTGCAAGGTCTCGTGACGACGCTTTTGCTGTCCGTCGCGTCGATCGTCGGCGGCACGCTGATCGGCCTTTTCGCCGCCGTGTTGCGATCGTTCGGACCGTGGGGCACGGACCGCATCGCGCGGCTTTATACCGAGCTCTTTCGCGGCACGCCCGTGCTCATCACGCTGATGTTCATCTACTTCGGCGTCTCGTATTTCGGCTATGCGATCGATGTTTTCGCCGCCGGCGTGATCGGCCTGAGCGTTTATCAAGGCGCGTATATCGCCGAAGTTTTTCGCGCCGGGATCGAAGCGGTGCCGAAAGGCCAGTGGGAAGTCTCGCAGATTCTCGGTCTGTCGCGCACGCAGGCGTTCGCGTTCGTCGTGTTGCCGCAGACCGGCAGGATCGTGTTGCCGCCGCTCATCGGCCAATATCTTTCGCTTATCAAAGATACGTCGATCGTCAGCATGATCGGCATGTCGGAGCTGATGCACGGCGGCCAGGCGATCGTCGATCGCATCGGCAAGCCGGTCGAGATTTACGGACTCGTCGCACTCATTTATTTCGTCGTGTGCTTCCCGCTTTCGCAATGGGTGCGCCACCATGACCGCAGGAGACTGTCGTGAGCAATCAAAGTCAGACCAGGCCCATTATTTCGCTGTCGGGCGTCAGCAAAGCATTCGGCGCGACGCGCGTGCTCAACGAGATCAATCTCGACGTGCGCGCGGGCGAAGTGCTCGTGCTGATCGGCGCGTCGGGTTCGGGCAAAAGCACGGTGCTGCGCATCATGGCGGGGCTCGAAACGACGGATTCCGGCGAAGTATGGGTCAACGAAGTGCCGCTGCACGACCCGAAACGCGCGCGCGATATTCGCGGTCACGTCGGCATGGTGTTCCAGCAGTTCAATCTTTTTCCGCACAAGACCGCGCTCGGCAACGTCACGCTCGCGCTCATCAAGGCGCGCAAGATGAGTCCCGCCGATGCCCGCAAGCGCGCGATGGACGTGCTCGATCGCGTCGGGCTTGCCGACCGTGCGGATCATTATCCGAGCCAGTTGTCCGGCGGACAGCAGCAGCGCGTCGCGATTGCGCGGGCGCTCGCCGTCGAGCCGGGCATCATGTTCTTCGACGAAGCGACTTCGGCGCTCGATCCCGAACTCGTCGGCGAAGTGACCGAAGTGATGCGCGGACTCGCACGCGATGGCATGACGATGGTCGTCGTCACGCACGAGATGGGTTTCGCGCGCAAGACCGCCGATCGGGTCGTCTTCATGGACAAAGGCGTGATCGCGGAGCAGGGCGAGCCGGAGCAGATTTTCGTGAATCCATCCAACGAGCGGACGCGGCAGTTCCTGCATCGCGTGCTCGACCACTGACGCACACGGAGCGAATGAATGGCAGTCACGGAATCGTCGCGAGCGAGGGGAGTCGATCGGGTCATCGCCATGTTCCGGCAATTGCATCTCGCGCAGCGCCCGATGACGATGCGCGAGCTGATCGAAGCGACCGGCGCGCCGCGTTCGAGCATCTACGAGCTGGTCGCGATCCTGGCGGAAGTGGGCTGGCTCGAGACATCGGCCGATGGCAGCGTGTTCTTCGGACGCGAGATGCATTACTACGGCTCCGACTACGCGACGCACAACGACCTCATCAGCCGCGCGCATCAGTCGATACTCGCGCTCGTGCGCAAGTACGACGAGACCACGCAGCTTTGCATGCTCGAAGGAAACAAGTACACCGTGGTGCTGTCCGAAAACAGCGCGCGGCCGTTCAACATCAGCTCGGATATCGGCGTGCGCGTGCCGATTCCGTGGACGGCGACCGGACGCCTGCTGCTCGGCCACCTGAACGCCGATGAAATCCGCGCCCTGATTCCCGCCGAAGACTTCGCGCTCGACAACGGCGTGCGCATCGACTTCGATGAATTCATGCGCGATGTGCAAGCCGCGAAGAATCAGGGCTATTGCTGCACCGAAGGCTTGTCGAACGCGTTTCGCCTGTGCATGGCCGCGCCCGTGCGCGATCGCGCCGGACTGCCGATCGCGGCGCTGTGCTTCATGACGGGCCGCGACACCGATCCAGAGCGACGCCAGTCGATGCTCGACGACCTTCTGCAATCGGCGAAGGCGCTGTCGCATCGATAGCGCACATCACGCGAACGCACATGACGACGCCAGCCGCAGACGACGATCCGCTTCGACGCATCGCGCAACTCGAAGAAGAGAATGTCGCGCTAAGGGAAGTGAACGACATCTTGCGCAAGGCCGTCGCGTTCTATGCGCCGATGTTCGAGCGGGAGATGGCGTCGCAGCGTCAATCGACCGAAGACGCTTAGGTCGCCCAGCCGAGTCCGAGACTCTTCTGCAACGCGACGAAGTCCTTCAGCAGTTCGGCCTGCGCGGCGACCACGTCCTGCTGCGCGGCGAATTGCGTGCGCTGTGCGTCGAGCAGATCGATGAGCGTCGATACGCCCGCCGTATAACGTTGCCGCACGAGCGTGGCCGACCGCTCCGCCGACGCCTGCACCTGCTGCAGCCGCACGACATGCTCGCGCTGGTTGCCGTAACGCGACAGCGACGAATTCGCGTCCTTCAGCGCGCCGAGCACGGTCTTTTCGTAGCGCGCTTCGGCTTCGTCGCGCGCGGCTTTGGCGGCATCGACATTCGCCGCCGTGCGCCCGAAGTCGAACAGATTCCATTGCAGATACGGCACGCCGACCCACGAGAAATTCTGCTTGCGCAGCAGATGACTCGGCTCCGATGCGGAGAAACCGATATCGCCGAGCAGCGTCACCTTCGGAAAATAATCGGCAATATGCTCGCCGATCTGCGCATTGCTCGATGCGAGACGACGCTCGGCCGCGCGGATATCCGGACGCTGCTGGAGCATGGCCGCCGGATCGCCGATCGGCACCGACGACGGCAACGCGGGCAACGGCGCACGCGCGCCGAGTTCGGCATCGAGCGCGCCGGGCGCGCGGCCCGTCAGCACGGCGAGTTGATCCAGCGAATCGGTGATCTGCGTCTGCAAGGGCACGAGCGTCGCACGCGTCGTGTCGACCTGCGTCGTGAGCCGCTCGACATCGACTTCCGCCGCCGTGCCGCGCGCGCGCCGCTGCTCGGTGAGCGTCAGCATCTGCTGCTGATACTCGGCCGTGCGTTCCGCGAGCGCGAGACGTTCCTGCTGATCGCGCAAGTCGATGTACACCGACGCCACTTCCGCCGCGAGCGACACCTGCGCGTCCGAAAGATCGGCGTGCACGGCTTCGGCTTCGCCGGATGCCGCTTCGATCGCGCGGCGCGTGCCGCCGAAGAGATCGAGCTCCCACGAGGCATCGAAGCCGACGGTGTAGAAATCGACCGGACCGCGTCCCGTCGAACCCGACGAACCGTCATCGCCCGACGAACCGAAGATCGACGTATCCGGCGAGCGCATGCGCAACGCCGCCGCCGATCCCGACACTTTCGGCAACTCGTTGGCGCGCTGTCCGCGCAGTTGCGAACGCGACTGACGCAAGCGCGCCTGCGCCATCTTCAGATCGGGATTGTGGGCGAACGCGGCATCGATGAGCGCGTTCAGTTGCGGATCGTTGAGCGCTTGCCACCACGTCGCGGGCGCGTGCGTCGCGACGACGCCCTGCGCCGGCGCGCGCACGAAGGCGGCGCTTTTCGCGGCGTCGGGCGCGATTTCCGGCGCGCCGCGATAGTCGGGGCCGACCGTGCACGCGGCGAGCGCGAAAGCAGCGAGCGGAAGCAGGGCGGTCAGGCGAAGCGTGCGAGGGAACATCGTCGATGAATTCATGAATCAGTGGCCGGCAGAAGACATGTCGCCGGATTGGCCGCGCGGCGTCTTGAGCAAGAGTGCGAGCGGCAGACACGCGAGCAGCGCGATCGCCAGCACGTAGAAGGTTTCGGAGTAAGTCATGACGATCGCCTGCTGACCGATTTGCATCGACAACTGGCCGAGCGCCTGCATCTTCGCATGCGCCATGTCGCCGCCCTGCGCGAAAAAGCTGGCGGCGCTCGCGGCCATGCGTTCCTGACCGATGACGGAATTCGCCGTCAGCGATTCGCGGATCGATGCGGTGTGAAAGTCGTTGCGACGGTCGATCACGGTGCCGATGATCGCAAGCCCGACCGAACCGCCGAGATTGCGCGCCATGTTGTAGAGGCCGGCCGCATCGCCGGATTCTTCGCGCGAAACGGCGGCCATCGACGCCTGATTGAGCGGCATCATCGCGAGCATCTGGCCGAAGCCGCGCAAGATCTGCGACCAGAAGAAATCGTGGCCGACGCTTTGCGCGGTGAGCGAGATATCGAGCAGGCAGCTCGCGGCGAAGCACAGCAGGCCCGAGATGACGAGCACGCGAAAATCCACCTTGCCGAGCAGACGCGGCAGCACCGGCATGATGAGAAACGCGGGCACGCCCGACACGAGCATGATCGCGCCGGATTGCAGCGCGTTATAGCCCGCGACGACGCTCAGAAACTGCGGCAGCAGGAACGACACGCAATACAGCCCCGCGCCGACGGCGAACACGATCAGAATCACGCTCGCATAGCGCGGATTGCGCAGCAGCGACAGCCGCACGATTGGCTTCGTCGCGACGAATTGCGAGATCGCGATGAGCAGGAAGCCGAACGCCGTGACGCACGTGAGCATCACGATTTCATGCGATTCGAACCACTGATTGCGCTGGCCTTCTTCGAGCACGACGGTAAGCGAGCTCAGGCCGATGGCGAGTCCCGCTATGCCGATCCAGTCGGCCTTGAAGAACGATTCCCAATGCGACTTCTCCGCCGGCAAGCCGGTGATGAGCAATGCGACGAGCGCGAAGCCGACCGGCACGTTGACGAAGAAGCACCACGACCACGAGATGTTCTCCGCGAGCCAGCCGCCCAGCACGGGTCCGAGCAGCGGCCCGAGCAACACGATCAGGCCGAAGATCGTCATGCCGACGGGCATCTGCTCGCGCGGCAGCCGCGTGCGGATGATGGTCTGCGCGGTCGGAATCATCGCGCCGCCGGTGAAGCCCTGGCCGATGCGGCCCACGACCATCATCGACAGCGACGTCGAGAAGCCGCACATCACCGAGAACAGCGTGAAGAGCACCGCGTTGCCGAGCAGAAAATTGCGCAGCCCGAACACGCGCGTGAGCCACGCGGCGAGCGGGATCATCACGATTTCCGACATCAGATAGCCGGTGGAGATCCAGGTCCCTTCGGTGCCGGTCGCGCCGATTTCGCCTTGAATCTGCGGCAGCGCGGAGTTGGTGATGGAAATGTCGAGCGTGGCCATCAGCGCGCCGAGCGCGCCGGCCGTGACCGCGATCCAGTCGGTCGCGCTCGCGCGATGCGGATGCGCGGCGGCCTCAGTCATGGCGATTTTCCGCCGCGATGCGATGGCTGTCGTCGGTGGCGGTTTTGGTGTCGACATCGACCGTTACCGAGAGGCCCGGCAGCAGCACCTTGCGCGTTTGCGGACCCGTATCGACGCGAATGCGCACCGGCACGCGCTGCACGATCTTCGTGAAGTTCCCGGTCGCGTTCTCCGGCGGCAGCAGCGCGAACTGCGCGCCGGTGCCGGGCGCGAAGCTTTCGACGACGCCGTGCAACTCGGTGCCCTTGAGTGCATCGACGTGCAGCGTCGCCGGCTGGCCGACGCGCATGCGCCCGACCTGCGTTTCCTTGAAGTTCGCTTCCAGATAGAGCGCCTCGACCGGCACGACCGTCATCAAGCGCGTGCCCGGCTGCACATACTGGCCGACGCGCACGGTGCGATCGCCGACGCGCCCCGCGACCGGGCTCACGAGCGTCGTGTCGCTCAGATCGAGCTTCGACTGATTCAGTTGCGCCTGCGCCGCTTGGACTTGCGCGCGCGCCTGCGCGATCTGCGCTTCGGTCGCGCCGATCTGCGTCGATGCCGAACGCGCGGCGGCGAGATTCGCGGCAAGCGTGGCGCGCGCCTGATCGCGCGTGGAGACGAGGCTCGCGAGACGCTCGGCGGTTTCGGCGCCCGTCGCGACGAGCGGACGATAACGGTTCACGTCGTCTTCCGCATGCGCGAGGCTTACGCGCGACACTTCGGCCTGCGCCTTCGCCTGATCGGCGTTGGCGTGCTGCTGCTTCAGCTCGGCTTCGGCGCGGTCGATGTCGGCGGCGCGCGCATCGAGCGCGGCCTTCGCCTGATCGAGCGAGGCCTGATACTGCCGCGTATCGAGCCGCGCGAGCGGCGCGCCGGCCTCGACCGCCTGATTGTCGGCGACGAGCACTTCGGTGATATAGCCGCTTACTTTCGGCGCGATGGTGACGCTGTCGGCCTTGAGATAGGCGTCGTCGGTGGTTTCGACGAAACGGCCGACCGTCCACCAGCGCACGCCCCATGCAATGCCGGCGACGACCGCGACGATGCCGATTGCAATCAGCAGGCGTTTGCGTGACGGTTTGCGTTCGACGGCGTCGGCGGGTTGGCCGCCGTGCGTGGGCGCTGTGACTGACATGTGTTCTCCGGGAGCTTTCGCGCCACCGCGCGGGTGCGGTAGCCTTCGATGAATGCGGGACGGCGAGGGCGTTGCGGCCAGAAATGACTACGATGTCACCGCGACGCGCTCGCCAAACTAGACGATGCCGTCTAGTATGCACGAATCTAGACGCGAGCGTCTAGTTTGACCTTGCTCGAGGAGAGACAATGAAGAAGGCTCGCGCCGACAATGAAAGCGAATTGCAGGATCCGGAGCGCGCCAGCACGGCTCGTTCGCCCTTGCAGGCGCGCGGGCGCGCGCGCATCGAGGCGGTGCTGGATGCGACCGCCGAGCTGATCGTCGAAAAGGGGTTGGAAGGCGTGACGATGCACGGCGTCGCGCGGCGTGCGCAAACGCCGATCGGCTCGATGTATCACTTCTTTCCGGATCGCGACGCGTTGCTCGCCGCGTTGTGGGACCGCCACGCGGCGGCGCTGCAGGAACTCGAAGACGAACTTGCGCGGGTCGACAGCGAGACCTGGCGGGCGTTGTCGGCGGAAGCGGTGATCGATCGGATCATGTCGCCGCATATCGAATATTTCGACCGCAAGACCGATCTCCTGATTCTGATGTCGGTCATGCCGCACGATGAAGCGAAGAAAAAGCGCAAGTCCAGCATGATGCGCAAGGTGATCGACGCACGCATGCCCGGCGTGAAAGCGTCCGAGCGCGAACTGTACGTGGACATGCTGCACGCGCTCGCGAGCGGCGCTCTGGCCGTCAAGCTGCGTCCCGCAATGGGCGACGTGCAACTGGCGCGCCGTTATCTGCGCGAGGTCAAGCGGGCGCTCGCCGCGTATCTCGCCGCCGTGGAGGCGGCGGTGCTCAAATGATGGACGGGCCTTCCAGTCTCTATCGGCCATGATTCGTCGTATTTTGTCCGACGATTCGACGGAAACGGCCATGCGCCATATAGGGCGATTATCTTTTCATCGCAACAACGGCGCGGAAACGGGATAATGACTTGTCCAAAGAAAACATGCCGAGCACAAAAAGCAGGCTCCACGAATGACGAGGGTCGGTCGGGGTGCCTGCGCTCGGTTAAACACGGGTCATAAATGTCCAACAGTCCAGCCAGCATTCAAGGCGATTTTCTCAACGCGCTGCGCAAAGAACGCAAGCGGGTTTCCATTTATCTCGTTAATGGGATCAAGCTGACGGGCCATATCCAGTCGTTCGACACCTATATGGTCTATCTCAATTCGACGAGCGGAAACCAGGTTCTTTTCAAGCACGCGATTTCCACCATTTGCGAAGATCACGGCGCGCCCGGCCGGCCGAATCATCGCGAGAGCCGTGGTCCGGGCGACCGTCCGCCGCGTCCGCCGCGCAGCTAGTCCGGTCTCGCGCGCAAGTTGGCCCAAGCGACGCGCGCGTGAGCTTGCTCACGCGCGTCGGCGGGCCGACTATCCGCGCGCCACGATCGCGTGGCGCAATTCCTGATAGCCGCGCAATCCCGCCACGCCGAGCTCGCGGCCGATTCCGCTCAGTCCGAGTCCGCCCCAGCACGCCTGCGGGAAGATCAACTGCGGTGTGTTGATCCACACGAGGCCCGCGCGCAGCGCATGGCGAAAGCGCCGTGCGGCGTCTTCATCGCGCGTCACGACGGTTGCGACGAGCCCATAACGCGTGCCGTTGGCGAGCGCGATGGCTTCATCGTCGGTGCGGAACGACTTCACGCACGCGACCGGCCCGAACACTTCTTCCGTCCAAAGCACGTTGGCGGCATCCGGTTCGGCGACGACGACCGGCGCCATGAAAAAGCCGTCCGCGCAAGCGCCGTCGAGCGCGCCGCGGAACGCGATGCGCGCGCCGTCCGCCACGCCCTGCTCGACGAGCGCCTGCACGCGCGCACGCTGCGCATGCGATACGAGCGGGCCCATGGCGGCATTTTCGACGTGCGGCGGCGCAACCACGAGCGCGCGCACGGCCGCTTCGAGCGCGGCCACGAACTTGCGATAGACCTCGTCGTGAACGAGGATGCGCGACGTCGCCGAGCACATTTGCCCGGCGTTCGTGAACGCGCCGCCCATTGCGAGCGCGACCGCGTGCTCGATGTCCGCATCGGCGCGCACGATCAGCGCCGATTTCCCGCCGAGTTCGAGCGTCACGCGCTTCATGTCCTGCGCCGCCGTCTGCATCACCTTGCGGCCGACGCCCGTGCTGCCCGTGAACGAAATCTTGTCGATGAGCGGATGCGCCGCGAGCAGCGCGCCGACTTCGCCGCCGCCGTTCACGATATTCACGACGCCATCGGGCACGCCCGCCGCCGTCATGATTTCCGCGAGCAGATGCTCGACCGGCGACGTCAATTCCGACGGCTTCAGCACGGCCGTGCACCCCGCCGCGAGCGCGGGCGCGATCTTCCACGCGGTCGTGACCATCGGGAAATTCCACGGCACGATCAGCGCGGCCACGCCGACCGCTTCGTAATGGCGCTCGCCCGTCACGGCGTCGTCGGGCAATGTCAGCGTCTCGGTCGCAAAAAGCGATGCGTCCGCGCACAGGTCCGCGTAGTAGTCGAACGTGGCGATGGCGTCGCTGACGTCGGTGTCGGCTTCGAGCGGAGGCTTGCCGCTGACTGCTTGCTGCATCGACGAAAGACGCGTGCGGTTCGCAGCGAGCGACTGCGCGATCTTGCGCAGCACCTCGCCGCGCGATGCGGGCGTGCGGTTGCGCCATGCATCGAGCGCGGCGTGCGCGGCACGCACGGCGGCATCGACTTGCGCGGCGTCGGCATGTTCCTGCCAGCCGATGACCGCGCCCGTCGACGCGTTGTGGATCGCGTTGCCCGCTTCCAGAACCGATGCGCCATAGCGCGTGCCCGCGATCGTCGCGGCCGGCAGAAGAATCGAGTGATTGTCGCGGATATTCATGATCGTCCTCGATGGTTCAACGGTACGCGACGCCCGGCATCACGCAGAGCATCTCGAATGCGAGATTCGCGCCGACGAGCGCCGTCGTTCCGGCCTGATCGTAAGGCGGCGAGACCTCGACGAGATCCGCGCCCACGACATTCAGGCCCTTCATGCCGCGCACGATTTCAAGGCCTTGCTGCACGGAAAGGCCGCCGATTTCCGGCGTGCCGGTGCCGGGTGCAAACGAGGGATCGAGCCCGTCGATATCGAAGCTCAGATACACCGGTGCGTCGCCCACGCGCGCGCGGACTTCTTCCATCAACGGCGCGAGCGACCGGTTCCAGCACGCTTCGGCCTGCACGACGGTGAAGCCCTGCTTGCGGCACCAGTCGAAGTCGTCGGCGTGATAGCCCGTGCCGCGCAGACCGATTTGCGTGACCTGATCGCAGCGAAGCAGGCCGTCCTCGACCGCGCGTCGAAACGGCGTGCCGTGCGCGATCTTCTCGCCGAACATCGTGTCGTTGACGTCCGCGTGCGCATCGACGTGCACGACCGCGACCTTGCCGTACTTCTTGTGCAGCGCGCGCAGGATCGGCCACGCGATCGTGTGATCGCCGCCGAGCGTGATCGGGCGACAGCCGCTCGCGACGATCTCGTCGTACGCCGATTCGATCAGCCGCATCGAATCCTTCAGGTCGTAGGGATTCGTCGCGACGTCGCCGATATCGGCCACTTGCAGCGAATCGAAGGGCGCGGCGCGCGTCGCCATGTTGTACGGACGCAGCAGCACCGATTCCGCGCGGATCTGGCGCGGCCCGAAGCGCGCGCCCGAACGGTTCGACGTGCCGATATCGAGCGGCACGCCGACGAAACACGCGTCGAGACCAACGGTGCTCGCCGCCTGCGGCAGCCGCATCATGGTCGCGATGCCGGCGAAGCGCGGCATGTCGTTGCCGCCGAGCGGCTGATTGAGTTCGCGCTGCATCGATACGTCTCCCGTCATCGTTGTAAGGACGGGGCGATGTTAGGCGAGGCGAGCGCCGCGCGAATCACGAAATGGAGATGTTCACATCGAGCCGGTTCGATGTGAACGCGGCTTCAGGTGGCGTGCAGACGAGGATGCTCCTGCCCCCACGCGATCAGATCGCGCTTGGTCCGCACGCCGAGCTTCGCGAACGCGCGCTTCACATACGACTCGGCCGTACCGATTCGCACACCGATGATTTCCGCCGCTTCGGGCACCGTGCGGCCCGTGATCAGATGCGTGCAGATCTCGTATTCGCGCTTCGACAGACGCACGCGATCCTCGGCGATGCGCGCATCGAACTGAGCGAGCGGATGCAGGAACGACGTCGGATGCGCGACGCGTTTCGCGGCGCTCGTCGAAGCATGCAGCTCCAGCAGCGGAAACAGGAACTCGCTCACGTTGCGAAAGCGGTTCATCTCGGCGAGCGTGAACGGCGGCGCATCGAGCGCGCGTTCGAGCGCGATGGAATCCTGCGCGTGCGGCGTGCCGCGCGCGAGCACGCATTCGTGCGCGATCGACGCTTCGTCGAAGAGCCGCTGACGGAATTCGCCCGGCGGAATCGCGCCGATATCGCGCACGACGAGCATCGTCCCGACCTTGCCGCGAATGCCCGCGAAGAGCGGATCGCTGTCGTAGAAGCGGTCGTAGTACAGCGTCATGACATCGGAGATGACGCTCGTGTCCATGCCGACGCCGCTGCTGCCGATCCACTCGCAGCGAAACCCCGTGGGCTTGCTGCGATCGACGCGCGAACGTTCGATGTGCACGACATTGAGCGGCACGACTTCATTGAGAAGCAGCGTGAGACGCGGCACGAAATCCGGCGTGCCGACAGCTTCGATGACTTTGCCGAGCGTCTTGAAAGACAGCGGAAACGCGGCTTGATCCTGATTGAGCGGGGGTACGTTGAGCAGCATGGCGCGCCCCAAAGAAAAGGCTGTCCGATTGTAGATCAAGCGCCGCATCGCCCGCCAGACGGGGATTTCGAGGTAACTAGGTATTTACCCGCAGACCGCTGAAACGCGGCTTGTCCCCCCTGCGGGGGGGCATACCGGGGCATGTCGACCCGGTAACTTTGGCGCACCGATTCATTGAAAACGACGCACCGAAGGAAACACATGAGCAAGCTGATTCAGGACATCGCGCCGCTGGGCGCTGGCATCGGGCAATTCACGCAACTCGATTACGGCATGGACGAAAGCGACTGGCGCGCGGCCGAAGGCAAGCACGGCAACTACGTGATCGGCTGGTGGGAAGGCAAGGTCGGCGCCGTCGATTTCCCCGCGACCACCGCCGACGAAGCCGTCTGGCTTGTCGAAGGCCGCATCGCGCTGACCGATATGAACGGCGCGCGCCGCGAGTTCGCGGCGGGCGAGGGCTATCTGCTGCCGGCCGGTTTCGCGGGCCGCTGGGAAACGATCGAGGACGCGAAGAAGTTCTACGTCGTGCTCGAACCGCAGCAATAACGTCGCGCACCGCGCCCGAGGAGGAGACACGTCATGAACGAAAGCGCGCAACTGTTCGAAGCCGACTTCGCCGCACCCGGCGCATCGCGCGATGTGCGCCGCAAGCCGGCCCGACTGACCGTCGAAGAAGCGCTCGCCCGCACGAAGCTCTCTCCCTACTGGCTCGACAATCCCGCCGAGCCGCCGGCCGAACCGTCGCTCGCGGGCGAAACACGCGCCGATCTTCTGATCGTCGGCGGCGGCTTCACCGGCTTGTGGGCCGCCGTGCAGGCGAAAGAGCAGATGCCCGAACTCGACGTCGTGCTGATCGAAGCAGGACGGGTCGCGCACGGCGCATCGGGGCGCGCGGGCGGCATCATCTCGACATCGGTGATGCACGGCCTGCCCAACGCCGTGCGGGTCTTTCCGAACGATATCGCCGAGCTCGAAGCCTTCGGCCAGCGCAATCTCGACGGCTTCGAAGAGACGCTCGAACGCTATGGCATCGACGCCGATATCGAATGGAACGGCGAGATGACGGTCGCCGTCGATCCCGAGCATATCGACCATCTGCGTGCCGATTACGATCTGCACAGATCGTATGGCCACGACGTCACGCTGCTCGACGCCGCGGCCACGCGCGAACAACTCGATTCGCCGCTGTTCGCGGGCGCGCTGTGGTCGCGCAATCGCAGCGGCATCGTGCATCCGGCGAAGCTCGCGTGGGGTTTGAAACGCGCGGCGCTCGAACTCGGCGTGCGGCTTTACGAGCACAGTCCGCTGATCGACGTGATCGACGAAGGCGCGACCGTCTTCGTGACGACGCCCGCAGGCAGCGTGCGCGCGCCGCGCGTGCTGTTGGGCAGCGGCACCGCGAGAGTCGGCATTCCGGATATCAACCGGCGCGTCCTGCAAGTGCGCGATCACGTACTCGCGACCGAGCCGCTCGCCGGCGAGCAACTTGCGCGCATCGGCTGGAAGCAGCGTCAGGGCATCTACGACACGCGCACGCAGCTCAACTATTTCCGCCTCACGAAGAACAACAACATCATCT
This sequence comes from Caballeronia sp. ATUFL_F1_KS39, assembly GCF_023630985.1. NCBI lineage: Bacteria > Pseudomonadati > Pseudomonadota > Betaproteobacteria > Burkholderiales > Burkholderiaceae > Caballeronia > Caballeronia sp. ATUFL_F1_KS39. Next base: position 148,635 of record NZ_JALQDZ010000061.1, on the reverse strand, counting down.
TCGGCGGCCTCGTGAGTTATCACTTCGATGGCGATCCGAATCCGCCGCGCGATCGGCAGCGCGACACGTACTACCGTCTCGCGGAGGCGTTCTACAAGACGTTCCCGCAACTGAGCGACGTGCGTTTCTCGCACGCGTGGGGCGGTCCGATCGACTACTGCTCGCGCGGATCGGTATTCGCGAAGCGCTATCTCGGCGACAAGGCCGTGTTCGTCGCGGGCTACACCGGCTTCGGCGTGGCCGCGAGCCGCTTCGGCGCGTTCATGGGCCTGAACATCCTTTTCGATCGCGACAGTCCCGAGCGCGCGCTCGACATCGCCAATCGAAGCCCGACCTACATTCCGCCCGAGCCGGTGCGATGGCTCGCCGCGAAAGTCACGTTCCACGCATTCGACGGCGCCGATGCCGAGGGCGGCTGGAAGCGCGCGTGGATCAAGGGCATCAAGGCGATGGGCTTCCCGATGTGAGCGCGACGACATGTTCTCCAATACATCCGATCTCGACCTGCGCCTCGTGCGCGTCTTTCTCGCGGTCGTCGACGCGCGCGGCATCACCGCCGCGCAAGCGTCGCTCGGCGTGCGCCAGTCGACCATCAGCTCGCAGCTTTCCGCGCTCGAGGCGCGCGTCGGCTTCAGGCTGTGCGAACGCGGACGCGGCGGCTTTCGGCTGACGTCCAAAGGCGAGCGTTTCGTGATGTCGGCGCGGGCGCTGATCGGCGCGACATCGCAATTCGTCGCGCAGGTGCGCGACATCGATCGCAAGCTGGTCGGCACGCTGTCGATCGGGTTGATCGGACAGGCATCGCATGTCGAGAACGCGCGGCTCGCGGAAGCTATCGGCGCATTTCGCAAGCGCGATCAGGCCGTGCGTTTCGCGATGCACGTCGCGCCGCCGCAGGAACTCGAAGAAAGCCTCGTCAATCGCGAACTCGATCTGGCGATCGGCTATTTCTGGCATCGCGTCGCGGGGCTGTCGTACAGCAGGCTGTTCAACGAGCGGCAAGTGATCTGCTGCGGGCGCGGACATCCGCTCTTTCATGCGGACCCGCTCGTGACGCCCGACGATCTGCGCGCGCACGACTGGATCTGGCGCAGCTATCCGGTGCCGGAAGAACTCGCGGGCATCGGCGAGCGGCGCGTGACGGCGATCGCGGACAGCATCGACGCGGCCACCGTGCTGATCCTGTCGGGCAGTCATATCGGCTATTTGCCCGCGCATCACGCGGACGCCTTCGAGCAGCGCGGACTGATCCGCGTGCTGGGACGCACCGCGTTCGGCTTCGACGTGCCGCTGCATCTCGCGATGAAGCGCGACATGGCCGACAAAGCCATCGTTCGAGCCTTCTGTGAAGACCTTTTCGGCGTCTATGGCGCGCGCGAGATTCATCACGATGAGCCTGAACGCGCGGTAGCAACGTGCCCGATGTGAACGCCTTGATGACGCATTACGGCGCGCATTCCGACGCAACGGAATGACCGCCGATAACAACGGAGCGAGACAACATGGCAGACAACACCAGCGACAGCACCAGCATCACGAAGATCGAAACCTACGGTTTCGAGCGCATTCCCGACGCTTCGCGATACGCGCGGCCCATCGATCTGTTCCGCCTGCTGTTCGGCGGCTGCAATACGTTTTCGACTTCGGTGCTCGGCAGCTTTCCGGTGCTCGTCGGCCTTTCGTTCGAAGCGAGCGTGTGGTCCATCGTGATCGGCGTGCTCGCGGGCACCTGCATGCTCGCGCCGATGAGCCTCTTCGGGCCGCGCAACGGCACGAGCGATCCGGTGTCGTCGGGGGCGCACTTCGGCATTCATGGCCGCATCGTCGGATCGTTTCTCGCGGTGCTCACATCGGTCGCGTTCTTCTCGCTCGCCGTATGGAGTTCGGGCGATGCGCTCGTCGGCGGCGCGCACGACATGATCGGCTTGCCGGTCAATCCGTGGACGCTCGGCACGGCGTATCTGGTGTTCGCGGTGCTCGTGCTGATCGTCTGCATCTACGGATTTCGCTTCATGCTGTGGGTGAACAAGATCGCCGTGTGGGCGGCGAGCCTCATGTTCGTGCTCGGCGCATTCGCGTTCGCGGAGCCTTTCGACGTCCACTACGCGGGCACGCTTCAGCACGGCAGCGCGGGCTTCTGGGCGGCGTTCGTCGGCGCGGCGCTGGTCGCGTTGAGCAATCCGGTTTCGTTCGCGTCGACGCTCGGCGACTGGGCGCGCTACATTCCGCAATCAACGCCGCGCCACCGCGTGATGGGCGCCGTGTTTCTCGCGCAGATCGCGACGTTCTTGCCGTTCCTCTTCGGCCTCGTCACCGCGACGATCATCGCGACGCAAGCGCCGAGCTTCATCAGCTCGAACGACTACGTGGGCGGCTTGCTTGCGGTATCGCCGCGCTGGTTCCTGTTGCCGATGTGTCTGATCGCGATCATCGGCGGACTGTCGACGGGCACGACCGCGCTCTACGGCACGGGCCTCGACACGTCGAGCATGTTCCCGAAGTTCCTCAACCGCGTGCGCGCGACGGCGCTGATCGGCCTGCTCGCCATCGGCTTCATTTTCGTGGGGCGTTTCGCGTTCAACCTCGTGGAAAGCGTGGCGACGTTCTCGACGCTCATCTGCACCTTCAGTTGCCCGTGGATGGCGATCATGGTGATCGGCTTCGTGCAGCGCGGCGGTTTCTATCTGGCCGACGATCTGCAAGTGTTCAATCGCGGCGGGCGCGGCGGCCACTATTGGTATAGCCACGGCTGGAACTGGCGCGCGATGGGCGCATGGCTGCCGGCCGCGTTCATCGGGCTGACGTTCGTGAATCTGCCGGGACAGTTCGCCGGGCCGCTCGGCGCGCTCGCGGGCGGCTGCGATCTCAGCGTGCCGGTTTCGTTCGTCGTGGGCGGCGCGCTGTATCTGACGATGCTGCGGCTCTTTCCCGAACCCGACGCCGTTCACGGTCCGCAAGGGCGCCGTCTCGTCGGCGCGTCGCGCGAATCTTCACGCACGAGCGCGCACGTTCCGATCACGGCGCGCGTGCGCGAGGATTGACTTTCATAACGCTCGTCTATTCGAACATTCGGACGATAGATTTAATCCACCGTTGATCCAGCGCTTTTCCAGTATCGGTTCAACACATGGACGTTATTCACGCGTGTGTTTCAGTGCGGATCGCAAAGGCGATCCGAGACGGAATACATCGCGTTCCGGCATTCCCCGACAGGAGACGAGATGTCCGAGCCGAAACATCCAGCCGGTGCAGAAGCGCGTCGAGTCTTTCTGAAGAACGTTGCGGTCGCCGGCATGGCGACGGGCCTGTCGGGCGTCGTAGGCGATGCGCTGGCGCAGGCCGACGCGTCGCCATCGGGCGGGACGGGCGCGGCGTCGAAGCCGGCGACGCGCGCGACGCTCGACATCAATCAGCAGTACGCCAACTTCCTTAACTTCGCGGATGCACAGGACTTCGAGGACGCGCGCCGCGGCCTGATCGCCACGCTGCCCGAACCGGTGGTGATTCCCGGCCAAGGGAATTTTCCGGCCTGGAACCTTCAGACGTTCGCGTTCGTGAACGGCGGCCCGGACAACAATGCGCCGCCCACGGTCAATCCGAGCCTGTGGCGCAACGCCAAGCTCAACATGAATCACGGCCTGTTCACGGTCGTCGAGGGCATCTGGCAAGTGCGCGGCTACGATCTTTCGGTGATGAGCATCATCCGCGGAGATCAGGGTTATATCGTCGTGGATCCGTTCATCACGACGGAAGTCGCGTCGACGGTGTGGAAGCAACTCGTCATTCCGCATCTGGGCGACAAGCCGATCACGCACGTCATCTACACGCACAGTCACGTCGATCACTACGGCGGCGTGCGCGGGCTCGTCAGCGATCAGGATCTGCAATCGGGGAAAGTGAAGATCGTCGCGCCGGTCGGATTCACCGACGCCGCCGTGGGCGAGAACGTCATCGCCGGCAACGCGATGGGACGCCGCGCGAGCTACATGTACGGCTCGCTGCTGCCGCGCAGCCCGACCGGCATCGTCGATGGCGGCCTCGGGAAGACGACGTCCGTCGGCACGATCACGCTCGCCTTCCCGACGATATTCGCGGAGAAGACCGGGCAGAAGATGACGCTCGACGGCGTCGAGATCGAGGTGTTGATGGCGCCGGAATCGGAAGCGCCGTCCGAATTCATGTTCTACCTGCCGAAATTCAAGGCGTTCTGCGCGGCCGAGGACGCAACGCACACGCTGCACAATCTCTACACGCTGCGTGGCGCGAAGGTTCGCGACGGGCTGCTCTGGTCGAAGTATCTGCAGACGTCCATCGACATGTGGGGCGCGGATGCGCAAGTGCTGTTCGCCTCGCATTACTGGCCGACGTGGGGCAATGACCGCATCCAGCCGTTTCTGCGCGCGCAGCGCGACATGTACCGGTATCTGCACGATCAGACCTTGCGGCTCGCGAACATGGGACAGACGCCGCTCGAAATCGGCGAAGCGATTCGTCTGCCCGACAGCCTCGCGAAGCACTGGTATTGCCGCAGCTATTACGGCACCGTTTATCACGACGCGGTCGCGCAATACAACTTGCGTCTGGGCTTTTTCGACGGCGTACCCGCGAATCTGCACAGGCTTCCGCCGACCGAAAGCGGCAAGCGCTACGTCGAATACATGGGCGGCGCGGCGGCGGTCATCAGGAAGGCGCACGCGTCCTACGACAAGGGCGAATACCGATGGGTCGCCGAAGTCATGAATCACGTCGTGTTCGCGGAGCCGCAGAACGTCGCCGCGAAGCAGTTGCTCGCGGACGCCTATGAGCAGCTCGGCTATCAGGCCGAATCCGCGCCGTGGCGCAATTTCTATCTGACGGGCGCGATGGAGTTGCGCAAGGGCATTCAGAAAGTGCCCGCGCCGCAGCCGCAAAGCCCGGACACGATCCGCGCGATGCCGCTCGACATGTTCCTCGACTTTCTCGGCATCCGTCTGAATGGCGAACGCGCGGCGGGCAAGACCGTCACGTTCAATCTCACGCTCACCGACACGAAAGAGCAGGTCGTGCTCGGCGTGGAGAACAGCGCGATCCATTACTCGAAGGGCACGACGTCGGGCGCGGCCGATGCATCGATCACGATGACGCGCGAGAACCTGAACAACATCATGCTCGGCACGACGAACATGCAGAAGCTCGTGATGTCCGGCGAAGCCAAGGTGGACGGCAACAGCCAGCAGCTCGGCGCGTTTCTCACCTGGCTCGACACGTTCGAGTTTTACTTCAATATCGTCACGCCTTGAGGGGCCGACATGTGCGCCATCTGCAACTTCAAGATCGAATTCGGCGTCGGTCATCCGGCGGCGCTGACGGTCGCGGTCGCCGCGCGCAAGGCCATCGAGGCCGGGCTGATCGATCCCGCCGATACCGGGCAAGGGCCGCTCGCCGCGGCGCGCGCGCGCATGTCGGCGATCGATGCGCTGAATCTGCTGCAGGCGCGCATCGAGGAAACGCACACGCCGGACGAGCTTCTCGCGCTGCCGGAGTTCTACGTGTTCCTCGTCGAAAGCGATACGTGGGGGTTCTTTCGCGCGACCGTCGATGGCTTCGATCCCGACATCGTCCCCGAGCTGCCGGACGTGACGGCAACCGACGCATCGCGGCGCAGCAACATCGTCGTGATGCCGGAGGCGGGCTTGCGCGCATGGCTCGCCGGACGGATCGGCGCGCGCGCGGCGCTCGGCGATGCGCTCTTTCACGTCGACGCGCCGGCGCTCGCCGGAACGACGCTGGCGACGATGCTCGCGAGCGCCGAATCTTCCGTGGCCGACGCGCGCTGAAGGAGCGCCGATGACGGTTTTAGTCGATCATCCGGAAGGTTTGTTCGTCGTGCTGCTCGCGCTGTTCATCGGCGCGGTGGCGTGCGGCGCGCACGTATTGCGGCGCTTCGCCGTGCTGCCGCCGGAGGATCGCGAAGACTTCAACATCATCCAGACTTCCACGCTGACCTTGCTTGCGCTGCTCGTCGGCTTCAGCCTTTCGATGGCGGTGAATCGCTACGACTTGCGCAAGACGCTGGAGGAAAGCGAGGCGAACGCGATCGGCACCGAATATGCGCGCGCCGATCTCGTCGATGCCGCGACCGGCGCGAAGATCAAGTCCGCGCTGCTCCGCTATACGAAGCTGAGACTGGCGAACTACACGACGCGCGCGCCCGATGCGCTCGCGACGATCGTCCGCGATACGTCGAATGTCGAAACGGAGCTGTGGCAGCTCGCGACGCAAGTGGCGAAGGATCAGCCGACGCCCATCGGCGCGCTCGTCGTCGCCGGCATGAACGACGTGCTGAACTCGCAGGACTACTCGGAGGCAGCGCGCATCAACCATATTCCGCTGGGCGCGTGGTATCTGATGATCATCATCGCGCTGCTCGGCTGCGTGATGCAGGGCTACGGCGCGAAGGGCAAGCTGACCAAAGGGCTGCTCATCACGATTCTTCCGGCGACGGTCGCGCTGTCGCTCGCGCTGATCGCCGACATCGACAGTCCGAAAGGCGGATTGATCCGCGTCGAGCCGCGCGATCTCACGCGGTTGCTGCAGTCGATCGGAGCGTGAGAGCCATGGCGCGCGTCCGGCTGCGTGCTATCTTTTTGAGTGGAAGCAGATCTTCCGCCCAGGAGAGATCGTGGACGTCGCCGCCTGGCTGCGCAGCCTCGGAATGGAACGGTACGAGCCGGTGTTTCGCGAGAACGCCATCGACGCCGACGTGCTGCGCAATCTCACCGCCGACGACCTGAAGGAACTCGGCGTTGCGCCGGTCGGGCATCGGCGCAAGCTGCTCGATGCGCTGGCCGGACTGCCGCATGCGTCCATCAAACCGGGCGATGAAGGAGAGCGGCGGCAAGTCGCCGTGCTTTTCGCCGACCTGTGCGGCTTCACGCAGATGAGCCGGGAAATCGACGCGGAAGAAGTGCTCGACGTGCTCGATCGATACTTCGAGCAGGTCGATCGCATCGTGGAGCTGCATGGCGGCCATGTCGACAAGCACGTCGGCGACTCGGTGATGGCGGTCTTCGGCGCGCCGGTCTCGCATGGAAACGATGCCGAACGCGCCGTGCGCGCCGCGCTCGCAATCGACGACGCGATGCCCGGCCTGTCGCGCGCGCTCGGTCGCGCGGTTTGCGTGCACATCGGCATTGCGGGCGGCGAGGTCGTCGCGAGCGGCACGGGCAGCGCGACGCATCGGGCGTACACCGTCACCGGCGACACCGTCAATCTCGCGTCGCGTCTCACGGACGCGGCCGGCACCGGAGAAATCCTCGTATCGGAGGCCGTGCGGCGTCATCTGGCCGAGCGTCTCGATTGCGTCGAACGCGGCGCGCTGTCCGTCAAGGGATTCGCCGATCCGGTTCCGGCATGGCGCATCGCCGGCATTCGACACGCGCCGCCGATCCGGCCGATGGTCGGCCGCTGCGAAGATCTGCTCGCGTTCCGGACCGTGCTCGGCTCGTGCCGCGCGACGGGCCATGGACGCACGATCGTGCTGCGCGGCGAGGCGGGCATCGGCAAGACGCGCCTCGTCGAAGCGTTCGAAAGCGCCGCGCGGGATGCGGGATTCGTCTGTCACGGCGGGCTCGTGCTCGACTTCGGCGCGGCGACCGGACGAGGCGCGATTCAATCGCTCGTGCGCGGACTGCTCGCGCTCGACAATCCGAACGATGACGCAACGATAGGGCAGGGCATCGCCCAGGCGATCGCCGCCGGTTCGATCGATGAAGGCGATGCGCTCTTTCTCGAAGACCTGCTCGACATGCCCATGCCGCTCGCGGATCGCACGGTCTTCGAGGCAATGGACAACGCGATGCGCGTTCGCGGCCGGCGCGATGTCGTGGCGCGGCTCGTTCGTCGCGCGAGCGGCCGGCATCCGCGGTTTCTTGCCGTCGAAGACATTCACTGGTCGGATGCGCCGACGCTGGCGGACCTCGCGGCGCTATCCGCGACGGCGGCGGATTGCGCGGCCGTGCTCGTACTGACCGCGCGCCCGTTATCCGAAACCTTCGACGCGTCCTGGCACGCCGCGCACGGCGCGCCGTATTCGCTCATCGATCTCGGACCGTTGAGCGCAAGCGAGGCGCGCGTCATGGCCGAATCGTTTCCCGGCGCGACGGCGGATCTCGCGGAGCGCTGCATCGCGCGGGCGGCGGGCAATCCGCTGTTTCTCGAACAGTTGCTGAACCACGCGCAGGACGGCGCGGAATCCGGCGTGCCCGGCTCGGTGCGCAGTCTCGTGCAGGCGCGGCTCGACCGGCTCGATTCCGCCGGCAAGACCGCTTTGCAGGCGGCGTCGGTGCTCGGGCAGCTCGTCGAGAAGGATGCAGTCGATTTTCTCGTCGATGAAACCGGCGCCGGCGCCGCGCTCGAATCGCCGTCGATGGATCGCCTGGTGCGACGCCAGGGCGCCGGCTTCATCTTCCACCACGCGCTGGTCCGCGACGCGATCTACGACGGGCTGCTGAAAAGCCGTCGCCGCGCGTTGCATCGTCGCGCGGCGCAGTGGTTCGGCGAGCGCGATCCGGTTCTGCGCGCCGAGCATCTCGATCGCGCCGCGGATCGCGCAGCGGCGCTCGCCTATTGCGACGCGGCGCGCGTGCAGGCGTCGGCGTATCGGCATGAAGCGGCGCTTCGGCTCGTCGCGCGCGGGCTCGAAATCGCGGATGCGGACAGCGACCGCGCCGCGCTCGAATGCCTGCGCGGCACGATCCTGCACGACGCGGGCGACATGACATCGGCGCTCGCGGCGTTCGAAACCGCGCTCGGCTTCGCCACGACCGACACGGCGCGCTGTCACGCGTGGATCGGGCGCGCGACGGTGAAGCGCGTCATCGACGATCTCGACGGCGCGTGGGCCGATCTGAATCGCGCCGCATCGGCCGCGACCGCGCAAGGACTGCTGCGCGAGGAAGCGCGCATCCATTTCCTGCGCGGCAACCTGTGTTTTCCGCGCGGCGATATCGAAGGCTGCGTGCGCGAACACGAACGCAGCCTCGCGCTCGCGCAGCAAGCGGGCGACGCGGAACTGGAGGCCGCCGCGCTCGGCGGAATCGGCGACGCGCAGTACATGCGCGGACGGATGATCAGCGCGAACGACGCCTTCAGCCGCTGCATCGAGCTGTGCCGGCGCCACGGATTCGGACGGATCGAAGTCGCCAATCTGCCGATGCACGCGATCACCGCATGGTTCGCGGGCGCGGCGAACGCGGGGCTCGATGCGGCGCTCGCGAGCGTGGCCGCGGCGGAGAAGGTCGGGCAGTTGCGGGCGCTCGCGGTTGCGCATCATGCGGCGTTTCACTGCCTGCACGATCTCGCGCAGTGGGATCGCGCGTGGGAGCATGTCGGCCCGGCGCTGCGCTGTGCGCGCGAACTGAAATCGAGGCGCTTCGAAGGCGAGGCGCTCGCGTTGCGCGCGGAATTGCATCGTGTCGCGGGACGCCGGCGCGACGCGCTCGACGATATCGAAGAGGCGCTGTCGATCAGCCGCGAGACCGGCATGACGTATCTGGGCGCCGCGTATCTCGGCGTGCTGGCGCGTTCGACGGACGACGTCGCGGTCTTCGACAGCGCGCTCGCGGAAGGCGAAGCTCTGCTCGCCAGCGGCGCGGTGAGCCACAACCACTTTCTCTTTCGGCGCGACGCGATAGACGCGTGCCTCGATCGCGGACTTCTGGACGCGGCCGCGCATCACGCTGCGGCGCTCGAAGATTACGCGCGACGCGAGCCATCGCCGTTTTCGGCATTCGTCGTGGCGCGGGCGCGCGCGCTCGTCGCGCATGGCAAGGGCGACCGGAAAGCGGCGTCGACGGATGCGCTACAGCGGCTCGCGCAAGAGGGCAGGAAGCGCGGCTTGGTTTACGCGCTCGCAGCAATCGATGACGCGCTGCGTCGATGAGGACGGCGATCATGTGGAACGAATGGACGCGTCGAATCAAGGTCTTCGTTCAACGCTTCTGGCAGCCGACGAGCGCATGCATGACGTGCATGCCCGGCAGCTGGGGCAATATCGCCAGCGCCGCGCACTGGATGGTGGCGTTCAAGACCGGGCTTCTGACCGGACTGCTCGCGCTGCTTCTGACCTTCACGCCCGCCGCGAAACTCTACGGAAACCGGTACGGCAATGCGGCGCTCGTCGGCGTGCTCACCGCGATCGGCGATGCGTATGCGCATCCGGGCCACTATCGTCTGCCTTACGTCGAGCATGTGCTGACGGGCGCCGTCTCCATGCTTCTCGCGCTGCTCGCTTCGTATCTGTTCGAGGACCGCGCGCGGCGCCTTCGGGTGGCGTGGCGACGCGTGTTCGGGTAGCCGGCGTCGTATGATCCGCGAGCAAGCCAATCTCGAATCAGGATCGCCAATGTCATCGAGCATCAACAAGCAGGATCTGGAAGCGATGTCGAGCTTCCGTTACGAGCTGCGCAAGTTCCTGCGCGTGTCGGAGGAAGTCTGCAACGCGGCCGGCATCACGACGCTTCAGTACCAGTTGCTTCTGCATGTACGCGGATTTCCCGAACGGCGCTGGGCCACCGTGGGCGAGCTCGCGGAACGGCTGCAGGCCGCGCCGAACGGCACCGCGGCGCTGGTGTCGCGATGCGAGACGGCGGGACTCGTCACGCGCAAAACCGACAAGACCGATCGCCGTCAAGTGCAGGTTCACCTCACCGCGAAGGGCGAGCGGTGCCTGCTCAGGCTCGCTGCAGAACACAAGGCGCACTATGGATCGTTCGGCTGGGTGTTCGGTCCGCAGGAAGTGTGATGCAACTTTTATGTCACAATGTGCCTTAAATTTTAGGCGGCTTCCCCGATGCACATTCCTGGATTCATCGACCGGCGCACCATCCTGCGCGCGCGCAGACTGTGGCTGCATTACGGCGTGTTCTGGCTCGGCGCGATCGCGACCGGGCTCGTCGCGGTCATGTATGCACGGCTGATCGACTTCGGGTACGACGCTTTTCTGCGCGTCGTCGCCGTCTACTGGTGGTTGCCGCTGCTGCTCACGCCCGCGATCGGCGCGCTCGCTGTCTGGCTGACGCGCCGCTTCTTTCCCGGCTCCGAAGGCAGCGGCATTCCGCAGGTCATCGCCATGCTGCACGACAAGCGCGAGCTCGGGCCGCGCTTGCTCACGCTGCGCATTCTCGTCGGCAAGATCGCCATATCGTTTCTGTCGATTCTCGGCGGCTTCACCATCGGGCGCGAAGGGCCGACCATCCATGTGGGCGCGGCGCTCATGTTCAGCTTGCGCCGCTTCTATCCCACACGCTTGCGCAACATGCGCGGCGGCGCGCTGGAACGCAATCTCGCGCTCGCGGGTGCGGCTGCGGGATTGTCGGCGGCGTTCAATGCGCCGCTCGCCGGCGTGGTGTTCGCCATCGAAGAGCTCACGCGCAGCTTCGAGCAGCGCACGAGCGGCGTGCTGATTACGGCGATCATCTTTGCCGGCATCGTTTCGCTCGCGCTGCAAGGCAACTACGTCTACTTCGGCACGATCGATCTCACCGGACACTTCCCCGAATCGCTCGCGCTCGCCGTCGTTTTGCTCGGCGTGGTGACGGGCATCGCGGGCGGCATCTTCTGCTGGCTGTTGCTCAACACGGAGCGCTGGATGCCGGGCCGTCTCGCGAGCTGGCGTCAGACGCATCCGGTGGCGTTCGGCGCGGCGTGCGGGCTCGTCATCGCGGTCATCGGCGTGGTGGCGGGCGGCCATACCTTCGGCAGCGGCTATGCGGAAGCGCGCGGCATGCTCGAAGGCCACACGGAAGTCGGCGCGAGCTATCCGTTGCTGAAAATGGCGTCGATGGTCGGGTCGTATCTGCCGGGCGCGCCGGGCGGACTTTTCGCGCCGTCGCTCGCGATCGGCGCGGGCATCGGCAATGCGCTGCATCTCGTGTTCGGCAACATGGAATTGCCGATGCTGATCGCGCTCGGCATGGTCGGCTATCTCGCCGCCGTCACGCAGAGTCCGATCACGGCGTTCGTGATCGTCATCGAGATGATCAACGGTCACGCGCTCGTGCTGTCGCTGATGGCCACCGCGCTGATTGCGAGCCAGGTGTCGAAGCTGTTCGCACCGCCGCTCTACGAAGCGCTCGCGCAGAAGTACATGGGCAAGTGACGCCGCGCGTCACGATGCGAGCTTGCGCGCGAGGCGGCGCATGCCGTCGAAGATCGTCTCGGCGACGTCCATCGGGAAATCGCGTGGCAAGCGTGCGGCCACTTCGTCGATGACGTGCGGCGTGCGCGCGCCGAGTTCATCGATCATCGTTTCGACATCGTTCGCGGCGAGTCCCACGCGCCGCCCCTGCGCGATCCAGTGCCGCCGCTGAATCTCGCCGATCAGATAGTGCGCGTTCTTGCTGCGCACGGCCATCGCGAGGCGCACGCGTTGCGCGGCGAATTGATTGGCCCGCGTACCGATGACCGGATGCGCCGAGAGCACGTCATAAAGCGGCGTCGATTCATACCGGTTGTCGGGCAGATGCGCGATGCTGAAGTTCTTCGCGTGACCATCGGTGGCGGCGAGTATCCAGAAGATCATCTGCGTGCGAAAGAAGCGAAGACGGTCCTGTGCGGCGTGCGTCGATCCGGCGAGCACCTCCATGATCCGTTCGATGCCGGGACCGCCGTCCGACTCGTACTTGAGCAGCGCGGGCGTGCCGGTGGCCTGACACATGTCCTCTTGCGGCAGGCGCAGGATCCACGATTTGTCGCTCGACAGACGGCGATCGAAGCGCTCGACGACGAGCACCTTCTGATCGTCGAAGCGTTCCATTTCGCATCGCGCGATGGGCAGGCCGAACGCCGCGACGATCTTCGAGCAGAGCCATTCGTTCTCGACCGACGTACGCATGTCGGCGCGCATGTTGCCGACGAGCCCGAGCGGCAGCTTGAAGATATGCGTGGTCGGCGTGCTGCCTTCGGGCAGAAGCCAGCGCTTGCCGTGACGCAGAAGCGCGGTCTTTTCCTGCGCCCCGGCGATGGACAGGCGCAGGTCGTCGACCGTTTCGTGCTGGCCGAGTTGCGGCGCCGATGTGGTCTCGCGCAACAGACGCGCGATCTGCGATGCGGTGAGCGCACGGCCTTTTATGGTGTCGAGATCGACGGGCGCTTCGCCGGGCGGCAGCATTTGAAGGGCGCCGACGCAATCGCGGCCCAACTGCGCGAGCAACTGGAACGGCGCCGTGCCGCCGGTGCGGAATCGCGTGGCGATGCGGCGGCGGATCGGCTCGCTATCGGGCAGGAGATTGTCGAAGAAGTCGGTGACGACTTGCCCGCGCCACGGCTGATTGCCCGGCGTGAAGGGCAGCGACAGCGATAGCGGACGGCCTTGAGGATCGGCGATCCAGTCGTCGCGATAGACGAGGCGTTCGCCGGCCGCGCCTGTTTCCCAATGCCCGACGGGCAGGCCGTTCATCCACAGGTCGAGTCGGCCGGATTGCGTGCGGCGCGCCATGATTACCAGTTCTCCCGTTTCTTCGAGGCCGCAGCGGCGGCCGTGGCGCGCTTGCGTGCGGGGCGCGCGGCGGTGGCCTTGGCCGCGATGGGCGGCGGCGGGTGTATCGGCGTGGCTTCGCTCGCCTTTTCCGCTCGCGTGAGCGCGAGTTCCACGTCGAGCACGCGTAGAACCTTGAAGAGACGTTCGACGCTCACTGCTGCCGGATTGGCTTCGAGTTGCGCGTACGTCTGCTGCGTAACGCCGAGACGCGCCGCGACCGCCGCTTGCGTAAGGCCCGCCGCCTTGCGAAAGCCGATCAGGATCGGCCTGAGCTGGCTCAGTGTTTTCAGCGAATAGTCCATCGCGTGCTCCTACAGGTTTTGATCTGTAATGTCATTTTACAGCCTCGGAGTTGTTAAGCATGAAAACAGATCATAGCCTGTAAATCGATGCGTGCCCGTCGATGCCTCGTCCTTTGGGTTTGTCCCAATGGCCTCATCGTCAAGGTCGCAACTGATGCGCGAAATGGCGGGCGGGCGTCCCGGCCTCATCACGAAGACGGGGCTCGGCACGTTCGTCGATCCGCGTCAGCAGGGCGCGCGTCAGAGTCCGTCGACGGAAGAGATGCTCGTCGAGCTGATGCGTATCGACGGCGAGGAATGGCTGCGCTTCAAGCCGTTCCCGATCGATATCGCGTTCCTGCGCGGCACCACCGCCGACGAAGACGGCAACGTCACGATGGAACAGGAAGCCTTGCTCGGCGAAATGCTCGCGATGGCGCAGGCGACGCGGCGCGCGGGCGGCATCGTCGTCGTGCAGGTGAAACGCATGGCGCGGCGCGGCACGCTGCCGCCCAAGCAAGTGAAGATCCCCGGCATTCTCGTGGACTTCGTCGTCGTCGAGCCGGAGCAGCGTCAGACTGATCGTGCGGCGCGCGGCGATGGAGCTGTATCCGCATGCCGTGTGCAATCTCGGCGCAGGCATTTCGACGGGACTCTCGACCGTCGCCGCGGAAGAAGACCTGCTCGACTCGGTGATCCTCACCAACGAGCAAGGGCTGATCGGCGGTGCGCCCATCACAGGCCGCGATTCGGGCGGCGCGCAGAACTTCGCCGCGATGATCGAGCAGCCGTCGCAATTCGACTTCTACGATGGCGGCGGTCTCGATCTCGCGTTCCTCTCGTTCGCGGAAGTCGACGCGCACGGCAACGTGAACATCAGCCGCTTCGGCGACAAGATCGTCGGCGTCGGCGGGTTCATCAACATCAGCCAGAACGCGAAGCGCGTGATCTTCAGCGGCACGCTCACCGCGGGCGGGCTCGACGTGCAATGGGAGAACGGCAAGACGCGGATCCTGCAGGAAGGCAGGCATCGGAAGTTCGTGCGTTCGCTCGAACAGATCTGCTATAGCGCGCCGCTCGCGCGCGAGCGCGGCAATTCCGCGTTGTTCATCACCGAGCGCGCGGTGTTTCGTGTCGGCGATAAAGGGCTGGAGTTGATCGAAGTCGCGCCGGGCATCGATATCGAACGCGATGTCTTCGCGCAGATGGATTTCGGTCCAGCCATCGCCACCGACGTGCACGAGATGGACGCGCGCATCTTCGCGCCGCAACTCATGGGCATCAAGGATGAAACGGTGGCCCGGGAACGTAGGCATCGTTCGCAACGCATCGCCGAGTGGTACGGGAGCCGCGCATGAGTGCCGCGTCGATCACGGGGCGCACGCGCTTGTACGGCATCATCGGCGATCCGATCGCGCAGGTGCGCTCGCCCGAAGTCTATACGCGCAAGTTCGCCGATGCGGGCATCGATGCGGTGCTCGTGCCGATGCACATCGAGGCAAGCGAGATCGATGCGGTTCTGCCCGCGCTGCTGCGCCTGAAGAACCTCGACGGCCTGCTCGTGACGTCGCCGTTCAAGACACGTGCGCTCGCCATCGCCGATGAAGTGCATTCGCGCGGACGGCGCATCGGCGCGGTGAACGCTTTGCGTCGCGATGACGAAGGCCGCTGGCACGCCGACATGTTCGACGGCGAAGGCTTCGTGCGCGGCCTGCTCGCGAAGGGCCACGACGTGAAAGCGAAGCGCGCGCTCGTGCTCGGATGCGGCGGCGCGGGCGCGGCCATCGCGGTATCGCTCGCGGATGCAGGCGTCGCGCACATCACGCTCTGCGATATCGATCGCGCGAAGTCTGCAACGACGTGTCCGAGCGCGCGTTCCAGCTCGAACACGGCGGTCAATGGGTGAAAGGCAAGATGGCGCCCACCTTCGGTCCGCTCGGTCCGTGGCTCGTCACGCCCGATGAACTCGGCGACGTGCAGAATCTGCCGCTGTGGCTCGAACTGAACGGCAAGCGCATCCAGAACTCATCGACGTCCGACATGATCTTTCCGATCAGCAAGCTCGTTTCGTACATCAGCCAGTTCGTCGTGCTCGAAGCGGGCGATGTCATCACGACGGGCACGCCGCCGGGCGTCGGCCTCGGCATGAAGCCCGAGCAATACCTGAAACCGGGCGACGTGATGAAGCTATCCGTCGAAGGGCTCGGCGTTCAGGAACAGACCGTCGCGCGCTGGGACGATCAGTAACGCCGCAACCCATGCGACGCAAAAACGGCGGACATACGCGTCCGCCGTTCGCTCACGCTTCGATCAGAAGCGGTGACGCAAGCCCACGGTCGCCGAGACCTGGCTGTTCGTCGACGATGCCGACAGTCCGTTGATCGCCGCCGTGATGCCCGAATCGCCCGTATCGCTCACGTGCTGATACACGCCTTGCAGATACACGTCGGTGCGCTTGGACAGCGCGTACGCCGTTTGCAGGCTGAACTGATTCCACTTCGGATCGACGCCTTCGAGATGGCCGTCGGTGAAGGTGTACGCGCCCGACACCGACCACGCGGGCGTCAGGTTGTAGCGGCCGTTCACTTCGTAGTTGGTGAAGCGCGCGCTGCCGCCATCGAGCGTGATGCCGTTGGTCGTGCCCGATGCCGATGCGCCGATGCCCGTCGCGCCGTCGAGTCGCGTCTGCGTGAAGACGAAGCCCGCTTGCGCCGCGCCGAACGTGTAGCTCAGGCCCGCGCCGAACGTGCGCTGACGGCTTGCGCTGAACGTGGCGTCATCGCTGACTGCGCCGCTCGAATTCAGCGTCGCGCCCGCGTTGTTCAGCTGCATGTAGCTCGCCGCTACGTTCAACGGACCGTAGTTGTACGATGCGCCCACGCTATACGCGCGATTCGTCGCGAAGCCGCCCGCATCGTTCGAGAAGCCATACAGGCCGCCGAACTTGAAGCCGCCGTAGTTCAGGCTCTGGTACTTCACGGAGTTGCTGACGCGGAACGAGTTGTCGAGGTTGTCGTTGTCGAACGGGTGCGCGGCCTGCGTGCCGCCGTATTGCGTGCCCGTGAGTGCGAGCGGGCCGAGATAATCGACGACGGAATCGTACTGACGGCCGAGCGTGAGTGCGCCCGCGCGATCGCTCGACAGTCCGACGAACGCCTGACGGCCGAACTCGCGTCCGCCTTGGCCGAGCTTGCCGTTCATGACGCTGAAGCCGCTTTCGAGGGTGAAGATCGCCTTCAGGCCGCCGCCGAGATCTTCCGTTCCGCGCAGGCCCCAGCGGCTGCCGTTGACGGCGCCGCTCGTCGCCTGAACGTTATGCGCGCCGCCCTGATTGTTCGTGTAGGTGAGGCCCGCGTCGATGAGGCCATAGAGCGTCACGCTGCTTTGCGCGTGCGCCGTGCCGGCGACGGTGCCGAGCGCGGCCAGCGCGCTCAGCGTGAATAGGGATTTCTTCACTGTGGTATCTCCAAGAGAGCTTGAGGTTCTTTCCGATCGATCGGTCGACGCATCGGACGGCGGATTAAATCACGGCACATGACGTGCTTTCGTTGGACGCGAGTTACCGAATGTTGTGTAACGCGTACGCCTGCGGAGCACAGCGAAAGAGGAATCCCTTGAGCATCAATGCGTTCGCGTGCGCGCGATGCCGCAATGCGGCGCGAATCGCGATTACCTGCGGTAATGCCTTGTGCGAATCGGAAGGACGTTGTGGTCTGCGCGCGACATCCGCGTACTGAGTAAGATGGCCGAGTGTGTCCGGATTGACATGAAGTTGAGGTCCGGATTGATGGACAATCTCGTCTTGAGGCGCGACGCCGCCCGCTCTCGAACCGGTGCAACGAAGTGAACGAATCTCAACTGCTGCTCGTGGAAGACGACCCGGAAATCAGCGAATCGCTCGCGGATTATCTGCGCGGCAAGGGCTTTCGCGTGCAGGTCGCCGGAAGCGCGGAAGCCGGACACGAACTGCTCGCGCGCGGCGGCTTCGACCTCGTGCTGCTCGACGTGATGCTGCCCGGCGAAGACGGCCTGAGCTTCTGCCGTCGCGTGCGTGCATCGGGCGGGCCGCCCATCATCATGCTGACCGCGCTGTCCGAACCGACCGACAAGGTCGTCGGCCTCGAACTCGGCGCGGACGATTACGTGTCGAAGCCCTTCGATCTGCGCGAGCTGCTCGCGCGCATCCGCGTCGTGTTGCGCCGCGGCCAGACGAACGAGGCCGCCGCGCGCGCGCCGGCAAGCGAAATCGTGATGACGTTCTCCGGCTTCACGTTCTATCCGTACCGGCGCTTTCTACGCTCGCCCGCCGGCTTGCGCGTGCCGTTGACGGGCGCCGAAACCGACTTGCTGCTCGTGCTGTGCCAGCATCCGCGGCAAGTGCTATCGCGCGAAGAACTCATCCGTCTCACGCGCGGCAAAAACTTCCCGATCGCGACGCGCTCCGTCGATCTGCTCGTGAGCCGGCTGCGCCGCAAGCTCGCGGGCGACGATCCGCTCGATGATCCGATCCGGACCGTGCGCGCCGACGGTTACGCGTTCCAGCCCGAAGTGACCGCCCAGTGATGCGCCGCCTGATGCCGCGCGTTTTCGCGACCACGCTCGGGCAGATTCTCGCGATCGTCGCGGGCTCGTCGGCGGCGACGCTGTTGCTCTTCATCGTGTTGTTGTTCTATCCCGGCGCGCCGCCGAGCCCGCCGTGGCCGTGGCAGACGTCGTATCGCATCGTCGCGCTGGTGGACATGCTGAGCGCGACGCCCGACGCGGACCGCGTGCGCGTGCTGGCCGCCGCCGGTCGCGCGCGCATGACGGCGAAGCTCGTCGACGATGCCGTCATCTGCAAAGGCTCGACACTCGACACGCACGATCTCGAAGCCGCGCTCAGAGCGGAACTGCACGCGGGCGCGGCGCTGACGGTGCGAACGTGCGATGCGCGTCAGCCGACGCAGAATCTTCAAGTGCTGATTCCCCTCGGCCAGCGCACGCTGGAGATTCGCACCGACCGCAACGAACGCGAGCCCGATCGCTTCACGATTCCGTTCTTCGGCGCGCTCGCGTTTCTGTGCGTGGGCGTCGCGGGATTGTCGGCGTGGGCGGTGTCGCGCGTGATTCGCCCGTTGCGGCGATTGTCCGAGAAAGCCGATGCGTTCGGCCGCGACATCACCGTTGCGCCGATCGATGAAGAAGGACCGCTCGAAATCCGCCGCGCCGCGCATGCGTTCAACCGTATGCAGGAACGCATCGCGCGCTCGATGCAAAGCCGCACGCGCATGCTCGCCGCGATCAGCCACGATCTGCGCACGCCGCTCACGCGCATGCGCCTGCAGCTCGACGCCGAGAAGAAAGAGATCGAGCGCGCCAAGCTGCTGCGCGACATCGATCTGATGCAGACAATGGTGAGTTCCGCCCTCGCATTCCTCACGAGCGATGCGGGCGCGGAGAAAAAAGAGTGGCTCGATCTCGGCGCGCTGCTCGGCACGCTATGCGACGAATACGCGGAGTCGGGCGCGGCGATCCGCTACGACGGGCCGGATCAGATTCCGTTCTTCTGCAAGCCGGATGCGATCCAGCGCGTTCTCACGAATCTCATCGACAACGCCATTCACTTCGGCACGGAGATCGTCGTGACGGCGGCGCTCGATGCAGGCAACGTGGTGATCGACGTGACCGACGACGGGCCGGGCATTCCCGCCGATCGCCTTCAGGACGTGATCGAGCCGTTCGTGCGCCTGGACCCGGCGCGCGCGCAGCGGCCCGGCAGCGTGGGCCTCGGGCTGTCGATCGTCGATGACATCGTGCGTTCGCACGGCGGCACGCTCGCGCTCATCAATCGCGAGCCTTCGGGCCTGATCGCGCGCGTGACGATGCCCGCATCGAACTGAACGTTCGCTCAGATTTCGAGCTTGTATCCGACGCCGTAGACCGAGACGATGATCTCGCCCTCGGGCCGGACGTCCTGCAGCTTGCGGCGCAGATTCTTGATGTGGCTGTCGATCGTGCGATCCGTCACCACGCGATGATCCGCGTAGACGTTATCGAGCAGAAACGAGCGCGGCAGTATTCGGCCCATCGACACATGCAGCAGATGCAGCAATCGGAACTCGATCGGCGTGAGGCGCAGTTCGTGGCCGTCGAGCGTCACGCGATGAAACTGCGGATCGATTTGCAGCGCACTGGCCGCCGCGCCGCTCGCGGTTGCGTTCGCGCCGCCCGCGCGACGCAAGATCGCCTTCACGCGCGCGACCACTTCACGCGGGCTGAACGGCTTGCACACGTAGTCGTCCGCGCCGGTTTCGAGTCCGAGCAGACGATCGATCTCGTCGATGCGCGCCGTCAGGATGATGACCGGCAGCTCCGAAAACGTCCGCAATTCGCGGCAGATATCGAGTCCGCCGCGGCCCGGCAACATCAGGTCGAGCAGCATCAGCGAAGGCGGCGTTTGACGCACGAACGGGATGACCTGCGCGCCATCGGCGAGCGTCGTCACGATGTAACCCGCGACGCGCAGATAGTCGGCGAGCACGGCGGCCAGCTTCGGCTCGTCCTCGACGATCAGGACATGGGCGGGAGAAGTTACGGGCATCGCTTACTCGCGGTGGGAAGGAAAGCGCGCGGTGATCGACACGCCGCCGTGCGCCGAATCGTCCGCGCGGATGCTGCCGCCATGCGCCGTGACGATCGCCTTGCATAGCGAGAGCCCGAGTCCCGCGCCGCCGCTTTGCCGGCTGCGCGATTCGTCGACGCGATAGAAACGGTCGAAGAGATGCGGCAGCGCGGACGTCGGCACGCCCGGCGACGAGTCCTGCACGTTGAGCGTCCAGTCGTCGGGTGCGCCCGCGAGCGCGACGCGCACGCGCCCGTTCGGATCCGTGTAGCGCAGGGAATTCTGCAGCAGGTTCTTCAGCAATTGCACGAAACGCGCGGCGTCGACATCGACATCGGCGGAGGCGAGCGCATCGCTGCATTCGACATCGATGGCGAGCCGCTTCGCGCGGAACGACTGACGCATCGCATCGACGGACGCGCGCGTGAGCGCGTTCACCTGCGCGGGCGCCTTGCGATAGCGCAGCATGCCGACATCGCTCAGCGACAGGTCGTACAGGTCTTCGATGAGCTTGTTCAGCGCCGCGACTTCCGTCTGCAGCGAGGCGAGCGATGCGGCATCGAATACATGCACGCCGTCTTCGATCGCTTCGAGTTCGCTGCGCAGCACGGCGAGCGGCGTGCGCAATTCGTGCGACACGTCCGCGATGAACTCGCGCCGGCAACGTTCCGCGCGCTCCAGCGAATCGGCGAGCGAGTTGAAGTCCGATGCGAGCTTGTCGAGCTCGTCGCGATTCTTCGCGGGCACGCGAATCGAATAGTCACCGCTCGCGAGCCGATGCGTCGCGGCCATCACGCGGCGCACCGGCACGAGCACGAGGCGCGCGAGCACCATCGCGACGACGGCGGCGAGTATCACGGCGACGCCGCCGATCTGCCAGGTCGCGCGCATCTGCTGCGCCTGAAACGCGATGTCGGCGGCGTCGGTGAGCGGCGTCGGCCCGGCGGTTGCGAGCCAGCCGACGATCTTGCCATGCACGCGCACGGGCGACGCGGGCGCATCCGGCGGCGGCGGCTCGTTGGTGGATGCGACGAGCGCGCGATCCGCATCGAACAGCGCGGCAGGCGGACGTTCCCGTCTATGCCCGCGCACGCGATCCGCCGATTCGATTTCGGGCGCTGTATTCAGCGAATCGCGCAGACGTGCGGATTCGGGCGGCGCGAAAGGCGACGGGTTCGGCAACGCGTTCGAAGGACGCATGCCCCAGTGCGGACCGTGCCACGGCTCGCCGAGCGGCCCGAGGATGCGCGCCACGCTCCCGCTGCCCGGAAAGCTGCGCCACGCGCTCGGCACGGTCGCGCGCATGTCTTCGATCTCGCGCCGCACGAACTGCTCCTGTGCGTCGTCGAGCAGCGCGAGCCATGCGTCGTCGTTGCCGCGCAGGAACGCCCAGTTGCCGTGCGCGGCGTACTCGCTCGCGACCTTCGCCATCACGGCGCGTTCGCGCCCCGCATCGCGTTCGCGCACGTAATGCAGAAAGCCGTTCTCGAAGCTGACGCGCACGGCGTAGCCCATCGTCAACGTGATGACGAGACACGCGACCAGCACGAGCAGAAAGATCTTCGAGGCGATGCCAAAACGAAACTTCAATGAGGAACCCTTCGCGTGGCAGGCGGATTGAATGACGGCCGATTCTAGTTGATGCGGCCTTCGTCACGCAGTTTCCTCGCGAATCTCCACGACTTCTCCACTTTTTCTCCATGCTGGATGCGGCATTGATCGCTAACGTCGCTGGCAATCTCAAGGGATAACCACGGAGTTACGCCATGCCACGCACCGAACGAAAGGAGGCCGATATGAAGCGCCCGTCCTGGCCCGGACGAAGTTCCGCCGATGTAGCGCAGATCGCCGACGAACCCGCGACGAAACTGCGCGGCTGCCGCCTTTCCGCGCCGATCGTGCAGCCGTGGGGCGCGTCCTGCCGTGTCGTCGAATGGATCAACTTTCGCGGCGAACGCTCGTTCATCGCGGTGCATGTGAGCGCGACGGAACCGGAAATCCGCGAGCGCATGCGCCTGCACGCCAACGGCGAACGTCACGTCGCGCTCGATGCGGCCGCGCTCGGCCGTCCGAAGCTGCGGAGGGCGTAACGATGATGTCCGGTACGCACGAGCCGCATCGCATCGTCATCGTCGAGCCGGATGACGGCGTTCGGCAAAAACTGCGCGCATTTCTTTCGAGCTATTACCCGGCGATGCGCACGATCTCGAATGCAGAGACGCTCGCCGTCGAGATCGAGCACACGAAGCCTTCGCTGATCCTGCTCAGCAACGAACTGACCGACACGCCCACGGCAGCCGTGCTCTGCGATCTGCGCACGCTGCATCCGGATATCGCGGTGCTCGTCATCGGCGCGCCGCACGGCTGGATGGACGCCATCACCTGTCTCGATCTCGGCGCCGACGACTTCGTGCAACTGCCCTGCAACGAGCGCGAGATTCTTTCGCGGATGCGCAATCTGTTGCGTCATCGCGCGGGGCGTGCATTGCCGGTCACGCCCGGCGACGGCAAGCTGCGCCTCGGCGACTTCGTGCTCGATCCGGCGAAGCGCACGCTGAAGCGCAAGCGCGTGGCCATCGACGTACACGACAGGCTCCTCGAACTGCTCGCGTTGTTCGCGCGCAATCCGATGACGGTGATGTCGCGCCTGCGCCTCACGCGTCAGTTGAGCGAGCAGGGCTGCGCGCTGTCCGAGCGCTCGGTCGATGCGCTCGTGTGCCGTTTGCGACAGATCGTCGAGGACGATCCCGCAGAGCCGCGCCTCATTCAGACGATACGCGGGCGCGGCTACGCCTTCAGTCCGAATGGCGCGAAGCTCGGCGCGGTCATGCCCGCTCATGCGTAGATCGCCGAACCGGGACGGGCCGGGCTCTTCGCCGGAGATTCACGTAAAGAGCCTTAAAACGCGGTGCCGATCTGAAACTGGAACTTCTGATACGTGTCTCCGCTGTGATGCACGATCGGGAAACCGAGGCTCAGCTTCAGCGGGCCGATCGGCGAAATCCATTCGAGGCCCATGCCGTAGCTGTAACGCAGGCCGTTCGATCCGGTGCTGTTGCCTTCGTCGCCCCAGACGTTGCCGCCATCGACGAAGGTGAACACGCGCAAGGTGCGGTCGTAGCCGGTGCCCGGCAACGGAAACGTCATCTCGATGTTGGCGACGACCATCTTCGAGCCGCCGATCGGATCGTTCGTCGTCTTGTCGCGCGGACCGAGCGAGCTCGACTCGTAGCCGCGCACGGAACCGATGCCGCCCGCGTAGTAATTCTTGAAGATCGGATACGACTTGCCACCCAGACCCGAGCCATAGCCCGCCTGAAGATTCACGCCGAACACGAAGCCGCGCGAGAACGAGTGGTAATACTGCGCGGTGAAATCGGTCTTGTAGTACTCGGTGTTGCCGAGCGGCGTGCCCACTTCCGCGTTGGCCTGCAAATAATAGCCGCGGCTCGGCACCAGCGCGCTGTCGCGATGGTCGCGCTTCCAGCTCGCCGTGAGCGGCACGTTGTTCACCACACGGCCGAACTCGCTCACGTAGTCCAGATACGATTGCGGCGTATCCGAATCGGTATTGAAGCGATCCTGCTCGACGCCCGCGCCGAAGTACACCATGTCCGATTCGGAGAACGGAATGCCGAACTTCGTGTCGACGCCCATGCTCACGATACGAAAGCTCGAATCGCTCGAATAGTAGAGCGGATACGTCGTCCGGTAATACGCATCGGTGATGCGCTGAATGCCGTCGACGGTGAAGTACGGGTCCGTCTGCGTGATGCTCAGCGTGCGATACGTCTTCGCCGTATTGACGTTCACGCCGAGACTCGTGCCCGAGCCGAACACGTTGTCCTGCGTGACGCCGGCGGACAGCACGACCTTGTCCGTCGATGAAAAGCCCGCGCCGAGCGTGATCGCCCCTGTCGGTTTCTCTGTCACTTTCATCTGCACGTCGACCTGATCCGGATCGCCTTCGATGGGCACGGTCGTCACATCGACATCGGTGAAATAGCCGAGACGGCTGATGCGGTCTTTCGAGAGCTTGAGCGCCTGACTGTCGAACCATGCGCTTTCGAACTGGCGCATTTCACGGCGCACGACTTCATCGCGCGTGCGCGTATTGCCGATCACTTCGACGCGGCGCACATACACGCGCTTGCCCGGATCGACCTGCAACGTGAGCGCGACCGTGTGATGCGCCTGATCGATGTCCGGCTGCGCGTTCACGCTCGCGAAGGCGTAGCCGTATCCGCCGAGCCTGTCGACGAGCGTCTGCGTCACTTGCTGCAGCTTGTTAGCCGAGAACAGCTCGCCCGGCTCGATGCTCACGAGCCGCGCCAATTCCGCATCGCGCCCGAGCAGATTGCCCGCGAGCTTCACGCTCGTGATGGTGTAAGGCTTGCCTTCGTGCAGCATGATCGTCAGATACATGTCCTTCTTGTCGGGGGAGATCGAAACCTGCGTCGATTCCACGCTGAATTCGAGGTAGCCGCGATCGAGATAGAACGAGCGCAGGTTTTGCAGATCGCCGGTGAGCTTCTCCTTCTGATAAAGATCGTTCTTCGTGTACCAGGAAAACCAGTTGGGCGTGGAGAGCTGCATCTCGTCGTGCAGCGTCTTTTCATCGAATGCGGTGTTGCCGAGGAAATTGATCTGCCTGATCTTCGCGCTCGGTCCTTCGGCGACCGAGAAAAGCAGTTGCACGCGGCCGCGATCGAGCGGCGTCACCGTGGTCGTGACTTCGGCGGCGTAAAAGCCGCGCATCAGATATTGGCGCTTGAGTTCCTGTTCCGCGCGGTTCGCGAGCGCCTTGTTGTAGGTCTGACCCGGCGCGAGTCCGACCGATTTCAACGCCTTCGACAAATTGTCCTTGTCGAATTCATGCACGCCCGCGAACTGAACGCCGGCGATGGCCGCCGCTTCGACGACGCGCACGACGAGCACGTCGCCGTCGGTCGACACGCTCACGTCGCTGAAGAGGCCGGTGTCGTAGAGCGCGCGGATCGCATCGGTGGCTCCCGTCTCGGTGAAGGTGTCGCCGCGCCGTATCTTGAGATTGGCGAAGACCGTCGACGGATCGACGCGGCTCACGCCTTCCACGCGAATGTCGCGCACGATGAAGCTGCTGCCGGCATGCGCGTGCGCGCTGACGAGGGCGCCCGCCGCGACTGCGAGCGAGCGATAGATGTGATGCTTCATGCGGGAACCGGGAAAAGTGGAGAGAGCGGCGCGGGCTTACTGGATCGGTGCATCGCCGATGGCGGGCAGGGACTGGCCGGTCGCCGCGCCGATGACTTCATGGATCTGCAGCGCGCTTTCGCGGCGTATGCGAAAGGAGAGCTGCGCGCCGCCCTGAAGGACGAAGGAGAGAATCAGCGCGCCGGTGCCATCCGCATCGAGCGCGACTTCCCAGCCTGCGCAATGCATCGTGAATTTGGCCGCGCGATTTTTCTTGCGGATTCTTTCCGAGCACGCGATGGCGTGCGCGAGCGCGGCGATCAACTCGTGCATGACGGAGCAATGCAATGCGACCGACGAGCCCGAGCGCGCGTCGACGACGAGATAGCCGCCGTCTTCGCTAAGCCGGAAGCTCGCGAGCGAATCGATGGTGAGAGCCGGGCGCATGTGCGTTCGAAGCGGGTTATCGAAAGCGCACAGTCTATGAAGGCACGACGCGCATTGGGTTACGCGCCTCTTACCGGATGTTGCCCGGGATGCGGCCAAGAAAGCGGCGCATTCAATCGAATGCTTTCCTATAACCACATCATGAAATGCGCGTGATTTTTTAGGCGCCGCGGTCCGATATTTGCTCGATAAGGGCTAAGCTATCCGAATGCCTGATTTACATCGCATGTCTGGAAAAACGTGCATTGCGTGGCCGTCGAAAGCGGCGCGGCAAGGCAGCGCTCGAGCGGTCGGGCGTTTCTCCGGGCGTTCGGATCTTGCATCAGCAGATGTGCTTTTAAACGAAGGACATCATGTACTCCATGAGCGGTTTTTTTGTCGAGATCATTCCAGAACACGTACCGGATGATGGCTGGACCGCGATCGCACAGTTCTCGCGCCAGCGAGATTATCGAAAGCACGACGAAGTGCCCAAAGCGACCTTTCCGACCAACGTCGCGTATGGAACACGGAGCGCCGCCGAGCGCGCCGCCACGCAATGGGCACGCGAATTCGTCACGTCTTCGAGCGAAGTTCTCGAATCGTCCTTGCGGCTGGAAGAGGCGGCGCGCAAGGCTCATTGAAGGCAATTGCCTGCAAACGTACTGGGTCGAGTCTTTTCGATCTCAATCCCACTACGACAAGATGGATAGGCAGACTCTCTCGAGGATCGACCTCACGCTCACGCAATTCGAGCGTAGAGTTTCCGAACAGGAATGGCGTCAGATTCGTCTACGACAGATCGGTTGCAATAGTAAAGCGTGCATGGCATTGATTCACGAATTGCAAAACAGCCTGAGATGCCTCCGGCGATATCGATTCGCTGTCGGACAAGACTTCGGGCGCCCCGATGATGACGCGGGTTCATGCTGGATTCAGGCCCCTTGACGCTTCCCATTCGGTCCGTCATCGCGGTCCCGGGCGCACGGGTTGCTGATCGACACACCAGTGCTGACCACTCCCTGTTGCAGGAAGAACGCCATGAATCGCAAATTACGATCGGGAATGATCCACACGCTCGCGTGCGTCTCGCTGTCGGGCGTCACGCTCGCAAACGCCCAGCAAAACGGTGCGCCGCCAGGCCATTCCACATCGGGAAACCAGGCATCCGGGAAATCCGCGGGTGTTGCCGGCGGCGCGGGCGCCGCGGGCCAGTCGGGCACGGACCCGGCCACGCTTAGCCGCATGGAAGAAGAGCGCGTGCAGAAGAACAACGCGCAATCCGCGACGAAGGGCGCATCGAATCCCGGCGCGGGCAAGCGCAAGGACTGGAAGGAGTGACGGCCCGCGTAACGGAGGATCAGGAGCGCGCGCGTCTGCGCAGGCGCATCGGCGCCGATCTGTGGCGCGCGGTGTGGGCCTGGCGCTATCAGACCGCCGCGGCGGTCGCGCTGATGATCGGCGCGCGGCTCGCGGTGGTCGGGGTGCCGCTGATGCTCAAGCGCGTCATCGACGAGTTCAGCCATCCCGCATCGAGCGTCGTCTTTCCGGTCTTTCTCGTCCTCGCCTACGTCCTGCTGCGCTATCTCGGCGATGTGCTCAACGAAGCGCGCGACGTCGTCTTCAGCATCGTCACGCAGCGCACGGTCGCGTCGTTCACCGAGCGCACGTTCGCGCATCTTCATGCGCTCGGCGCGCGCTTTCATGCGCGGCGCGAAACCGGCGCGGTCGTGCGCGACGTGCAGAAGGGCGCGGACGGCATCGGCTTTTTGCTCGGCACATCGCTCTTCACGATCGTGCCGGTGATGATCGAGATCGGCACGATCGTCGCGGTCATGGTGCATGCGTATTCGCTGGAATTCATGGCGATCATCGGCGCGACGTTCGTGCTGTATTCGGTGTGGACGGTCATCTTCACGCGCTTTCGCATGCGCTTCCAGCGCGCGGTGAACGGCCTCGAAGCACAATCGGACGGCCGTCTCGTCGACAGCCTGCTCAACTACGAAACGGTGAAGTTCTTCGCGAGCGAAAGCATCGAAACGCGGCGTCTTTCGAGCGTGCTGGAGCAGTGGGTGCATGCGCGCATCGCCAATCAGCGCGCGCTCACGCTGCTGCATGTCGGGCAGAGCACGATCATCACGATCGGCATTGCGGCGGTGATGTTGCGCGCGGCGCAACACGTCGTCGCGGGCACGATGAGCGTGGGCGATCTCGTGCTCGTCAACGCGTATATCGTGCAGGTGTGCAATCCGCTCAACACGCTCGGCTTCGTGTTTCGCGAGACCAACGACGCGATGGTCAACGTCGAGCGCATGTTCAACATTCTGCTGTCGCGCGGCCGCGTGCGCGAGGATGTCGATGAAGCGCACGCGAAGCCGCTCGTCGTGACGGCGGGCGAGATCGAGTTCGATCATGTCGAGTTCGGCTACGATCCGGCGCGGCAGATTCTGCGCGATGTCGATTTTCGCGCGCATCCGGGCAAGAAGCTCGCGGTCGTCGGCGGCAGCGGATCGGGCAAGTCGACGCTCGTGAAGCTGCTGTTCAGGCTCTACGAGCCGACGGCGGGCGCGATACGCATCGACGGTCAGGACATCTCGCAGGTCACGCAGAACAGCCTGCGCGCGACCATCGGCATCGTGCCGCAGGACACCGTGCTCTTCAACGACACGATCGCCTACAACATCGGCTATGGGCGTCCCGGCGCGACGCGCGCGGACATCGCGCGGGCGGCCCGCGCGGCGCAACTCGACGGCTTCATCGAGCGTCTGCCGGACGACTACGAGACGCGCGTCGGCGAGCGCGGCGTGCGGCTCTCCGGCGGCGAGCGTCAGCGCATCGCGATTGCGCGGGCGATACTCAAGAATCCGCGCATCATCGTGTTCGACGAAGCGACGTCCGCGCTCGATACGCGCTCCGAACGCGCGATCCAGAACGAGCTCGACAGGCTCGCGGAGGGCCGCACGTCGATCGTCATCGCGCACCGGCTGTCCACTGTCGTCGATGCCGACTGGATTCTCGTGATGGAGCATGGACGCATCGTCGAGCAGGGACAGCACGACGAACTGCTCGCGCGCGATGGCGTGTACGCGCGCATGTGGTCGCTGCAATGGCAGCAGGGCGAGCTGAAGCACGCGCAACGCAAGGTGTCCGCGACGGCGCTCGGACTGGATGCGCTCGTCGCAGGCGTGGTCGATGCGCTGCACGACGAGATCGTCACGCGCGGCGTGAATCTCTACACGGTCATCAGCGATCCGGGTTTGCGCGTCTCGGGCGATGCCAGCGTGCTGCAGCAGATCGTGGCCGATCTGTGCCGTTCGCACATGAGCTCGGCGGCGCGCGGCGAGCGCATCGAACTGCGCGTGTTCCGCGAAGACAATCACGCGAATCTCACGGTGATCGGTCAGCGCGCGAGTCCCGCCGATCTGTCTTCGCAGCAGATGCGGCGGCTCGAATCCGCATTGAACGAAATGGGCGGCGGCTTCACGGTGCGCTATATCGACGAGCATGTCGCGTATGTCGCGACGATGCCGCTGCGTCCCGTGCTCGACGATCCGCAAGCGTCCGAAGCCACGCATGACGATGCATTGGCCGGCATCACCGTGATGGTGCTCGACGATCAGGAAGACGCGCGCGATGCGCTCGAAGCCGTGCTCGAATCGGTGGGCGCGCGCGTCATGTCTTGCGCATCGGGCGATGAAGCGCTTGCGCGTCTGCGCGAACTGCCCGGCGCGCAGTGGCCGGACGCGCTTCTGTGCGACATCGTGCTAGGCGGCGAACAGAACGGCTACGACGTGCTGCGACTCATTCGCGAGGAAGAGTCGCGCCGCGGCGCGTCGCTGTCCGAACGCATGCCCGCGATCGCGCTGACGGGACACACGCAGGCGGATGCACGTTCGCGCGCACAGGCCGCGGGCTTTCAGGCGCATCTGACGAAGCCGGTCGCCGCGCCGAAGCTGATCGCGACGATCGGCGACGTGACGGCGCGCACATCGCTTCGATGAGGGCGGCGCGAGCGCGCGTTCGAATGTGACCGATGCAATGCTGCGCCGTTGAACGGAAGCATCAACCTGACGTGGCGATATTGAGCGCGTGACGTCCCTGCATCGCCTCGATGACGCCACGGAAATGCTGCGCCGTGCGACGCAGGCCTTCGTCGAGAGGCGTCGTCGGTGTCCAGCCGAGGGCATCGCGTGCGAGCGCGATATCCGGCTGACGATGCCACGGATCGTCCATCGGCAAAGGCTTGAACACGATCTCCGATGACGATCCCGTCAATTCGATGATGCGCCGCGCGATCTCGAGCATCGAAAGCTCGTGCGGATTGCCGAGATTGACGGGTCCGGTGAGTTCATCGGGCGTGTCCATCAGGCGGATGAATGCGTCGACCATATCGTCGACATAGCAGAAGGAGCGCGTCTGCGAGCCTTCGCCGTACACGGTGATCGGCTCGCCCGAGAGCGCCTGCATCATGAAGTTGGAGATCACGCGTCCGTCCGACGGATGCATGCGCGGCCCGTACGTGTTGAAGATGCGCGCGATCTTGATCGACAGTCCGTGCTGCCGCCGATAATCCATGAAGAGCGTTTCGGCGCAGCGCTTGCCTTCGTCGTAACACGAGCGCGGACCGATCGGATTCACGTTGCCCCAGTACGCTTCCTGTTGCGGATGCACATGCGCGTCGCCATACACTTCGCTCGTCGATGCCTGGAAGATGCGCGCATGCACGCGCTTCGCAAGCCCGAGCATGTTGATCGCGCCGTGCACGCTGGTCTTCGTCGTCTGCACCGGATCGTGCTGGTAATGAATCGGCGAAGCGGGGCAGGCGAGGTTGTAAATCTCGTCCACTTCGACGTAAAGCGGAAATGTCACATCGTGCCGCATCAGTTCGAAATTCGGGCTGTCGAGCAGATGCGCGATGTTGTCCTTCGTGCCGGTGTAGAAGTTATCGACACACAGCACATCGTGCCCGAGCGCGAGCAGCCGCTCGCACAGATGCGAGCCGAGAAAGCCCGCGCCGCCCGTCACCAGAATTCGCTTTCTATAGGCTTCTCTCATGTCGCCTTCATCCTTTCGATGTGTGTGCTAACTGCATACGAAGCGCAGCGTTTCGTCCCAGTCGCGGGCGAAGCGCGCGATATTGAATCGTTCGAGCGCGGTGCGCCGCGCGCCTTCGCCGAGACGCCGCGCGTCGGCGGGATCGCGCAGCAGGTGCTGCATCGCGTCGATGAGCGCCTGCGTGTCGGTATGCACGTAGCCGCTTTCGCCGTTGCGGATCACGGTGGCGAGTTCGGTCGTCGCGAGACCGATGATCGGCATGCCGATCGTCATCGCTTCGACGATGGCGAGCCCGAGGCTCGTCCAGCGAATCGGATTGAAGAAGAAGCGATAGCGCGCGCTGAACGCCGCAAGCTCCAGATTGCCGATCTCGCCGATGCCGCCCGCCGACTGCGCATCCATGCCGACGAGATCAAGCGGCACGCGCGCGGCCGCTTGTGCATAGACATCGTTGCCGAGCCGCCTGCCGCGCTGGCGCAGATGATTGATCACCGCGATGCCGCGTTCGAGTTCGCCGCTATAGCGCACGCCTTCGGGCACGATCACGCCGTGTTCGATGACGCGCGTCGGCGTTTCGCCGCTGTCCCACATCAGCTTGTTGAAGTGCGTGACGTGCACGAGCAGCGTGTCGCGTTCCTGCACCCAGTGCTTCTGTTCGAAGGGGTTTTCCTGCGGCGGATCGTGCTCGATGTAGACGCGCGGCAGCCGGCGTTGCGCGTCGCTCAGCAGATTGATGCGGTCGTCGTCCCATTGACGCTTGTGCTGAAAGAGCACGACATCGAAGGATTGCGACTGCACTTCGCTCGCCGGAATTTCATGCACGTTCGGGCCGAAGGGCAACGCACCCGCCGTGCCCGCATAGCCCGGCGGATAACCGGGGCGCGTGACGAGATAGAAGTCGTGCGGCGCCTGGCTCAGATAGTAAAGATAATTGCCGTGAATATGCCAGGTAAGCACGCGCAGACGCCGGGAACTAGTCGTGGGCATGAAGAAGCGTCTCCTCTCGGACGGTCGATTCAAGCTGGGCGAATGCCGTGTCGATCACGGATTGCACGCTTATGTTCATCGCGCATTCATGACCGTAAGGGCACTCGCGAAACGCGCACGGACGGCACGAGGGCCAGTCCGCGAGCACGCGATGACGCGCGTGATCGAGCGGCGCCCAGCGACGTGTATCGCTGCCCGACGCGACGACGACACTCGGCGTGCGCATCGCTGCGGCGACATGCGAAAGCCCCGTGTCATTGCATACGATGAGCCGCGCCTTCGCGACGAGCGCCGCGAGCGAGCCGAGCGACGTGCGGCCGGCGAGATCGATGCCGGCACCTTGCGCAACGCGCGCCGTCAACGGGGCTTCACCCGCGCTGCCTGTGACGGCGACTTGCCAGCCGCGCCGCGACAACGCGCGCGCCACGTCGGCGAAGCGCTCGACGGGCCATCGACGGGAAGGCAGCTGCGCGCCCGGATGCACGAGCACGAGCCGCTCGCTATCGAGCGCGCAAGCTTCGATCAGCGCATCGCATTCGCGATTGTCGGCATCGGTCAGCGGAATCTCGAGATCGAGATCGCCTGCGTCGATGCCGAGCCGCTGCATGAGCGCGGTGTATCGCGCGGATTCGGGCAGATCGTCGGGCCATGGCATGAAGACGCCTTTACGCATGGCTTCGTCCGGCTTCAGAAAGCCCGCGTTCAGACGCGCGCCGATGCCTTCGACGATATCGTTCGCCACGCCGCCGCTTCCATGCAGTTGAATCGCGAGATCGAAGCGACGTGCGCGCATCGCTTGATGAAAACGAGGCAGATGCGCATCTGTTTCCTGCTGCTCGGGAAAACCGATAGCGCCGGGAAACACGATAAGTTCATCGACGAGATGCGCGTATCGTTCGACGAAACTCGCCGCCCAAGGCAGACCGATAAGCGCGATATGTGCTTGCGGATAGGCGCGGCGCAGTGCACGCAACGCAGGCACGGCGCACAACATGTCGCCGAGCTGCAATGCGCGAAAGATGACGATGCGCTCGACGTTCATAGAAAGAAGACCCTGAACTTGAACGCGCCGCGTATGCGCCAGTAGATCGACAGATACGGAATGATCGCCGACGTCCACAGCATTTCCGCGACGTGCGACGGCGTGCGCGCAGTCGTCTTCAATCGTTGCATGCTGAACCATATGGTCATCGCGGCCCAGGCAAGCAATGCGAGCGACCCGGTGCGCGGCGCGTGTGCTGCGAACGATCCGATCGCAACGACGAGCGCCGCGAGCATCGCGTAGTACAAAAGCGGCGGATTGCGGCGGATGCGCGTGCGAAACATCGCGGGATACTTTTTGTAGAGCAGTGCATCGAACTGGCTCTTCTTCTGCTGCAATATGCTCACGCCCCAGCGCGCAGGGCGCACCGGATGCAGCACGGTTGCGTCTTCCGCACGCGCGATGACGAGCCCCGCCTTGATCAGCGCGAATTGCAGATCCGAGTCCTCGCGCCACGCCGCCGTAAAGCGCGCATCGAAGCCGCCCGTACGTTCGAGTGCGGCGCGCGTGACGAAGGTGTTCGCCGTCGCGAATTCGGCGCTGGCGAGTCCGGCGGCGTCGCGTTCGTAATCGGTCGGGCGTGGTCCCAGCGGCACGACGATGCGGCCCGACACGGCATCCGCGCCCGCATCGAGCGCACGCATGCCATTGGCGATCCAGTTCGGATCGGGAATGGTGTCGTCGTCGGTGAAGGCGATGCGCCGCGCAAGCGATGCGCGCCAGCCCGCGTTGCGCGCGCCCGCCGGACCCTGCGTCGCGGTGACGGGAACGTAGCGGATCAACGGGCCGCGCCGCGCACGCGATTGCGACAGGCGCTGCACGCATGCCTTCGTCGCTTCGTCGGGGCCGTCGTCGCATACGATGATCTCGTAGCGCGCCGGATCGTAGGTCTGCGCCGCGAGCGCCAGCACGCAGCGTTCGAGCATCGCGGGGCGGCGATACGTCGGCACGACCACGGTCACGTCCGGGATGAAATCGCCGCGCGGTATCGCGGGTGCATCGGCCGCGCTCATCGCGCCGTGATCGAAGAGTTCGGCGTAGGTGCTCATGCGTGCGCGCCCGGCTTTTCGACAAGGAACGAGCCGATCACGAGCGCATCGAGCGGCGACGTCCAGAACGATTCGAGTGCGTCGCGCGGCGTATTCACCATCGGCTCGCCGCGCGTATTGAACGATGTATTGACGAGAACCGGCACGCCCGTGCGCGCCTTGAACGCCGCGAGCAGATCGTAGTAAAGCGGATGCTGCGCGCGATTGACGGTCTGCACGCGCGCGGTGCCGTCGATATGCGTGACCGCGGGAATGCGCGTCTTCATGTCGTCGCGCACGTCGAACACGAAGAGCATGAACGGCGCGACGCGTGCATCGACGAACCAGTCGGCTGCGTGCTCTTCCATCACGACGGGCGCAACCGGACGAAAGTCCTCGCGATCCTTGATCTCGTTGAGGCGCGCCTGCATGGACGCATCGATGGGCGATGCCAGAATCGAACGCGCGCCGAGCGCACGCGGGCCGAACTCGGTGCGTCCCTGATACCAGCCGATGACGCGGTTCTGCGCGAGAATGTCCGCCGTTTCTTCGGCGATATTCGTGAGCTTGCGATACGGCGCGCGCGTCCACTTGAGGAAGGTTTCGATCTCGTCGTCATCGAACGACGGTCCGAGATATGCGTGATCCATGCGCCATTTTCGACCGCGATCGCCGGTCTTCGCGCGTTGCTGATAGTCGGTCCACAAGGCAGCGCCGAGCGCCGTGCCCGCATCGCCGGCGGCGGGCTGAACCCAGATTTCATCGAACGGTCCGCGATCGCGCAGGCGCGCGTTCATCACGCAGTTGAGCGCGACGCCGCCCGCCATCGCGAGATTCTTCAGACCCGTACGTTCGTGCAGCCACTTCGCGAGTTCGAGCGCGGTCTCTTCCAGAACGACCTGCAATGAATGCGCGATATCGAAATGATGCTGCGTGAGCGGGCCGCCGCGTTCGCGCGCGGGACCGAAGCGCTCGACGAGACGCGGCGCATCGACGGTATAGCTGCCGTCGCGGCGATACTTCACGATCTCGCGAAACTGATCGACATACGCGGGCTTGCCGAACGACGCGAGCGCCATCACCTTGTACTCGTCGGACGAGTGCAGGAAGCCGAGATA
Organism: Caballeronia sp. ATUFL_F1_KS39; assembly: GCF_023630985.1. Classification (NCBI taxonomy): domain Bacteria; kingdom Pseudomonadati; phylum Pseudomonadota; class Betaproteobacteria; order Burkholderiales; family Burkholderiaceae; genus Caballeronia; species Caballeronia sp. ATUFL_F1_KS39. The sequence goes on along the minus strand of NZ_JALQDZ010000061.1, from coordinate 113,406 downwards.
GCCCGTCACCGTTTCATAGAGCAGGCCGAGCGAGTGCGGCAGTTCCACTTGCTTGATGCGCGTGTATTCGCCATTCACGAATTGCCCGAGACTCGTCGTGACGCCTTCGCCGCGACCGTCCATCGTAAGTACGGCGGTGTCGTCGAAAGGTGCGGCGAGAAACGCGCTCGCTTCGTGACAGAGATGATGATCGACGTTATGCCACGCGAAGCGCGGGGCGCGTCCGCCGCTTAGGAAACGCCGCTTCAGGTGATGCGGCGCGCCGTCGATCAACTGACCCTTCGCATTGACGATATAGCTCAGGAACAGCGGATCCCAGGGCGATTCGGACGGGTTCGTCATCGCTTGCGCCGAGGGCATCATCGGCAGGGATATGTTCGCGTTTGCGTCCTTCGGCATGCCGGAAAACAGATGCGGATCGTACGAATACGCGATGTGATCCACATCCGCGAGTTCGATGCCCGCTTCCTTCAGGCAATAGTCGATTGCATCGAACGGAAGCTGCCATGTGGAAAACGGCACCGGCCGTTTCGCATGCTTGACGTGCGTGAAGCGCTCGTCCTCGGCCGCCGCGATGACGACGCCGTCCTTGACCAGCGCCGCGGCGCTGTCGTGATAAACCGCGTTGATTCCAAGTGTGTACATAGCTTAGCTTGCCTGTGTTATCGGATGGACGGGCGATGCATGTTCTTCTTCGATGAGCTCGAGCGCGGCGGAGACAACCTCGTCTACCTCGACGCCGACAAGGCACGCGTGATGGCCTTCGGGACACACGCTGCGATAGCACCAGCGGCACGAGACATCGTGATACAGCACGCGATGCGATGTTTGCCACGGCATGTGCTGCGGATTCGTGAGTGCGTAGAGATCCACGACGGGCGCGCCCAGCGCGGATGCGAGATGCACCGGTCCGCTGTTGTTCGAGATGAGAACGCGAGCGCGCTGGATGAGCGCGGCGAGTTCGCCGAGTTCGAGCACGCCGGACAGATCGTGCGCGTAGGGACTCGTGCCGCAGGCGGCGCGGCACAAGTGACTTTCGCTTCGCGAGCCCGTCACGAGAATCGGCCATTCCAATTGAGCGCCGAGACGTTCGATCGTTTCGGCGAAGCGTTCGACGGGATAGCGGCGCGATTCCGCGCTCGCACCCGGATGCACGACGATGAACGGTGCGTCCATATCGACATCGCGGGCGATGAGCTTTTGCGTCAGCGAGTCGATATCGGCGGGGCGCACGGAGAAGCGCATGCGCGTGTCGTCGGCTTTCGCACCGACTCTTGCGACGAGAGCGAGTTGCCGCTCCACTTCATGCCGTGTGCCGTGCTGCGGTTCAGTCTCCTGAACCCAGTCGGTGAGCAAACCATACGGATTCTCGCGGCAATGCGCGAGCCGCAGCGGAATGCCGGCGAGATGACACAACATGGCCGCGGGCAGCGGATTCTGGCTGTAGACGCTGAAGATCACCGCTGCATCGAAATGCGCCGATGCAAGGCGCGCACGCATGGCGAGATCGGCGAGGGCGTCGATGGGCGCATCCTGCTTGACCCACGGCGCGTCGTATTCGATCACATCGTCGATTGCATCGATGAAAGGCGCCGTCGCCTTGCCCGCACGCGATGCGAGCAAGGTCAGATGCCTGCCCGGCTGCGCGGCGCGTAACGCGTGCAGCGCGGGCGTCGTCATCAGCACGTCGCCGAGATTGTCGAGACGGATGCAGAGAATGCGCTTGACATCCGCGCCCCATTCGCGCGCCTGGCTCGCGGCGCTCTTGCGCGCATGCGCTTCGACGACGGGTGCAAGCATGGGCTTCATGCGGGACACTCCGCATTGACGACTGCAATCGCCGCCTCGTACAGGTCCTTCGCGACGATATCCGGCTCGCGTCCAACGCCTTTGAGCCATTCGGTTTCGTTGCCGTTATCGATCAGCGCACTGCGGCAGCCCGCGCGATGACCGGCTTCGACGTCATCGAGAATGTCGCCGATGAACCAGCTCTGCGAAAGATCGATGCCATGCTCGCGCGCCGCACGCAACAGCAGGCCGGGCGCGGGCTTGCGGCATTCACACGCGCGCGTGAATTCAGGCACGACGCCCCGCGGATGATGCGGGCACCAGTAAATGCCGGCGAACGACGCGCCCGCTTCGGCTGCGAGTTCACGCAAACGCGCTTCGACGCGATCGAGTGCCTGCAAGTCGAACTTGCCGAGCGCGACGCCGCTCTGATTGCTGATTACGAAGATCGGCAGTTCGAGCCACGAAAACAGGCGCAACGCGTCGAGCGCGCCCGGCGCGAGGCGCATCTTCAGCGGATCGACGTTCCAGGGCACATCGTCGAGCAAGGTGCCGTCCTTGTCGATGAAGATCGCAGGCCGCAGTGGTTGCGTCATCGTGCGGCTCCGCCCATGGCAACGCGCGCGGCGGCTTGTCCTTCCTCGCCCGCAAGTCGCGCGTAGACCTGTGCGAGCGCCTGCGCGACGCTCGACCATGTGAACATTGCGTTCGCGCGGGCGAGGCCCGCTTCGCCCATTCGCGTGGCGAGCGCGGCATCTCGCTTGAGCGCGACGAGCGCATCCGCGAGCGCGGCCGGATTCTTCGGCGGCACGAGCAAGCCGGTTTCTCCGTGCGCCACCGAGTAGCGAATGCCGCCGACAGCAGCACCGATGACGGGCCGCCCGCAAGCCATCGCCTCCAGCGGCGTGATGCCGAACGGCTCATACCACGGCGTCGTCACGAAGACATCGGCTGCGTTATAGAAGTGCTTCAGTTCACCTCGTCCATGACGGCCCACGAAGTGAACATGCTCTTCGATGCCGCATTCGCGCGCGACCCCGCGCAGCCTGCCGATCTCCGGCGTCGCGTTCTCGTTCGCTTCGTCGGAATTGCCGCCCGCCACATAAAGCTCGGCACTTTCGCCATGCTCACCGTGTAGCATGCCGAGCGCGCGCACGACATTGTCGACGCCCTTGCGCGGCACCATGCGCCCGAGTTGCAGCACGATGAACCGGTCTTGCGGCCAGCCGAGACGTTCTCTCGCTGCCGCCTTGTCTAGCGGATGGAACTCCGCGCGATCGAAGCCGCACGGCACGAGGTCGATGCGCGCGGGATCGGCGTCGTACAGATGAATCAGATCGTTCTCGTCCTGGGGACATTCGGCGATGACCGAATCGGAGCGCCTGACGAGCTCGTCTTCGATATCGAAGCGCGCATCGGGAAAGCCGTCCGATTCGCCTTGATGCAGGCGTCGCACGCGCCCCAGCGCATGAAACGTCGTGACGAGCGGCACGCCGAGCGCGTCCTTGATGCGCAGACCCACGAGGCCCGACATGAAGAAGTTCGCGTGCACGATGTCATACGGTTGCGCTTCCTTCTTCATGAAGTCGATCATGAAGCCGGCGAACGCATCCATATGCGGCAGAAGCTGTTCCTTCGGTAACTGCACGGGCGGACCGGCCGGTACATTTATCACGCGGATGTTTTCGAAGCGCGAGACGAGCGGCAATAACGAACGGTCGCAACGCGTGAACACATCGACGTCGTGACCGATGCGAACGAGCTGACGCGCGACATTCGCCACATAGATGTTTTGCCCGCCGCTGTCTACGCCACCCGCGATCGCCAACGGCGATGCGTGCTCACTGATCAATGCGATTTTCACGGAAGTCCCCTTATCTTGCGATCCCAATGTGCGTGTGCGCGGCGCGCCATCGCGTGGATCAGTCACCAGCGTTCAGCATTCCCTGTGCCACTCATTGTCGAACTGGCGAGAACTGCGAAACGATTTGCGGTTCGATGCGGGACGAACCAAATTTCGTTTGGTTCGTCCCGCGATGCACGCGTTTTTACGTGGGGCGTGTAGAACCGAAAGACGCCGACGATTTCGTTCGCCTGGCGCGGCGCAAATCGTCTTCGCGCACGACGCGGCGCATGTCCTGGACGCGCGAGGGGATCACGCGGCGCCTGGTCATCGCCCATGCGATGCCGCTTCCGAGGATCGGTAAATCGCGCATCAGCGTGCGCTCGCGCCATGCCACGAGGAAGGCTTTTCCGGTGGCGTGAAGGGCTTGGTCGAATGGCAGGCGCATCCATGCGACCCACGCGGCGTTGCGCGCGAGGAGCCTGCGCCGTTGTGCGCTGTCGCGCAGCGGTGAGGGATGGTGATGAAGGATGAGGTCATCCATATAGACCATCTCGTAGCCGGCGGACAGGACATCCAGCGAGACGAGCGTTTCTTCTCCGCCGATGAAAAGCCTGGCCTCGTAGCCGCCGACTTGCCGGAAGACGTCGGTGCGGAACACGCACGCGCCCGCCATGAAGCCGACGAGCGCGGGACCGGGCAAGCCGCGATGCGGCAGCGGGCTTTCGCGCATTCGTTGGCAGGTCTCGTCCGCCGCGCCGTCGGCACCGACGACGACGCGCGCGTTGAGCACCGCGACGCGCGGCGCCGCATCGAGGATCGCGACGGCGCGCGACAGCGATCCGGCGCTCCACCAGGTGTCGTCATCGCAGAATGCGACGTACTCCGTCGCGACGCGAGCGACGCCGAGATTGCGTCCGGCCGCGCCGAGATTGTCCGGCGCCACGACGAGTTCGACCGATGGAAACTGCGCCGCAATGCGCTCGGCCGTGCCGTCGGTGGACGCATTATCGACCGCTACGATGCGGATGCGGTCCGGCAGCGCGGCAAGTCTTGCGAGCGTGTCGAGCACCTGATCGGCTCTGTTGTACGTCAGCACGACGACGGTGAGCCGCGCGCGATCGGGCTCGGAAAGTGTTGCCGGTTCAGCCATGGTCGACGGCTCGCAGAGTCCAGAAGCGTTCGGGCGCGAGCACGTCGTCATAGCCGTGGGGCCCGAAGGCTTTGAGCTGACTCGCATAACATTGCACCGCGCGTTGCTTCGCTTCGATGCAGCGCGAGAGCGTGGCGGCATCGATCGGATCGAGCAGCGGCGTCGCTTCGATGCCGCTTCCGATGAGTTCGACGAGCCGTTGCTGCACGAGGCCATCCATGCGCCGATATAGACAGTCTTCGTACGCAATGCATGCCGTCGCGTCCGAAAGGCACGCCTCGCGCGCGGCCGTATGAACCAGCGCGTGGTCGGAATGAAAGAGGCCGAGCGGGATGAGGAGCGTTATGCAATCCGTCTCGCGCATCACGTCGCGAATGGCCGAAGCGATCTTGGCGGTGGTCGCGCTCGTGCCGCCTTGCGTGTATTGGGAGTCGAGAAAGCCGAGATGCACGGCGCGCGCGCCCAGGACGTGCAGCGCGGCTTTGTCTTCGACACGGCGCTCGCGCATCGCCTGATGTGCGTCCGCGAAGCCGCACTGCGCGTCCCAGTCGGTGGCGAGCGCCGTGTCCGGCGCACCCGCGAATATCGTGCAGACGGATGCGCCCGGCGACGCGGCGAGCAGGGCGCCGCAACTGAAGACGGCATCGTCGAGATGCGGGGAAATCACCAGGGTTCTTTGAGCGGAGAGAGGCATGGCCGGTTGCTTTCGATGAATCGATCCGAAGCCACTGCGCAATGTGCGTGCCTCGACGCGCCGGTCTGCAGGTAATCGTCTGATCGTGCGCGGTCGGCGCGTGTCGATTGATTAGGAACCCAAGCTAATCGCAACGCGGAGACGACTTCAGCCCATTCGCATGAAGGCACCGCCGGGGTCCGCTCCGACCCAAGCGCATCGGCCGCGATCGACGCTTAACAGGGGCGTGAGCACGCCGGCGCACAAGAAGGCGAGCCGGACGATCGTGGGCTATCTGAGATTGTCGCGCGATGCAGGGCATACGCTCAGCGCATCGCGATAACTTCAACGCCGCCGCTTCTGCTGAAGCGAAGGCGGCCGTTCGGTCAGGCTGTTCGCCGTGTCCTTGACGAGCGCGCCTGCATCGATGAACTGACGCCGGTACTCCGCCGGCGTCGTTTGCTTCGCGGCCTTGAATTGCCGATTGAAGTTGGCGACGTTCGCAAATCCCGAGCGCGCGGCGATGACCGATATCGGCAGGGACGTGTCGCCCAGCATCCGGCACGCATGGCCGATTCGTACCCGAGCGATGTATCGCCCGACGCTCTCGCCGATGTGCTGCACGAAATAGCGCGTCAAGGTGCGCTCCGAAAGGCTCGCCGCTTCGCATAGCTCCGATAGCCGGAGCGGTTCGGCAAAGCGCGCATCGATCATCGAAAGAACGCGATTGATGCGCTCGGGCTCGTGACCGGACGGCCCCGCGTTCGTCTGATTGAAAGCGCTCGGCGACGCGAGCGGATGGCCCGGCGCATCGGCGAGCGTGCACAGGACATCGAGCGCGGCGCTCAGGCGTTCGCGCGGCGCGGTCGAGAGCAACTGTCCGAGACGGCTGCGCATCCGTTCGCCGGCGGGAGGCTCGAACGCCAGCCCGCACGCCGCACGGCGCAGGAGCTTGCGAAGCGGCTCGTATTCGCGGCAGCAGTCCGCCATGCGCCGCGCCCAGTCGCCGTCGAACCAGATGACGATGGCGACTTGCGGCAACGACGAGTCGATCGACCGGTTCGACGACCACGTATGCGGCAAATCAGGCGGCACGAGGACGAGATCCTCGGCCTGATAGTCGTTCACCGAATCGCCGATATAGCGCTTGCCGTGACTGTTCATCGTCAGCGTCAGCTCGTATTCCGGATGGTGATGCCATTCGAATGGAATACGCGCGAGCCGCCGATGGTAAACCCGCACCGAACAGTCCGCGCCGAATTCGACATGCTCGTAGGCTGGTTTCATGGCCGAAAACGCAAATGAATTGCCTGAATCGTATCACCGCCGCAGACGGACGCATCATATGCTGTGTCCACGGAAATTCATGTGGAGACGATCATGGCGCTGAAAATCGATGACTTGCCGGGCGCGATCCGGCAAGCAAAAAAGGAACTGCGCGCCGCGCTGCCGAACTACCGCGAAGTGTTCGCGCAAGTCGAGCAGACGATCGGCGAGGAAGCGAAGCGGATCGCCGCGCGGCGCGATCGCGGCGAAGACGTCATTCCGGAAATTCAGTTCGCCGACATCACCGAAGGGCGCGTGAGCGGCGAGCAGATCGCGCTCGTCAAGTCGAGCGGCGCGTGCGTGATCCGCAATGTCTTTCCACGCGCACAGGTACAGCAATGGGATGAAGACATCGCGCATTACGTCGAACGAAATCGCCTCGACAAGCGCCTCGAAAACCGCGCCGAAGACAAGTACTTCGGTCAGCTGGCGTCGAGCAAGCCGCAAATCTACGGCGTGTACTGGTCGAAGCCTCAAGTGCTGGCGCGCCAGTCGGAGTCGCTGACCGCGGCGCGCGTGTTTCTCAACAAGCTCTGGCGCAACGAGAGCGAAGGACGCGTTCACTTCGACCCGGAACATGTGCCGGTTTATGCCGACCGTCTGCGCCGGCGGCCGCCCGGTTCCGCGTCGCTCGGCTTGTCGGCGCATTGCGATGGCGGCTCGGTCGAGCGCTGGATCGAAGGCAATTTCCGCAAGGTGTATCGCCACGTCTTCGCGGGCAACTGGCGCGATTACGATGCGTTCGATGCCGCTTTCCGTCCCGATGTCGAAGAGATCGCATCGCCGGCCGTGTGTTCGATGTTCCGCACGTTCCAGGGCTGGACCGCATTGACGCCGCAAGGTCCGGGCGACGGCACGCTGCAGCTCGTGCCCATCGCCAACGCGATGGTGTACATCCTGCTGCGCGCGCTTCAGGACGACGTCGCCGACGACGACCTGTGCGGCGCGATGCCCGGACGCGCGCTGTCGATCAGGCCGGAGTTTCACGCGCCGCTGTTCGAGGCGCTGTCGTCGATCCCGAAGATGGATGCGGGCGACACCGTGTTCTGGCATAGCGACGTCATTCACGCGGTCGAAGACGAACACAAGGGCGCCGGCTACAGCAACGTCATGTACATCGCTTCCGCGCCCGGATGCGCCAAAAACGACGCGTATCTGAAGCGTCAATTGCCGAGCTTCCTGAAGGGCGAAAGCCCGCCCGATTTTCCAGGCGATCATTTCGAAGTCGATTTCGAAGGCCGCGCGACGCCCGACGACCTGACGCCGCTCGGCAAGTCGCAACTCGGATTCGAACAGCGCGCGTGAACGCGTCGCTTCATAAATAAATAAAACCCGGAGACAAGCAATGAAACGATCAACGATGTCGGTTGCGGCAGCCGTCGCGATGTTCATCGCCGGCACGCACGCGGTATCGGCCGCCGAACAGATCTCGGTCCTGCACTGGTGGACTTCCGGCGGCGAATCGAAAGCGATCCGCGTGCTCAAGGACGACATGAGCAAGCAAGGATACGAATGGAAGGACTTCGCCGTCGCGGGCGGATCGGGCACGGCGGCCATGACCGCGCTGAAGACACAGGTGATCTCGGGCAACGCGCCCTCCGCCGCGCAGATCAAAGGACCGCTGATTCAGGACTGGGCCGATCAGGGCGTGGTCGTCACGATCGATCAGGCCGCGGCCGACTGGAAAGCGCACACGCCCGCGCAGATCGACAACGCGATGAAGTCGGGCGGACATTACGTCGCCGCGCCGTTCTCGGTGCATCGGATCAACTGGCTGTGGATCAACAAGGCGGATCTCGACAAGGTCGGCGGCAAGCCGCCCACGACGTGGCCGGAGTTCTTCGCCCTTGCCGACAAATTTCGCGCGGCGGGCATCACGCCTGTCGCGCATGGCGGTCAGCCGTGGCAGGACATGACCATCTGGGAGACGGTCGTGCTGTCGCAAGGCACGGACTTCTATCGCAAGGCGCTCATCGATCTCGATCAGAAGACGCTCACGTCGCCGCAAATGATTCAGGTCTTCGAGACGGTGCAGAAGATACGCACTTACTTCGACAAGGCCTATCACGGCCGCGACTGGAATCTCGCCACCGCGATGGTGATCTCGGGCTCGGGCGGCATGCAGTTCATGGGCGACTGGGCCAAGGGCGAATTCGCGAACGCGAGCAAGAAGGCGGACGTCGACTTCGTCTGCGCGCCCGCTCCGGGCACGTCGAACGCCTACACGTACACGGCGGATGCCTTCGTGTTCTTCCAGCAGAACGGCAAGAAGGATGCGACGCCGGGACAGATCGCGATGGCGAAGACGATCATGTCGCCCGAATTCCAGGAACAGTTCAGCCTCAACAAGGGTTCGATTCCCGTTCGCCTCGATGTGCCGATGGGCAAGTTCGACAGCTGCGCGAAGAAGTCTCGCGCGGACGAGCAGGCGACGATCAAGTCGGGCGGCTTCCTGCCTTCGCTGGCTTTCGGCGAACTTCAATCGCCGGTGACGGCGGGCGCGATCACCGACGTCGTGACGAATTTCATGAACTCGAACGAGGATGCGAAGGAAGGCGTGCGCAAGCTCGCCGCCGCCGCGAAGATCAAATAAAAGGCGCATCCGTAGCGCCGACGCCTTCATAAGAAGCCTTCCCGCCGCCCGACGGAATGTGGACTCAACGATTGTTCCCGTCTGGCACTAACTTCCTGGATTTTTCGCTGTGGATACTCGGTCATCGGTTCGCCGCTTGCGCGACGGACCGCACCGAAACGGGGAATGCCGCGCCGGCGAGCCCGATTTTCCACTTCTCCAGGAACCGTCATGAACACGATCCGCGTCTGTGGCTTGAAACGCCTGCCGGGCAAGTTGCTTAGAAAGTTCTCGCCGGCGCGCGCGCTGGCGACACTCGCCGTCGCCGTGTGCGCGTGGGGCGGCGCGCAGGCCGCGAACGCCGAAGACAAGGAAGTGACGATCGCGTATCAGCAGATCGTCGATCCCTGGGTCGTCGGCATCGCCGATGGCTCCATCGCCAAGGCGACCGGCTACAAGATCAACTGGCGGCAGTTCGAATCCGGCGCGAAGGTGGCGACCGCGATGGCCTCGGGCGACATCAAGATCGGCGTGATCGGCTCCAGCCCGCTCGCCGCCGCCGTCAGCCAGGGCGTGGACGCGCAGCTCTTCTGGATTCTCGACAACATCAACGAAGCCGAGGCGATGGTCGTGCGCAACGGCTCGGGCATCGCCAAGCCGGCGGATCTGAAGGGCAAGACCATCGGCGTCCCGTTCGTCTCGACGACGCACTATCACACGATGTTCGCGCTGCAGCACTGGGGCATCGATCCGTCGTCGGTGAAGATTCTCAACATGCAGCCGAATCAGATCGCGGCGGCGTGGGAGCGCGGCGATATCGACGCTGCCTACGTGTGGGATCCGGCGCTCTCGCAACTCAAGAAGAGCGGCAAGGTGCTGATTACGTCGGGCGATCTGTCCAAGCTCGGCAAGCCGACGTTCGACGGCATCGCGGTCGATCGTGCGTGGGGCGAAGCGCACAAGGACTTCATGGCGAAGTTCGTCAAGGCCATCTCCGATCTCGATGCGCAATACCGCAACGATCCGGCCAAATGGACCGCGCAGTCGCAGCAGGCCGCGGCCATCGCGAAGACGATCGGCGGCGCGCCGGCCGACGTGCCGGGCTCGCTTTCGCTGTATGGCTATCCGTCGGCGCAGGAGCAGGCGACGAAGCAGTGGCTCGGCGGCGGCGCATCGAGCCGCGCGGCCTTCGCGCTCAAGGACACGGCGGACTTCCTGAAGCAGCAGAAGCGCGTCGACGCCGTGCTGCCGGACTATTCGAAGTTCGTGACGGCGGAATACGTCGAAGCCGCGGAAAAACTGAAATAAGCCCGGCCGCGCGCCGCTTGCCCTTGGCACATCCGAGTCCGGAGGACATATGGGTTGCATGCAGGTGAAGAACGTGAGCGTGGTGTTTCCGGGCCGACGCCCGGGCGAGCGCGTGCAAGCGATCGACGGCATCGATCTCACTATCGGCGATGGCGAATTCGTCGTCGCGCTGGGTGCGTCGGGTTGCGGCAAGACGACGCTTTTATCGCTGATGGCGGGTTTCATCGCGCCGTCATCGGGTGAGATGCTGCTCAACGGCAGGCCGGTAGAAGGGCCGGGCGCCGATCGCGGCGTCGTGTTCCAGAAGCACGCGCTCTTGCCGTGGCTCAACGTGCTCGACAACGCGACCTTCGGCCTGAAGCTGCAAGGCGTGCCGAAGGCGCAGCGCGAGGACATCGCGAAGCGCAATCTCACGCTCGTCGGCCTTCAGGATTTTCATCGGCACATGATTTATCAGCTGTCGGGCGGCATGCAGCAGCGCGTCGGCATTGCGCGCGCGCTGACCTGCGATCCGGCGATGCTGCTGATGGACGAGCCGATGGCCGCGCTCGATGCCCTCACGCGCGAGACCATCCAGGAGCTGCTGCTCGATGTCTGGCAGCGCACGCAGAAGATGTTGTTCTTCATCACGCATAGCGTTGAGGAGGCGCTTTTTCTGGCGAGCAGGCTGATCGTGATGTCGCCGCGTCCGGGCCGCATCACGCATAGCTACGATCTCGATTTCAACCGCCGCTTCCTCGCCACACGCGATGCGCGCGCGATCAAGTCCAGCCCCGATTTCATCGAGATGCGCGAGCGGGTGCTCGGCATCATCTACGGCGACGAGCGCGCCGCTCATCATGCGGAGGAGATTCATCATGGTTAAGCGCGCATCGATGACGGTGCCCGGTCCCGCGATCGACAGCGGCATCGGCGCATCGCGGCGTCCGCCTGGCCGGCCCGCGCGGCAATCGAAGAAGAAGCCGGTGAAGCCGGGCGACACGTTCGGCGTGCCAGGCTACGGCAGCAGCTTCGCGATGAGCATCGCGACCGTCGCCGTGCTCGTGGCCGGCTGGTTTCTGATCACCGGCATGCACTGGGTCAAGCCGCTCTTTCTGCCGTCGCCGCAAGCGGTCTATGCGAAGTTCATCGCGGTGGCGAGCGATGGCTTCGCGAACTCGACGCTCGCGGAACACGTCGTCGCGAGCTTGCTGCGCGTGTTCGGCGCATTCGCGCTCGCGTGCGCGACGGCGATTCCGGTCGGCGTGATGATGGGCGTCTCGCGGCACGCGCGCGGCGTGTTCGATCCGCCGATCGAGTTTTACCGGCCGCTGCCGCCGCTCGCGTATTTGCCGCTCATCATCATCTGGTTCGGCATCGGCGAGTTCTCCAAGATCTTCCTGATCTATCTCGCGATCTTCGCGCCGCTCGCGATCGCCGCGCGCGCGGGCGTGCGCTCGGTGTCGATCGAGCAGATCCACGCCGCGTATTCGATGGGCGCGTCGCGCACGCAGGTCGTCACGCATGTGATCCTCAAGTCCGCGCTGCCGGAGATTTTCACGGGCATGCGTATCGGCATCGGCGTCGGCTGGACGACGCTCGTCGCGGCGGAGATGGTCGCTTCGACGCGCGGTCTCGGCTTCATGGTGCTCAACGCGGCCGAGTTTCTTGCGAGCGATGTCGTCATCATGGGCATCATCGTGATCGGCTTCTTCGCGCTTTGCTTCGATCTGCTGATGCGGTATCTGGAAAAAGCGATGGTGCCGTGGAAAGGCCGCGTGTGATGCCTTTCAATAGCCGATCCTGAGCGGCTCGGGATGCGTGCGGCTGATCGTGAGCGTCGCGCCGACCTTGAAGCCCGAAAGCGTGATGGATGCCGTGAACGGACGGCATCCGTTCGCCGCGTTCGGATCGAGCGCCGAATTCGCCTGGAACGACTGCGTGACGCCTTCGGCCGCGAAGTACACGGTGACGTCGTTGCCGCGTCTGACCGCGAGCGCGGCGCGCGGTCCGTTGAGCGAGTCGAGGATCGGATCGCCGCTGCAATCGGGCGATGCGAAATCGACGACCTTCGTCGCGAGCCAGTTGAAGTCGGTCGCGGAAAAGTGAAAGGTCGCGTCCTGTACGCGTGCAATGGGAATCACGGCGGTTGCGTCTCCGGCCGTCAGCGCGACGCCGTTTTGCGCGGCGAAGATCGTGAGATCGCCGATGACGTGACCGTTCGCATCGAACACCCTGACAGGGCGATGCGTTGCCTGATGCGCGAAGTCATCTGCGGGCGATGTTGTTGCGTATAGCGCGATCAGCGCTCCGATCAGCCAGTGCCTCATGTCGGTCTCCGTGCGGTCCGTGCGCGTCTTCCGTCAATTAGCCACGCGCAACGGCTCGGGATAATGCTGCGTCAGCGGATACGTGCGCTCGATGGCCCAGTAGTTGGCGCCTTGGTCAGACAGACTCGTCAGGCAGGTCGTCGCCCCGGTAGACGGATCTGTCTGCCTGAACGACCACACTTGCACGTTGCCGGACATTTGCTTGCCCGCGATATAGACGGTCACGTCGGCGCCTTCTCTGAGCGGCATCGCCGGAGCGGGGCTGCCGGCATCCGCGACGGCGACGCTTCCGGTGCAATCGTGCGATGGGTACGGCACGAACGTATAGCCGACCCATTCGTATTGCGAGGCCGAATACTGCAACGGACCGACGCGCTTGTGATTCACCGCCACGAAGACGGGCTCGCCGTCTATCGCGAGATACACGCCGTTGACGCCCGAATAAACCTCCAGCGGGCCGACGCGCTTTCCCTGTGCGTCGTACACCATCGGCTGGCGCAATGTGTTCTCGCCGGAATGCGCGCGATCGTCGCGTTTATCGCGTTCATCGCGTTCATCGGCGGCGCTCACGCTCGCGCACAGGACGAGCAGCACAACAAGCATTCGACACATGAAGCGTCTCCGTCGATCGTGCCCGATCAATATCTGATGGTGAGCGGCTCGGGATAATGAGCCGTCAGCGGATAGTTCGTCTCGGCCGTGAATGCGGGCACGGGCGCGGTCGATGGCGGCATGTGCCCGATAGTCGGCGGCGGCGTGCACTGCTTGCCGTCGAAGACCGCGACGACCTGAGCGGGCGACGAGTCCGTATCGCCCGCGATCAGGAGCGTGACGTCCGCGCCCGTTCTCATCGCGATCGACGGTCGTGGGCCGCTGCCGGGAGGAATGATCGGCGAGCCGCTGCAATCGGCGGTCGAGTAGTCGAATGGTCCGTAAGTCGACCACTGGAATTTCGCCGAGTCGTACGCTTCGCCGTTGCTGTTCAGGCGCGTGATCTGCGCGAAGACGAGCGCGCGGTCGATCGTGAGGAACACGCCGTCGTAGCCGCCGTAAGAAGCAAGGCGTCCGATAAGTTTGCCTTGTGCATCGAATACTTTCAGGGCGGGCTGGTCGCGATGTCGTCGCCAGTCCTGCCTGTCGTCTGCGTCCGCATGCAGGGACATTGCGCTCACGGCCGACAGGACCACGAAGATAAGCGACAGACGCATGAGGCGTCTCCTTCCACTGACGACGTCCGCATGGGGCTTGCGGACCGGATTCGACTGTTCAATGAGCATAGGTTCGCGATGCGCTTATTTCAAGCGCCGCGAAGTCATGGATAGCTTTGCAAATCGCCGTCGGCTCGTTCGTCTTTGAATGAGACCCGAAGGAGCACGCGATGAGCGGACGCGATTTTCTCGAACAAGGCCCTCTTGCGGCCATCGACGGGGTGAGGATCGGCGAGTTGATCGGACTCGATGGCGACGCTGCGTCCCCGTTCGTCGTCTACCCTGACCAGCCGGGGAGCGCGGCGCTCGTCGCGCGCACGGTCGTCGATCTGCGCGGCATGCATATCGGCCGTCAAGTCGCGCTGATGTTCGAAGCCGGAGACCCGACGCGCCCGATCGTCATCGGCTGTCTGATCGGATGCGAAGCCTGGCCGTTCGACGATGCGCCCGCACAGATCGATGTCGACGCCGATGGCAAGCGGCTTCTCGTGACGGCGAAGGAGCAGATGGTGCTGCGTTGCGGAAAAGCCAGCATCACGCTCACGCGCGACGGACATGTGCGCATACGCGGAAGCAGCGTGTCGAGCAGTGCGTCAGGACTGAATCGCATCATCGGCGGATCGGTGCAGATCAACTGATGCATGTCGCCGTGGACACGACGAAAGCCGACGAAGCCGAACCGGTCGCGGACTCGGCGAGCGGCGTGCTTTTCCGCGTGCTGGAGCAACATGTCGAAGACGCCGCCGCCTTGCGGCGAATCCGCTCCCGTCTCGTGCGCGCGCCGCATGTGAGGCTCTCCGATCTGACACGGCTCGACGAACGCATCGCGGCGCATCTCGACGGCATCGCCGTGGCGGGACGCGCCGGCCTGCGTTCGAGCATTCGGGCGCTGGAGCACGCGGGCAAGGGCGAACTGTTCACCGCCGCCGTCGGTTGCATCGAGGCGCGTTCGGACCCGGCGATCATGCGGCTGCTCGCTTTGAGTCAGGCCACGCCCAATGCCAGAGCGGGCTTTCATTCGGCGTTCGGCTGGGTGAGTCCGGGCCGTCTCGCCGGTGTCGTCTCGATCCTGCTCGCGTGCGACGACCCCGCCGCGCGACTGGCTGGCATCGAGGGATGTGCGCAGCATCGCGTCGATCCGAAGCGGCATCTCGACGCGGCGCTCGTTTCCGACGACGCTGTGCTGCGCGCCCGGGCGCTGCGCTGCGCGGGTGAGATCGGCCGCGTCGATCTGCTCGGAACATGTCAGGCCCATCTCGATCACGCGGACGCGTCATGCCGGTTTCATGCCGCGCGATCCGCGCTGCTGTTCGGCGATCGCGACGAGGCGCTCGAGGTCATTCGCGATATTGCGGCTACGCCATCCATGTTCGGCGACATCGCGCTCGCGCTCGCGGCGAGCGTGCTCGCGCCCGCCGATGCGCATCGATGGCTGGAGCGATTCGCTTCTAAACCGGAGAGTGCGCGCAGGCTGATTCGCGCCGTCGGTTTCACCGGCGATCCACGTTATGCGCAGTGGCTGATCGGCCGTATGGACGATGACCGCGTGGCGCGGCTCGCGGGCGAGAGCTTCAGTCTCATCACGGGAGCCGATTTCGTTCGTCTCGGGCTGGAACGCGCGCCGTTGGCATCGGGGAATTCCGGCGGCGAAAAAGATGCCGATGCCGCCGAGGAAGAGGACGACGGCGCGCCGTGGCCGGACCCCGACAAGACGCGCACATGGTGGCACGCCAACAAGGCGCGGATGCCGGGCAACGGGCGCTATCTCATGGGCGCGTTGTCGTCGAAAGCGCAGTGCATCGACGTGTTGCGCAATGGCGCTCAGCGGCAGCGCGCCGCGGCGGCCATTCAACTGCGCCTCGCCGATCCGCGCAGCGTGCTCTTCAATTGCGCAGCGCCTGCTTGGCGTCAGCGACGCGCATTGCAGGCGATGGATTGACGCTCTTTCAAAACGATTCTTCGTGCTTCGTCTTAACACTGTTCGCGATAGGGGGTCGTCAATGTGGAGCATCGAGAATCGGACTGCCTACGAAGTCGATACGTCATGGACGCGCGACAAGGAGGGCACGCACGAATGGATCGTCGCGGTAAAGGCGACCTATGACATCACGCCGGCGGGACCGCGGCTCGCGGACGAGCAGGCGCCGCCGGTCGAGACCGCCGAATACACCGGCACGCCCGGACGGTCCAGCCTTCGCTACGACTCGGACTTGCTCGGGCCCAAGCCGACGACCGACATCGTGCTCAACGGTACCGCTTACGCGCCCGGCGGCAGGCCCAGCGACGACTTTCTGGTCGGCATGCGGGTTGGGCCGGTTCGCAAGACGCTGCGTGTTCGCGGACATCGTAGATGGGGAAAAGGGATGCCCGGACGCATGCTGGCGGAGCCGGTCGTTCGTCTGCCGGTCATCTACGAGCTCGCTTATGGCGGCTACGATGCGCCCGGCGACGACCCCGCCAGACACGGCTATGACGCCCGAAATCCGGTCGGGCGAGGCGTAGTCGGCGCAGGGCAGAGCCGGGAAGGCATGGCGATGCCCAATTTCGAATACCCGAGCGGACGTCTGGACAAGGATGGCCCCGCCGGGTTCGGCGCCATCGACAGCTTCTGGTCGCCGAGGCGGGAACGCGCCGGCACTTACGACGATGCGTGGATGCGCGATCGCTCGCCGCTGTTGCCCGAGGATTGGAGTCCGCACTCCTTGCAGTGCGCTCCACCCGATCAGCAACCCGCAAGCCCTCTGCAGGGCGGAGAGCCGGTCGAACTGATCAACCTCACGCCCGCAGGGTCGATGTCCTTCGCGCTGCCGAAGGTGCGCCTGGCTTTCACGACGCGCATCGACACCCGCGACGAGGAGCATCGCGCACGCCTCTCGTCGGTGATACTGGAACCCGATGCGCTGCGTTTGATGCTCGTGTGGGTCACGGTTCTGAAGGTCGAAGACGAACCCGATTATCTCGAGAGCACGCTGGTCCGCGAGAAGGATTACCTGTCATGAGCGCACGCGTCGTCATGGCGGCCGCCGGTGCGCGCACGCCGCTCGGTCTCGGGGCAGAGGCAAGCGCGGCGGCCGTGCGGGCGGGTATAGGGGCGGCGCGCGAGCATCCGTTCATCGTCGACAGGCTCGGCAACTACGTGAACCTGGCCTTCGACGCCGAACTCGACCCGGGGCTGCACGGTCCGTCTCGTCTGCTTGCGCTGGCAGGTTTCGCGTGGCGCGACCTGACGCGCGCCCTCGCTCACCTGGGCGAAGCGCCGCTTCGATCGCCGATGATGGTCGCGCTGCCGGAAATCCGCCCTGGCTTCACGCATGAAGACGCGAGCGCCGTCATGCAGGGATTGCGGCGGCTGGGCGGATCGACGATCGATCCGATACAAGTCTCGGTGCATGCGCAGGGGCACGCAGCCGGAGTAGCGGCCTTCAGGAAGGCGAGCGAGTCGCTCGGAAGCGGCGAACTGGACGCGTGCGTCGTCGGCGGCATCGACAGCTATCTGCATCCTGAGACGCTGAATTGGCTCGACGGCCGCAGGCAGATCGCAGGCGAAGGATCGAGGAGCGGCTTCGTCCCCGGCGAAGGCGCGGCATTCTGCCTGTTGATGAGCGACGCCGCGTGCCGGCGGCTCGGCGTTGCCGAAACGATGCACCTCGTTGCAGCTGCGACAGGATCGGAGCGCTGCCTCATCAAAACGCGCGAGGTGTGCGTCGGCAAGGGTCTGACCGCGGTCGTGCGAGACGCGCTGACGAGCGCGCCGGGCGCGCGGAAGACGATCGATCATGTCATCTGCGATATCAACGGCGAGCGTTATCGAGGCGAAGAGTGGGGGTTCGTCTGCCTGAGACTGGGCCGGCATTTCAAGGATGCCACCGGCTATCTGTCGCCAGCGGACGTCTGGGGCGATGTGGGCGCGGCGTCCGGGCCATTGTTCGCGATGCTGGCTCATCAGGCGGCGTCGCGTGGCTATGCGGCAGGCCCGAGAACATTGATCTGGTCGAGTTCGGAGGCGGGCTTGCGGGCCTGCGCGCTTTTCGAATCGGCCACGATGCCGGCCGCTTCGCGCCATTGACTTGCTCGACGCGCCATGACCAGCGTTGGAATCCATCCTCCGAAGACGCCTGTCACCAAGGGCAGTTCCGGCACCGCTCGGGCCACGCTCCCGAACATGTGCAAGATGCCGGGGCCGCCCGCTCCGTTCGTTCCGGCTGCGTTGCCCAATACCGCCAAATCGGGGGATTCGCCGGACGGCTATTCGACGAGCGTCAAGATCGAGGGCGACGAGGTGGCTATCCGGGGCGCGATGTTCAACAGCTTCGGCGACATGGCCAGCAAGGGCACGGGCGGCGGTCTGCTTTCGAGCAACACGCACGGGCCGGCCAGATTCATCACGCCGGGTTCGATGACGGTGAAAATCGAGGGCAAGAGCGTTCATCTTCTCGCCGAGCCGATGCTCAACAACTGCGGCCCGAACGGTTCTCCGCCCAATACCGGCGCGACGATGACAGGCGTGAAGCAGAAAAGATCGAAACGTCCGCCGGCGACTCAGGTCGGACCGGATTGCGGGAAAAAGAAGAAAAAGAAAAAGCGCAAATGGGACGATTGCATGTGCGGTCAGGTCTGCGAGATGGTCAAGGCCTACAACCAGTCGAAGAGCAAGAAGGCGAGGCTGAGCGATAGCCCCAGCAATCCCGGTTCCGACCACTACGATGCGTATCAGGCGAGCCTCAAGCAATTCGCGAAGGACTTCGCCGACGCAGTGACCGCGGCCGCCGGCAATCCCGATCATCCGGCCATCAAGCGCATGTTTTACAGTCCGAAGAACGTGAAGCCGCCGGACTGTCAGCACGAAAAATGGAAGCAGGCGGGAGGATTGGCGGACCCCGCTCGCAGCGGCCGGGGCGCAATGAATCCGGATCACATGCACCCGGCTTCTCTTAGCGGGCCACTCACCAGCGCCAATATGCGATGGGCCGACGCCCGCGTGAATTACACGGTCGGCGGCAGCATGAACCGGCTCAAACCCGCCCCCAAGCGCATGAAAGCGCATCCCTCTTGTAACTGTGATTAAGGAGGTCGCGTGAACATCCAACAGATGCAAGACCTGCTGCAGAAGCTGAGTGATACCAAGTTCAAGCTCAACGGCTACTTCAGCGACGATCCCGTGCGGCCTCAACTGCGCCCGCCGGCGAGCGGAGGCGACCTCGCGGCGCTCGATGCCTTTCTGCAAGCGCGTAACCTCGTCATGCCGGCGAGTTATCGATTGTTTCTGTCCACGAGCAATGGCGTATCCAGCTTGATGAATGATGAATTGTCACTGCTTTCGGCGCTCGAGGTCGCGCGCGACGACCACGGTCTCCTTCCGGAAATGGTCGACGAGTACCCGGCGTGCAGCCAGTTCGTCATCGGTGCGGGGAACACGCCGGAGTGCGTTTCGTTCGACGTGGACACTTCGCCCTCTAAGCATGGCTACGAGGTTGTGTGGATTTCCAGCATCGGGGAGCAATGGCGTCACGATAACTTCGAGGCTTTCCTGAAGGGCTATCTTTCAGTGCTGGAGCGTCGTGTTGCCGCTCGGCAGAAAGACCGGAAAAACCTCAAACCCTGACCGGGAAGTCCGACGCGATGGCAAACCCCATCCTCGAATTCACGGATGATCCTTCGTCGCCCATGCCGCTGGTCGAATTGAAACAGCATCTCGTGTTCTATGTGCCCGATCCGCCCGGTCCGGTCACGGCGAGACGCGTGTATGACGCGTACCTTCGCGCGGTCGGCGAAGTCTTCAGGAACTACAGGTCGACCGTTTCGTGGGCGAGGCTCGAAGCGTGGGATGCGGCGGCGCGCATTCGCTTCGAAACCGTCTTGCTTCCCGAACTGCGCAAGACGGTGCATTGGGGCTATGGGTTTTCGGACGCAAAGCCCGTCGATTCGCGGGTCTTCATGTTTCACGGCTTTCGGCCTTTTACGGAACCCGAAATGGCGAGCTTCTTTCGCTTCGAATTCGATTGGCAAGTCGATGCCGCATTCCTCCGTTCACTCGCACTCGACATGATGTCGATGTTTCCGGTTTGCTCGGGCTATGGCGGTTATCTGCTGCAGGGACGTCCGTCTTCGAAATACGAAGAAGTTTCGTTCGAGCGCATCTATGCTTTGGCGCGCCGATACTGGGGCTGCGATGTGGAGGAGATCGAACTGAGCGCCAGGGAACTCAAGCGAGGCTACAAGTGCCTGAGCTGGCTGACGGTCATCGGCGAACCTTTTCGAACGCAATTTCAAAAGGAATTAGCGCAGGCGAAGCTTGCTGCTTTCGATTTCGTCGATGGGCCTTTCGCGACGCTTTTGCAGGTGTCGGACAGCCCGACGCTCGGCGACCGCAACGTTCAAGCGGATCTGAAACCGTATTTCGATGTCGCACGTGCGTTGTTGCCGATGCAGATCAAAAGCCACGAACCGTTCTGGAGCACTCGATGGGAAGGCGGCCAGACCATGGCGTGGCTACAGCGCTTCACACATGGATGGCCGACCTGAGTTCATCCACTCACGCCGCCAGCGAACCGCACTCGGCCTTGCTGCTCGCAGCCTTCTTCGTCCGCCCCGCGCGTGACGGCGGCTGACACGCGCCGCACACGAAATGCGCCTGAAGATCGTGCCTGTGCGCGACGAACTTGCCCTTGCAGCGGCAGCATGGCGTCTGCTGCAGCATGTCCGCTTCGAAGAAGCGCACCAGTGTCCATGCACGCGTCAGGCTCAGGACGACTTCGAGCCGGTTCTGCCCGCAGTGCTCCACATACAGTCGATAAGCCTTGGTCAACGCATCGAGACGCGAACAGCGTGTCTGCTCCTTGAGAAACAGATAGATGTTGTAGAAGAGCGATGAATGGATGTTGGGCATCCACGTCATGTACCAGTCCGCCGAGAACGGCAGCATGCCCTTGGGCGGCGGCATGCCCTTCAATTCCCGATACAGACGGATCATGCGGTCGCGCGATAACGTCAACTCGGTTTCGAGCAACTGCATGCGAGCGCCCAGTTCGATAAGAGCAATCGCGCGATAGACTTCCTGCGCGTCGTCGCTGACGCTTTTGCGAAGCGTGGTTTCCATGCTCATGCGAACTGTTCCGCCGGCTGTCCGGCCAGCAGAATGGCGGCGTGAGTGGCGCCGACGTCGACGTGCGTGGCCGGTTGCGTCAATGCGGACAGCAACGAATGATCGTTGAAGCGGAACGCGCACAACAACTGGTTCGAACTGCAAAGCTTGATTGTTTGCGCGGGCGTGAGATTGGCCAGAATCATGGCGATTTCCGGCGAAAGCCCGAGCCGGAACATGGCGACGGACTTGTCCTCGAGCAACATGCGTTGTGCAAGGATCACGTACGACAGATTGATTTCGCGGATCGAGTCAAGCGATTCACTGCTATTCATGGTTTCCCGCTCTTCGGAAAAACCCCGTGGTTCATGCCGGCATTCTTGCCGTGCAATTTTCTTGTGCCTCGTTTGCGACTCGATCGACGTTCGCGATCATCTTGATACAAACGTTACATTTAGTCACAACTTCGGCGTAAGGTTAGGGTTCACCGAAAGGAAAAGCAAGCGCGCGAATTTCGCGGTTCCTTTCCTAATCTATCAATGCGGACGGCGTGGCGATCGGGAGCCCGAGCACGTCGTCGGGGGCGACCGGCCGGCTCAGCAGGAAGCCCTGCACGAAGTCACATTGCGCATGCCTGAGCAATTCCAGTTGCGCTGTTTCCTCGACGCCTTCAGCCGTCACGCTCAGGCCCAGCGTGTGACACATCTGGATGATGCCGCACACGATGCTGCGCGTTGCCTGATCCGATTCCATCCGCGTGATGAAGGAGCGGTCGATCTTCACGCAGTCCGGTGCGAAATCAGCCAGATAGCGCAGACTCGAATAACCGGTGCCGAAGTCGTCGATGGCGATGCGCACGCCCAGCTTCTTCAACGCACCGAGCGTGCGCTGTGCAAGGCTCGGGTCGTCCATCAGCGCGCTCTCGGTGAGTTCGAGTTGCAGCGTCGAGGCGGGCAGGGCATGGCGGCGCAAGGCTTCGTCGACGACATCGACGATGGTCGCGTCGCGCAACTGTCGCGCCGACACGTTCACCGAAACGCCGAGCGCGCGCGCGCCGGCCTGCCGCCATAGCGCGAGCTGACGCAGGGCGTCGTCCATCACCCATGCGCCGACTTCGGCGATGAAGCCGCTTTCTTCGAGAATGGGAATGAAGACGCCCGGCGAGACGAGCCCGCGCTCCGGATGCCGCCAGCGAATGAGCGCTTCGACGCTGCGGACCTCGCGCGTGTGCGGCTCGTGGATCGCCTGGTAGTGAAGCTGAAACTCCTTCTTGGCGAGCGCCGCGGGCAGGTCGCGCTCGAGTTCGAAATCGACGATGCGTTCGCTCGAATCCTTGTCGGCGAAACGGTAGCCGTTGCGTCCGGCTTTCTTGGCCGCATACATCGCGATATCGGCGCTCGTCAGAAGCGTCTCGCGATTCGCCCCGTTTTCGGGAAAGACCGATATGCCGATCGACGCCGTGATCGTGCCGGCGCGGTGTGCCTGATCCGCCTGCACGAGCGCATCGAGCGTGGCGCGCGCGATCTCGGCGAGCGGGTCCTTGTGCTTCGCGCCGTCGATCAGCACGGCGAATTCGTCGCCGCCGAGACGTGCGAGAAATGCATCGGCCGGCAACGCGGCCCGGATGACCCTGCTCAGCGATTTGAGCAGCCGGTCCGCCGCCGTGTGACCGAGCGTGTCGTTGAGCACCTTGAAACGGTCCAGGTCGATGAACATCAGCGCGAAGGGCGCCTGCTTGCGGCATCGCTCGTCGATCCTGCACATGAGCGCGGCGCGATTCGCGAGACCGGTCAGCGAATCCGTGAAGGCGAGGCGGTCGAGTTCGGCGAGGCGGTCCTGCTCCGCCGTGACATCCTCGCTGATGCCGACGATGCGCGCCACATTGCCCGCGCTGTCCAGAACGGGCGATCCGGTGCTTTGAATCCAGCGCACATTGCCGTCCAGACGGCGGATGCGGTATAGCGCCTTCTGGCTGACTTTCGATTCGGCGATCCGGCGCATCGCGGCCGTGAGTTGCGGCAGGTCTTCCTGCAGCACGAGCGCCATCCAGGCCTGGGGCGACTCGCGAAACGTTTGCGCATCCAGGCCGAAGACGGCCGCGCATCCCGCGCTGATGTGATGAAAGCCCGTGAAATCGGCGTTATAGGAATAGAAGCAAAGGCCGACGTGCGCCTCCATCTCCGACATCAGCGTCTCTCTGGCGCAGAGCGCGGCGGCGAGTTCCGCCTGCTGCGTCATGTCCTGCGAGGCGCAAATCACGCCTTCCACGCCGCCGTCGCCGTTCTCTATCGGAATGAGGCGCGAATGCCAGGTCTTGGGCGCGCCCGACGTGGTCGGGCAACTGCCTCGGAATGTCGCGCGTGCGCCGCTCATGGCGGCATGAAACGCATCGTGCGCGGCGGTCGCGTCTTCACCGGACCAGAAGCCGAGCCAGTTCGAACCGGCGAGTTGTTCGGGCGCGCTCGCTTCCATGAGTTCGGCGCCATATTCGGAAATGCGGACCATGCGGCCATCGGCGTCGAGAAGTTTCAGGCATTCGCGATTGGCGTCGAGAAGCGCTTTTGCGAGCGCGGTCGTGGCGTTCGCGCGCGCGGCGCTCCGGCGTGCAAGACGCAAAAAGAACGCGAACGCGATCGCGCCCGAGACGACGCCCGCGCAGGAAGCCGCACCTTCGGACACGAACGACAGTGCGAGGTAGCAGAGCGCGCCGACGCCCAGGCCCGCGAGGCCGATCTGCGTGAGAACGGTCCAGGAGAGCGTCGCGCGGTCGCTTCGCGTGGACAGAAAGAAAGCGAGAAATTCCTGATTTCGCGCGGTCTTGTGCCCCTGTCGCGAGCGATCGCCGCTGGCGACGGTGCTGGACGATCCGGATTGGGGAGACTGGGACATTACGTTGATGACGCGGGCTCTCGATGAACGGGCAGCGGGCTCGGCGTTGCTTTTAGCGAAGATCACGCCTTGTTTACGTCAGCCGGATTCGGGAGCTTTAGGCGCCCGGAAGCCGGCGGGCGTCGGCCGACGCGCCGACGCGGTAATTTTGTCCAGCCGATGCCGCGTGCGCCGCGCCACGACGAACCGATGCAATCACTTGTGGCCGGCGGTGGATGCCGTGCCGAGCACGCGGTCGTCCAGACGATCGTCGACGATGCCCGCCGGTTCGACGTGCGCCGTGACGTCCGATGCCTGAAAGAGCCGCTGCACGGCTCTTTCCGCGTCATCGGCGATGGCGTGGCCCTGCGCGACGGTCAGCTCGCCGGCCACTTCGAGATGGAACTCGACGAACACGCGATCGCCGCCGTTTCGCGTGCGGATGTCGTGCACGCCTTGCACGCCTTCGACCGCCGTCACGGCCGCCGCAATGCGCGCGCGTTCGGGATCGTCCAGTTCGCGATCGAGCAGTTGCACGAGCGCAGCCACCGCCATGCCGCGCGCGTTCCACAGCATGTAGAGCGAGATGCACAGCGCGCCGATTGCGTCGGCGCGTGGCCAGTCGAGCAAGTGATCGAGCAGCAGGGCGACGAGCACGGCGATATTCACGGCGATATCGGTCGCATAGTGCGCGCGGTCGGCGGCGATGGCGGTCGATCCCGTGCGCTTCACGACCCACGTCTGCATCAGCACGAGTCCGATGGCCGCAAGCGTACTCACGACGATGACCGCGATCCCGAAGTCTGTCTGATTCAACGGTTCGGGATTCGCGACGCGCTGCCCCGATTCGATGCCGAGTCCGACAGCCACGCCCGTGAGCAGCAGCGCCTGCACGAACGCCGCCACCGCTTCGGCCTTGCCGTGACCGTAGCGGTGCCCCTCGTCGACCGGGCGCAGGGCATAGCGCACACCCATGAACGTCACCGAAGACGCGACGACATCGACGAGGCCATCGGCTGCGGCGGTGAGCAGCGAAATCGATCCGGTCGCGAACCAGGCCCACACCTTCAACACGACGAGCACCAGCGCGAACACCAGCGCGACGATCGACGCCATGCGACGAAGCGCCTCGTCAGTGTTTCGTTGTGACATCGTTAGCTCCTTGCAGCTTTTCGCGCAGCATTATTCTGACGCGATTCTACGGACGATTCGCGAAGGCGTTGCCCTTCGCGCGCATCGCGTTCATATCGCGCAACGAAGAATGCGATTTTTTCCATCGGTGATCGTCTTTCATCTGCGGACGAGCACGTCCGCGTCACGGACTTTCGCATCATCAAGGAGATCATCATGAAACCGATTTTGATGGCGCTCGCGGCGGCGTCCGCGCTTGCGCTGCCGATTGCCGCGCTCGCGCAGACGGACGCGGCGCTCACGCGCGCCCAGATGCGCGCCGAGCTCGAGCAACTGGAGCAGGCCGGCTACTACCCGGGCAGAGGCGAGGATCCCGGCTATCCGGCGGCGATCCAGGCAGCGGAGGCGCGCGTATCGAGCCGGAACGACGCGACTGGCTATGGCGGCGCGATGTCGGGCGCGTCGGCGACGGGCGCTCGCGCCGTCATGCGCCCGGCATCAGCGCAGGAGATGAAGCAGATCTATTTCGGCGGTCAATAAGCGCGTATCGCACGGCATCCGATGCCCGCCCGCCGCCCGCGAGGCATCGAAAACGCAACCCACGACGGCGGCGTTTCTCAGGAGTGTTGAGACATGGCAAACCATCCGCTCAATGGAAGCGAACGCGAGTGTTTAAAGGACGCGCAGCCCATCGGCAAGGCAGACCCGAACGAACGTCTGGAGGTCACCATGCTCGTGCGACGGCGCTCGCACGATGCGTTCGAGAAGCACATCAGCGCGCTGGCGGCGCAAGGCGCGTCGGCGAAGCATATCGATCACGACGAGTTCACGAAGCATTTCGGCGCGGACAGCGCGGACCTGGCGGCGGTCCATGCGTTCGCGCAAAAGCACGGACTGTCGGTCGTCGAGAGTCACGAGGCGCGGCGCGCGGTCGTGCTCTCCGGCACGGTCGCGCAGTTCGACGCGGCCTTCGGCGTGAGCCTGCAACAGTACGAACATGACGGTCTCACCTATCGCGGCCGCACGGGACCGATCCATCTGCCCGATGAACTGAACGGCGTCGTCGATGCCGTCATGGGTCTCGACAACCGTCCGCAGGCGCGGCCCAGCTTCCGGACCCGCGCGCAGGGCAACGTGCGCTGGACAGCGCGCGCAGCGGGCGCGTCGACGTTCACGCCCGTGCAGCTCGCGTCGCTCTATGACTTCCCGCAAGGCGACGGCCAGAATCAATGCATCGGGATCATCGAGCTGGGCGGCGGCTACCGTCCCGCGGATCTCAAGACGTGTTTCGCGTCGCTGAATATGAAGGCGCCGTCCGTGACCGCGGTTTCGGTCGATCACGGACGGAACCATCCGACCGGCGATCCGAACGGTCCCGATGGCGAAGTGATGCTCGATATCGAAGTCGCGGGCGCGGTCGCGCCGGGCGCGAAGATCGTCGTCTATTTCGCGCCCAACACCGACGCGGGTTTTATCGACGCCATCGGCACCGCGATTCATGACACGAAGAACAAGCCGTCGGTGATTTCGATCAGCTGGGGCGGTCCGGAATCGGCATGGACGCAGCAGGCGATGAACGCGTTCGATCAGGCGTTTCAGTCGGCGGCGGCGCTCGGCGTGACGATTTGCGCAGCATCCGGCGACAACGGTTCCGGCGACGGCGTGGGCGATGGCGCGGATCACGTCGATTTTCCTGCGTCCAGTCCGTATGCGCTGGGCTGCGGCGGCACGTCGCTGCAGGCGAGCGGCAACGGAATCGCTAGCGAGACCGTATGGAACGACGGCGCCAACGGCGGCGCGACCGGCGGCGGCGTGAGCTCGTTCTTCGCGCTGCCCGCGTGGCAGGAAGGGCTGCAGGTCACGCGCGCGGGCGGCGCACACAGTCCGCTCGCGATGCGCGGCGTGCCCGATGTCGCCGGCAATGCCGATCCCGTGACCGGCTACGAAGTGCGCGTCGACGGTCACGACATGGTGATCGGCG
This sequence comes from Caballeronia sp. ATUFL_F1_KS39, assembly GCF_023630985.1. Lineage (NCBI taxonomy): Bacteria > Pseudomonadati > Pseudomonadota > Betaproteobacteria > Burkholderiales > Burkholderiaceae > Caballeronia > Caballeronia sp. ATUFL_F1_KS39. The sequence goes on along the minus strand of NZ_JALQDZ010000061.1, from coordinate 86,165 downwards.
GAACGAGCGCGGTCGCGCCGCTATGGGCCGGACTGATCGCGCGCATCAACGCGATCAAGGGCGCGCCGGTGGGGTATATCAATCCGCATCTCTACAAGGACCCGCTGGCGCTCGTCGACATCACAAAGGGCAATAACGACGATTTCCACGCGACAGCCGGATGGGACGCCTGCACCGGCCTCGGACGGCCCGATGGCAAGAAGGTGAAGGATGCGGTGAGTTGAGGCTGAAATGCGTGCTCGCGCGAAACGGACGTTCCTGCGCGAGCGCGCATTGTCACGGCGAGACGTCTTCGATCAGATCCGCGCGCACCGCGCGAATCCTGCGATCGACGAAATAGCCGCCGCCTTCCGTGTAGCGCAGATACAGCCGCCCGCAGGACGAGCATTCCCAGACGCCGCAGCGGTTATACGGAAAGAAGCGCGGCGCGACGGGCGCATCGGCGGACCAGTAGTTCGTCTTGCCTGGCAGATATTCGGCGAAGGTCGGCTCCGGATCGTGCTCCGGTAACAGCGTGCCGATCTCGCGGAACTGCGATTCGTCGAGCGACAGCGGCTGCGATTGCCAGCCGTCGAGCGGCGTTTTCGTGCACGCGCAGGGTTGCGGCGCGCGGGCTTGCGCGCGTCGCGCGAGGTCGATGAGCGCGGCGGCGTCGAGAAAGTCGGGCATGGCGGTCGATAGTCGATGAAGCGAACGCGCCATCATGCGCGCGTTCGCGGCGGTTCGGCAAGGCGTCAGCCGTTCATCATGCGGTCGCGTTGAACCGCGACCCACGCACGATCGAAACGGCCTTCCGCGATCGACTCGAGCGCCGCCGCTTCCTTCGCCGCCTGCTTGCGCGCGCCTTCGATCACCGCTTCGATGTCGGCGGGCGCGATGGCGAGCACGCCGTCTTCATCGCCGACGACGATATCACCCGGATTCACCACCATCCCGCCGACCGTCACCGGCACGTTGATCTCGCCCGGCCCGTTCTTGTACGGCCCACGATGCGTGACGCCGCGCGCGTACACGGGAAAGTCGCGCTGGCCGAGCGCGCCGACATCGCGGATCGCGCCGTCGATGACGAGACCCTGCACGCCGATGCTCTGCGCGAAGCTCGCCATGATGTCGCCCATGAGCGCCTGCGTGAGCTCGCCGGCGCCGTCGATGACGAGCACGTCGCCGGGGCGGCAGTAGTCGAACGCGCGATGGATCGCGAGATTGTCGCCGCCGCGCGTGCGTACCGTGACGGCCGTGCCGGCCATCGGCTTCGGACGATGATAGGGACGCAGTCCGGTCGTGCCGCTCACGCGGGCCATGTTGTCGCTCAGAAGCGATACCGCCAGCTCGCGCAACGCGGCGAGCGTCGCGGGGCTCGCCTGAGCCGCGGATTCGTATTCACGCCATCCGGCCGGATTCATGCGGTCGCTCCTTCGTTCGATGGTTGCCGTTCCAGTTGCGCGGAAAGCCGTCCGTACACCGCGCGCGCGTTGTCCTCGAAAATGCGCTGGCGATCCGCGTCGCTGAGCCATTCGATCGCGTCGATATAACGGCGCGTGTCGTCGAAGTAATGACCCGTTTCGGGATCGATGCCCTGCACCGCGCCGATCGTCTCCGACGCGAACAGGATGTTCTTCGCCGGAATCACCTTTGCGAGCAGCTCGGCGCCCGGCTGATGGTAGACGCAGGTATCGAAGAACACGTTGTTCAGCAGATATTCGGTGAGCAGCGGCCGCTTCATGTCCTGCGCGAGTCCGCGATATCGTCCCCAGTGATACGGCACCGCGCCGCCGCCGTGCGGAATGACGAACTTGAGCGTCGGGAAATCCGCGAACAGATCGCCTTGGAGCAATTGCATGAACGCCGATGTATCGCCGTTGATGTAATGCGCGCCGGTCGCATGAAAGTTCGGATTGCACGACGACGAAACGTGGATCATCGCGGGCACGTCGAGCTCGACCATCGCTTCGTAGAGCGGATACCACGAGCGGTCGGTGAGCGGCAGCCCGGACCAGTGCCCGCCCGAAGGATCGGGATTCAGATTGCAGCCGATGAAACCCAGCTCTTCCACGCAGCGGCGCAGTTCGGCGATGCAATTCTCGGGCGCCACGCCCGGCGCTTGCGGCAACTGACAGACGCCGACGAAATTACGCGGAAACAGTTCGACGACGCGATGCACGAGGTCGTTGCATGCTTCCGACCAGACCGCGTTGGCCTCCGCCGTCGCCAGATGATGGCCCATGCCGGCGGCGCGCGGCGAGAAGATCGTGAGATCGGTGCCGCGCTCGCGCTGGATGCGAAGCTGGCCGTTCTCGATGCTTTCGCGGATTTCATCGTCGGAGATGGCGGGGCGCGGCGGCGCCGATGCGCCGTCCTTCAGCGCGGCGATCTGCTGCGCGCGCCATGCTTCGTGCTGCGGCGGCGAGGTCGTGTAGTGACCGTGACAATCGATGATCATGCGTGGTTTTCCTGTCGTTGTGCGCCCGCTTCGTGCGAATCGGATGCGGGCAGCGAAGTGTCTTCGTCGTCGGCGGGCTTCACGCGCATGACGAGCGCGATGATCGTCGCGACGACGAGGAACGCCGCGATCGTCAGCAACGCGAGCTTGAAGTTGCCCGTCGCGTTGCGCACGAGCCCGATGCTCCACGGCCCGACGAGGCCGCCGAACTGCGCGATCGTGTTGATGAGCGCGATGGTCGCCGCGCCCGCCGCGCCGGTCCTGAACGACGAGGCGAGGCTCCAGAACAGCGGATTGCCTGCGTAGATGAAGAGGCCGGTCACGCACAGCAGCGCATAGGCGACGACCGGATTCGGCGCATACGCGCTGCCCGCGATCGCGAGTGCGCTCATGCCGTAGACGAACGCGAGGTGCTTCTTGCGGTCGCCCGTGCGGTCCGAACTGCGGCTGATGATGAACGTGCCGAGCACGCCGAGAAGCGGCGGCGCGGCGGAAAGAAAGCCGACTTCGATGTTGCTCAGATGACCGAGACTCTTGACGATCTGCGGCAGCCACAGAAAGAGCCCGTAGATGCCGACGAGCGCGCAGCCGAAGAGACACGCGAGGCTCCATACGCGGACATCGCCCGCCACGCGCAGCAGCGGGAAGTGCGCGTTGCCGCCGACCGCTTCGCGCTCTGCCGCGAGCGTCGTTTCGAGCCAGCGCTTTTCGTCGTCGGCGAGCCAGTCGGCGTCGGCGGGGCGCTCCGTCATGATGCGCAGCGTGAGCAGGCCGAGCAGCATCGCCGGAATGCCTTCGAGGATGAACATCCATTGCCATCCCTGCAGGCCGAGGATGCCGTTCGCGTAGGTCATCAGCGCGGTCGAGATCGGGCCGCCGAGCACGGCGGAAAACGATCCCGCGATGATGTAGCCGCCGACCGCGCGCGCCCGATAGCGCTCGGGGAACCACTTCGTCAGATAGACCGCGACGCCCGGCAGGAAACCCGCTTCCATGACGCCGAGCAGAAAGCGCAGCACGTAGAAGCTCTTGTCGTCGAATACGAACGCGGTGACGGCCGCGACCGCGCCCCACGTGAGCAGGATGCGCGCGATCCAGCGGCGCGCGCCCACGCGATGCAGCAGCAGATTGCTCGGCACCTCGAGCACCATGTAGCCGACGAAGAAGATGCTGCCTGCGAAGCCGAACACGGCGGGGCTGAAGCCGAGCGCCTTGTTCATGTCGAGCGCGGCAAAGCCGATGTTGATGCGATCGAGGTAGTTGAAGAACATCATCGCGAAGAGCAGGGGCATGAGCCGCCCGTATACCTTTCGCATCGTTGCTGCTTCGTTGAATGGGGCCATGCCGTCTCCACGTTCTTTTTCATCGGATCGCGAGGCTCTGCGGCCTCGCTTTACAAACGGCCTGCGCCGCTCGTCTGTCCGTTCGGCTGCGCGTAAGGCATGCCGGCCAGGACATGAAAATCGATGATAAGTAGCGCGCCGGCCCGCGTCCAAGACGCGTTCCTTATGCTTCTATAAGCGTTCTCTTATAGTGCGGCGCCGGTCAGCGGCGGAGGAAGGCACGCGAGAAAGGCACGCAGATGCGCCGAATCGTCGTCCGTGCGGAATGTGGCGGCGAGCGTCGACCAGCGCGACGCACCCGGGCCTGAGAGCTGACGGAACACGACGTCGGTGCGTCCATGCCGCGCCACCGATTCGCCGACGAAGGTCACGCCGAGCCCCGCCGCGACGAGCGCGATCGCCGTCTGGATTTCGTAAGCCTGATGCGCGATGAAAGGCGTGACGCCCGCATCGCGATACAAGGACTGCACGGTGCGCTTGAACTGCGCGTTCTGATGCTTCGGATACACGATGAGCGGCGTGTCTTCGAGTTCGGCGATACGCACCTTCTTCCTGCCCGCCAGCGGATGATCCGGCGACAGCACGGCCACCACATGTTCACGCAGCAGCGGATACGACGTGCAACCGGGGATGTCGAGCGGCTGACGTCCGATGCCGACATGAATGCGCAGGTCGCGCAGTGCATCGGTCTGTTCTTCGGTCAGCATCTCGAAGAGCTTGAGCTCGACTTCCGGATACGAGTGATGGAACGCCTTCAGCGCGGGCGGCAGGATGCTGTACATCGCGGATCGCGTGAACCCGATCGACAGCCAGCCGCGCCGCCCGATGCCGATTTCCTGCGCGCCCAGACTGGCTTGTTCCCACGAGCCGAGAATCTGACGCGCTTCGGTGCAGAGATAGTGGCCCGCCTCGGTGAGCCGCAGCGGGCGTCTCGCGCGATCGACGAGTTGCGTGCCGAGCCGCTCTTCCAGCAGCCGGATCTGCTGGCTCAACGCCGGTTGCGCGATATGCAGCCGCTCGGCCGCGCGGCTGAAGTTCAGTTCCTCCGCGAGAATGACGAAGCACTGTAAGGACCTGAAATTCATGTCGACCTTCTTGGATACGATGGCGAACGTTGCAAACGCATGAGTGCGCGCCGATGCAGGCGGTGTGCTGGATGACGTCGGGCGAAGCGATCACCGAATCTTGCCGAATGCGTGGCGATCGAGCAATCGCATCAGCGTCGCATAGGGTGGCCGCACAGCAGAGCAGGTTCGCCGACATTTTCCCTTTTTCAAAACCAACCTGTTCATCGCCATTGACACCGTACCGCTTCGCGCTTACTCGACCTTCGCTTTTCGCGGGTAGTGCGCGGCTATCTCGCGCGCTAGTTGAACAAAAGAGCCTAGCGCGGGGGGCGGACCGGGTTCCTTCCACGCGAGGTAGAGTTCGCTTTTCGCGTGCTGTTCGCGCAGAGGACGATAGACGACGTTGTCCATGTGCGTTCGTTGAACTGACGCCGGTACGAGCGTCACGCCAAACCCGGCGCTTACGAGGCCAAGCGAAGCGTAGATCTGCCCCATTTCAAAGCTCGTGGATGGGGAAAATCCGGCAAGCGCGCACAACTGGTTGATGGTGGCGTGATAGTCCGGCGCGACATCTTTCCGGTAATTGATGACGCGCAACTGCCTGCAGTCCTTGATGGAAATCCGCCGTTTTGCTGCGAGTGGGTTGTCCTTGGCGATAGCAACGTAAAACGGCTCCTGAAGCAACAAGACGCTGTTCATTCGCGTATCAGGCGGCAAAGAGCGGACGAACGCCAGATCGATGTCCCCTCGGTCGAGCGCATTGATCTGTTCCGCGGAGGAAAACCATCGAAGCTCGACTGTCACCGCGGGATAACGCTGCTGAAATTCGCGCAAGAGCGGCGGCAGCAGTGTATACGCGATGTGCTCGAAGAACCCCACCGCCACCCGGCCGACTTCCCCTCGTGCCGCGCGTTGCGAATCCACGATCGCGGAGTTCGTTTCCATCAGGATTCGCTTGGCCCGTTCTTCGAAGACCTGGCCCGCCGACGAAAGAAACACTCGTTTGCCCCGTCGCTCAAAAAGCGCTACGCCGAGTTCTTCTTCCAGATCGCGTATCTGCCGGCTCAACGGCGGCTGCGCCATGTGCAGTTCATCCGCCGCTTTCGTGAAGTTGAGTGTGCGTGCCACCACCAGAAAGTAGCGTAGATGACGCAGTTCCATGTGGAACCTCTGAGGTATCGATACGCAACTTATTATATCTTTTACATTGGACGTGACCGGTCTTACGATCGTGACATTGCGCCGACAAGTCAGGAGAGCCCTCATGGAACTTACCGCGTCACAGTTGGAAGCATACGAGCGCGATGGATTCGTTGTTCTGCCGGAGCTTTTCTCAGAAGAAGAAATTGCGCATATGAAGAGCGAGTTGCGCCGAATCCAGAAGATTGACACCGACCATCTTGTCCGGGAAAAAACGGGCGGCATTGCAAAAACCATCTACAAGGTTCACGAGACAGAAAGTCCGACGGCATCGGCGGTTTTTCACGCCGCAGTGCGCTCTCCCAGATTGCTCGGGCCGGCACAACAACTGATCGACGATGACCAGCTCTACGTCTATCACACGAAGTGCAATTTGAAGACGGCAATCGACGGTTCCGTCTGGCAATGGCATCAAGACTTCGGCACCTGGCATATCGACGGCGTGAAAGAGCCGCGGATGACAACTGCCTTGGTCATGCTCGACCAGCCGACCGAAATGGGCGGATGTCTCTACTTCATCCCGGGGAGCCACAAACTGGGTTCGCTCGATCCGACGTTCGACGAGGCAACCGGTTATCGCTTCTACGTGGTACCGAAGCCGACCATGCTCGATATTTTGTCGAGCCATCCCAAGGCCGTGCCTATCATCGGCCGCCCGGGAACAGTCGTGTTTTTCGACGCGAACATTGTGCATGCTTCGGGTCATAACCTGTCCGGTGACGATCGATGGCAGGCCTATATCGTCTACAACCAGGTGAAGAACAAGCCTGAAGAAGTAGAGCAGCCGCGACCGGATTATGTGCGCTCGACCAATTTCGCTCCGCTCGAGGCCGGTTCAGACGAGATTCTCGACAGCGTTCGGATCGGTTGAACTTGCGCGGCGTCGCTTGCCTGGCGCAAGACGGTCACGCGGATGGCCAATGTTCGACGAGATAGTCGGCGAAGATCCGGATTTTCGGCGACGACAATTTCACGCGTTCAAACAGCACGTGGACCGGCGTTGCGGGCGGTGCGTACATCTCCAGGACGGGCCGCAAGCGACCCGACTGGACGTGCTCCGCGACCTGCCATGCGGGCGCGCGCACGATCCCGGCACCTTGAATCGACGCCAGTACCAGCGCGTCCAGGCTATTCATCCACAGACGGCCCGTTACGCTGACGCGCGTGCGCATCGCACGCGACTCGAAGCGCCAGTCAACGGCCCCAGGTGCGTCTGAAAAGACGAGGCAATCGTGCTTGCGCAGATCGCCGGGAGTACGAGGCGTGCCGCGATGCGCGAGGTACGCGGGCGCTGCGCAGGTCACCATCTGAATGTCGCCGAGCTTGCGCGCGACGAGGCTCGAATCCGGCAGACGCCCGATGCGCACGGCGAGATGCAGACCCTCGTCGACCAGATTGACCGCACGATCGACGAGCAGGAGATCAACAGCCACGTCCGGATGAAGCTCGAGAAAGCGCGGCAAAAGTGGCGCGATCACCAGCCGGCCGAGCAGGTTCGGCGCGCTGAGCCGTAGGCGGCCAGAGAGCTTGCCACGCCCCGCCGACATCGCACTGCCGAGTTCATCCACTTCGCCAAGGATTGCCTTCGCGCGGTCGTACAGGATGCGACCTTCGTCGGTCATCGCGAGATGGCGTGTGGTGCGTCGAAGCAGTTGCGCGCCGAAATGCTCTTCCAGCGCCGAAATGTGCCTGCTGACCGAAGTTAGCGACATCGGAATCGCGCGCGCGGCGGCCGACAAACTACCGGCATCGACGACCCGCACGTAGACGTTCATTGCTTCGAGGCGGTCCATGATTCGGCTCTTCCGTATTCAGCAAGGGTGATTGCCGCATCAGAGGGATACTGGCGAAATCCGGAATAGTCTACATTCGTCGCAAACGGAATAGCAAAGGCGGGGCGCAGCCTGAGGAGCACAGAGATGAAACGGTCGGTGTATTGGCTGATGGCCGCGGCGGCGGGCATCGTGGTCGCGAACAACTACTACAACCAGCCCTTGCTCGCCGACTTCGCGCTCACGTTTCACACCACCGAGCGCGCAGCCGGTGCAGCATCGGTTGCGACGCAGACCGGCTATGCGCTCGGACTTCTGCTCTTCGTTCCGCTGGGCGACATGCTCGATCGACGTTCGATACTGGGCACGCTGCTGTGCATCTCGAGCCTCGCACTCGCCGCAGTGGCAGTGTCACCGACACTCGACTGGCTCGTGGCCGCCAGTTTCCTGACCGGGCTTACCAGCGTCGCGCCGCAGTTGCTCACGCCCTTCGCGGCGCAAATTGCAGGACCCGAGCGACGCGGCGAAGCGGTCGGCATCGTGATGTTCGGATTGCTATCCGGCATCCTCATGTCGCGCGCGGTATCCGGATCGATCGCCCAGCATTGCGGATGGCGGACCGTGTACTGGCTTGCATCCGCAGCGATGCTTGTCACGGCCGCCGTACTGTCGCACAGGCTGCCTCGCTCGACGCCGACTTGGTCGGGCACGTACCGACGCCTGATGGGTTCGCTATGGACGCTGATCCGCGAAGAGGCGCTCTTGCGCCGGACGTCGGCGATCGCGGCCCTTCAGTTCGCTGCGTTCAGCGCATTCTGGGTCACGCTGACGTTTCATTTGCGCAGCATGAATGCGCATTACGGCAGCGAGATCGCCGGTCTGTTCGGACTTGTGGGCGTGGTCGGAGCGCTGGCCTCGACGGGAGCGGGCAAGCTGATAGACAAGCGCAATCCGCGTCTTGTGGTTTTGGCGAGCTCCGCAATTTTCTTCATGGCGTTCGCAATCTTCGCGTGGGTGGGCTACGGTATCGCCGGTCTGATCGCCGGTGTGATCCTTCTCGATTTCGGGCTGCAAAGCGCACACGTCGCAAACATGGCACGCAGCATGAGCATCAGGAGCGATGCGATGAGCCGCATTAACACGCTGTATATGACGATTCGCTTCGCGGGCGGCGCGCTCGGTTCGTTGCTGGGCGTGTGGGCGTGGAGCGTATGGCAATGGCCGGGAGTGTGTGGTGTCGGCCTCATTCTCGCGTGCGGGTCTTTGGCGTTGCAGGCCGGACCGGGGGTGGCCGGTGCCGGCGTGCAGGAAAGATGTTTGCGCGATTGATTCGACATGTGCGGTGATCTGGTTGCGGAACACGTGCTTGACGAATGACGTTCTTGCCGCAGTGCATCGGAAGGCTCAGTCTTCCGACGAACGCATCGACACGTCGCCGATGAGTACCCCTCTCAACCGTTCTCGTAACGCGAGAACGTTGTCCGCACCGTTCAACTGCTCGAACTCCCGTTGCGCTTCCTGCCAGAGAGGGGCTGCTCTTTCATGCAGGCGCCGTCCCTCCTTGGTGAGTTCGACAAGGCGGCTTCGGCCATCGGTGGGCGAGGGCTTGATCGTGACGAAACCGTCGCGCTCCAGGAAGCCCACCATCTTCCCCATCGCGGTTCGTTCGATATCGAGCCGTTCGGCAAGCGCGTTGACCGGGGTACTTCCCACTTCGCGCAGGGCGGCCAGGGTGAGGAATTGCGTGATGCGCAGACCCGAGGGCTCGAGATGGCTATCGTAGAGTCGGGAGATCTGCCTGCTCGCCTTCCTCACGGCGAAGCAGTTGCATTGATCGATGCCGAGCGGCTTATTTACTGGCAACATCCGTTGCACTCCTCATTCGGTTAATTGCGAGAAGCTTACGCGCGCGTCGTGCGAAGGTGCGGCGATAGCTATTCAAGGACCTGTTCACACGAAGGCGTCCCGATACTTCGCGACGAACTCCTGGACCGACAGCGGCGGCTTCCCGGTGATCTTCTCGACGGCGTCGTTAGTGCCCGAGAAAATGCCGTCGCGATAGTCCTGCGCGACTTCGACCAGATGCTGCGTGAGGAACGGCGGAAACTTGTAAAGGGTTTCCATCTTGATCCGAAACTCCTCGATGGAAGTCGGCGCGTATTCGATCCGGGCGCCGAGAACCTCGCTCATTTTGGCTGCGATCTCGACGTGATTCATCTCGACGGGGCCGTGGAGCGTGTAGGTCCTGCCCTCGTGGCCTTCGGGGTTGGCGAGGATGTGGGCGATCACGCGTCCCTGATCGTCGCTGGAGATAGGCGCGTGACGGCCGTTGCCGAACGGAAATTCGATCTTCTTCGTGGCCCAAATTTCCCGCGCGAAATGCGGATAGACGAGCCAATCGGCAAAGAACGTCGGGCGCAAATGCGTAGTCGCGACACCCGACCAATCGAAGACTCGCTCGGAGACCCAGTGATCCTGTGCTGCGTGGCTCATCGATTCCCGACGCGCGGAAATCTGCGACATGTTGACGATCGCCGTGACGCCCGCTTCCTTTGCTGCCTGCGCGAAATAGGCCGCGGCCCCGATGATTCCCGGCGCAATCGGATGAAGGAAATAGGCCGATCGAATGCCTTCCATCGCTGCCCGAATATCGTCGATGTCGGTAAAGTCCCCGACCGCGACATCGACGCCGCGCTGCCTCAGCGCTTCCGCTCGATCGTCATCCGTACGCACATATGCCCGCACGCGTTTGCCCATCTCGAGCAGTTCGTCAATAGCATTGCCTCCGGTCCGTCCGGTTGCACCGCTCACAAGAATCTCAGGTCCGTTCATCGCTTCGCTCCGTTTGAAAGTGAGAGCATATGCTCTCTTGAGATGGAGATTAGGTGCATATGCTCGTATAGTCAAGTTTTTTGTCGGCTCTTTCACGCAGAGCGGAGCGTCGGCGCAAATTCGGCCGACAGACATCCTTCAAACGAAAGCAGGGAGACGACGCGCTCTGCCGCTCTCCATGCGCCATGCGCCCCGTCGAATACAGCGCGGAGAGCGCTATCCCCGGCAGCTTCCGGTCATCCTCATTCGGATGCGACAGCAAGGCCGATGGCCAAGTCCCTGCGGAATGACGCGGGCGATTACCTTGTCATCTGGAAGCGCGTGAACGGACAGCGGAAGCAGTATCGCGACATATACGAGGCCGGCCGCGTGTTGCCGGTGCTAACAGCGGTACATGCGCGGCGGCGGGAATGGGCGATCGTGATGATATGCATCGGTGCCTTCCACGGCACCACGCGCTACTACTGCGGCATCGGCCGGTCTACTGCGGCATCCCAGATCCCCATCGCGTCGTTCACGGCCTTCTCGATGACGGCATGCCGGACTGAATCGCGGGCGAGCACGGACAACCCCTGAAAAAAGCAGTCGAGCGCGATGGATAGCGACGCCGGATCCGTGCTGCTGCGCAGCTCCCCACTCTTGATGCCCCGTGCCACGCAGGCGCGGAAGCCAGCGCGCGTGCGATTGCGCACCTCACGAAGCAACTGAGTGACGGCTTCGCTGCCGGTGGAACTGGCCCCGACACCTAGCGCGACCATACAGCCTTTCGGGTGGCCGCTCTCGGTCTGCATCCTTGCCGACCGAAGCATCGCCAGAAACACGCCCTCCCGTGGCGGAAGCGACGTGTCATGGAGACTGCGCGTCACCTTGCCGTAAATCTCCATGTATCGTTCCAGCGCCTCCTTGTACAGCGCCTCTTTGGACTCGAAGGCCGCATAGAAGCTGGGCGCGGAGATGCCCCCGCCGATCGCGGCCTTCAACTGCGACAAAGACGTCGATTCATAGCCATGTTCCCAGAACAGATGCATCGCCGAAATGATTGCCGCATCGCGGTCGAACGTGCGTGGCCGACCCCGCTGAACCATGAACATCTCCTTCAGTCGAAATATACATACTAGTCGATACATAATTTCGTTGCAAGTCGCGAGTCGGCACCTCTGGTGCATGTCAGCGGGCCGTTCAAGAAAGCGGTTGACACAGCCTTCCGTATTCTTTTAAATATGTACCATTCGGTATGTAAAGCCGGAGCCGCGCGGGGTCATCACACGAATCCCGCATTTTTTTAGCTATTTGTGTACCATTCGGTATGGAATAAGCCAATGTCCAAAGAACTCGAAGCACGTCTTGACGCCATCGACAGCCGCTTCGCCATCGAGGCGCTGATCGCCAACTACGCCGAGGCGTTCGACACCATGAATATCGAGCTGCTGGCCACGCTCTGGCATCCCGACTCGCGACTGCACCTGGGCGCGAACGGCAACTCCGATGGCCTGGAGGCGATCCTGGCGCAAGCGCGCATCAACATGAAGCGCATGCCCCACATGCATCATTGGATGGCGAACGCGCTAATCACGGTGGACGGTGACAACGGCCACGGCCTTGTAGCGGCGGACTGTCTTTTCTACGACGTCGATCAGGGCACGCTACAGGTGAGCGGCCAATACCGCGACATCTATCAGCGACGCGAAGGCCGCTGGGCATTCGTGGAGCGCACCTTCACCATGCACTACGCGACGCCGCTCCAGAACTGGCAGCCCATCGCGGGAACGGAGCGCTTCGGCCGTCCGGCTTGATGCGGCCCGCGGCCGCCGGGACTTATGCATATGACAACCTCTTCCACACGTCGATGGTCGGCGTTCGCGGTGTTGCTGGTGGGCGCATTTCTGCCGCCGCTGGACTTCTTCATCGTGAACGTCGCCCTGCCGTCCATCCAGAGCACGCTCCACACGAGCGCTGCGGAGCTGCAACTCGTCATTTCCGGATATGCCGCGGCCTACGCGGTTTTCCTTATCACAGGCGGACGGCTAGGCGATCTATTCGGACGACGAAGTATCTTTCTGATCGGCGTCACGGGCTTCGGACTGACATCGGTGATCTGCGGGCTCGCATCGTCGCCCGCCATACTGATCCTCGGGCGAGTGCTGCAGGGTCTGAGCGCCGCCGCCATGGCGCCGCAAGGACTGGCCTCCATTCACGCCCTGTTTCCAGAGAAAGAGCGTGCGCGCGCCTTGGGCCTATACGGCGCGGCGGTGGGTCTGGCCGCCGTAGCCGCGCAGGCGCTCGGGGGCGCGTTGATCTCTGCGGACGTCTTTCACCTTGAGTGGCGCGTCGTCTTTCTCATCAACTTGCCCGTCGTCGCCGCTGTTCTGATCTTCGGGCTGCCGTTGCTACCCGACGTCCGCGGTGACAGCCCGGCACCTGTAGACCGAATCGGCGTGCTGCTCTGCGCACTCACGCTGGCCTTCCTCATCGTGCCTCTGGTCGAAGGGCGGGAGCTGGATTGGCCGTGGTGGGCCTGCGCAATGCTGATCGCATCCCCCGTCGCCGGGGTGGGCTTCTGCCGATATGAGATGGCCTACGCCCGCCGAGGCGGCGTGCCTCTAATCAGCGTGGAGCTGATCCGCAGGCCCGGCCTGATGAGCGGGCTTACGGGCGTCCTTTTCTTCTACGTCGTCTCTGCATTCTTCCTGACGTTCTCCGTCTACCTCCAGGCGGCGCTTGGGATGAGCCCATTCGAGACAGGGCTGGTGTTCCTTCCGTTCGGTGTCGGCGCCTTTATCGGGCCGCTGACGACCCCGCTGGCCATTCGCCTCTTCGGCGACCGCGTCCCCGCCATCGGCATGATGCTGGAGGCCGCCGGCTGCATACTCCTCGCCGCCCTCGTGGCCGGCGCGCCCGGACAGATGCCGGCTCAGTTTCCGCTGATAGGAGCAGTAGCGCTCTTGGGATTCGGTCAGGGCTGGGCGCTGCCGACGCTGGTGCGCTCGGTTATCAATCGCGCACCGGCGACCGGTTCCGGGATGATCGCGGGCATCACGAATTCGGCGTTGCAAATCAGCGCAGCACTGGGTGTCGCGGTCATCGGCGGTGTTTTCTTCAGTGTCGCGGGGACTTCCCCGGATTCGGTGACCTTGGCCAGGGCACTGGTCATCGCCATGATGTGCGTCGGCGGCAGTCTGACCGTTTCGGCCGTCCTGTCTATCGTCGCTTCGAGATCGAGCATTCATGCCGCTGCGAGGGCGGCGCCTCGTTGAGTCCGGCGCGCCATCACTCACGGCATTGCAGGGCCGTGGACATGTCGATGGCGACCCCGTGCCATTTCGGCCAGCACCATCGTCGGTTCGAGCGCCAATGCGCCAGGACCGGCGCTCGGGCACCTTCAAGCGGGACCTGTCCGCCGAGCCGGAAGACGACGCCTCCCCCGCGCTCGATACCCATCCGCGAGGGCACGCTCCGCAGTCTCTGTCGCGCTGAGCGCGAAGTCGGTCCGGCGCGATATCGTGTCTTATCCGCGGTTTGCATCGGTCGGCGAAGGCGCGTCTGTCGGCCCCTCAGAATGCCGGAATGATCGCGCCTCGATAGCGCGACAGGATGAACTGCCTGACTTCGGGAGACTGATAGGCGGCGACGATCTGCTGCACCCACGGCTTGTTCGCATCCTGCTCGCGTACGGCGATCAGACACGCGTAGACCCCGGAGCCGTCCTCGCGCAGGATCGTGTCCTTCGCCGGGTTGAGTCCGGCCTTGATCGCATAGTCCGCATTGACCGTCGTAGCGTCGAAATCGTCGAGCGTGCGCGGAAGCTGCGCCGCATCCACTTCCTTGAATCGGAAGTGCCTGGGATTGTCGATGATGTCGAGGGGCGTCGCGTTGACGCCCGTGACAGGATCGATGCCCTGTCGCAGCCGAATGCTGCCCGCCTTCTGCAACAGCAGGAGAATCCGGCTCTCGTTGGCGGGATCGTTCGGAATGCCGATGGTCGCGCCGTCCGGCAGGTCCGAGTACTTCCGGTAACGCTTCGAATAGAGTCCGATCGGCCCGATCCACGTGCGGCCGATGCCGACCAGCTTGTAGCCGCGCGCGCGAATCTGCGAGGAGAGGAAAGGCCGGTGCTGGTAGCTGTTGGCATCGAGATCGCCTGCGTCGAGGGCCGCGTCGGGCTGAATATAGTCGTTGAACGACACGATCTTGATGCGCAGACCGTAGTCGCGCTCCGCGACCTTTTTCACCGCCTCGAAGATTTCCTCATGAGGTCCGCTCGTCACGCCGATCTTGAGCAAGGGCGTTTCCGCCTGCGCGGTCGCGCTCACGACCACGGCAAAAAATGCGCATAGCAGCGCGCGCAGAAGGGAAAGGGAGAATCGTTGCACGAGAACTGTGTCCTTGTCGTGAGGATGGCGAACCCGGTCATTCTATGGACCCGATCCCGTTCCGATAACCAATCCGTTGGCATAACCTTATGCCGGCCTGCCTTCGGTTTCGGCGCGCGTCACGGCAGGATGTAAAGGTCCGCGAAATTGCCTCTCAGACCTTCGCCTGTGGATGCATGGTTCTTCACTTTGGTCGATGCGATCGTGATGTTCGGATTGGCGCCGAACTCGATCGACGGAATATCGTCATGCACGATCTGCTGGAACTGCCGGAACAGCTGACGGCGCCTGTTTTCGTCGGTTTCCACCGAGGCCGCTTCGAGCAGTCGGTCCACTTCCGGATTCGAATAGTGCGCGGCCTGAAGATCGCGCGCAGTTTGCTGGAATGGCCGCGCGCCATGGCGAAAGCGCATGGCGCGGCGCGTCGTCTCACGAATAGAACGACGGCTTCGGAATTCGTCCGTTGAGCGCCCAGTCGCCCAGCTCGCGCACCTTGTAATCGAGCGGATCGTGCAGCGTATGCACGCGCACATTGCGCCAGAAGCGGTCGAGCCGCAACGCCGCCGTCGTCGAGCGCGCGCCCGTCACTTCGAACATGCGATGCGCGACGTCGAGCCCCGCGCGCGCCGCCGCCACCTTCGCCGTGGCGACTGCGACGGCCACTTCGCCGCGCTCGCTTTCGGTGAGGGAAAGGCCGCGCGCCCACGCGCGATCGAAGGCCTGCATCGAACGTTCGACTAGCAGACACGCCCCTTCGAGCGCGACAAAGAAGTCGCCGTAGTGCGCGATCACGTACGGATCCTCGGCGGGACGCTCGGCCTGCGAGGCAATCCACGGCCGCGTCTGCGCGAGCGTCGCGTCGCGCGCCGCCTGCAATGCGCCTTCGCCGATGCCGAGATAGATATGGCACAGGATCGACTGCGCGAGCAGCGGCCGCAGCGTCGCGAACGGGCTGGAAAGCGGTCCGGGATTGAGCAACAATTCGTCCGCCGCGATGGGCACGCGCTCGAAGATCACCGTGCCGCTGTCGGTCTGGCGCTGCCCCATGTTGTCCCAGTCGTCGAGCACGGTGATGCCCGCGCGATTCGTCGGTGTGATGCCGATCAGCAGCCGCCCGTCGCCATCGAACGCGGACGCGAGCAGCTGGTCCGAATCGCGGGCGCCGGAACAAAAGCTCTTGCGGCCATCGAAAACATAGCCGCCGGCGTCGCCTGGCAGCGCGCGCGTGCTCTTGTCGAGCGGATTGAGCGCGTTGCCCCAGAACCAGCCCTGCGCGACAGTCTCACGCGACCAATGGCGAATCTGCGCATCGCTGCCGAAGAGGCGGATCGTCGCGAGTTGCAGATGATGGAACGCGAACAGATGCGCGAGCGAGCTGTCGACTCGTGCCATCCGTCTGACGACATCGAGCGTCGTCGACCACGGAGCGCCGTCGCCGCCGTACTCCACCGGCAACGACAGTCGCAGCAGGCCGCTCTCGCGCAACAGGCGGCGCTCATGAAAGGCGGTGCCGCCGGCCTTGTCGCGTGCCGCGGCGGTTTTCGCCCATTCGCGCAGCACCGCTTCCAAAGGCTCGGCCCACGGGGCGTCTTGAGTGCGGCTCATTGCAGTGTCTCCTGTCGATGAAGGGTGCGCCGTGTTCGATGCCCGGCTTTGGCGTCAAACCGGAAAACCATAGATAAATACATTGGTTTGGCTTGGATGGGCCGATTTGTAAGCTTGTCGCGCACCATCGACGATAACCGCTTCGCTGCCTCGCGCGCGAAGCAAGAGGAGAACCCAATGAAGAAGTTCCATCCGTTGCGGGCCGGCGTGCTGGCCATCGCATCGAGCGCAATGATCGCATCGCTCGCGCAGGCCGCCGATCCGAACAAGCCCGAGATTCGCTTCGGCGCGACGGCCGGTCCGTACTCGGACCAGATTCGCTACGGTATCAAGCCACAGTTGGAGAAGGAAGGTTACAAGGTGACGATCGTCGAGTTCAGCGACTACGTGCAGCCGAACCTCGCGCTCGCCGACGGCGCGCTCGACGCCAACGCATTCCAGCACGAGGTGTATCTCAAGAAGTTCTCGGCGGACCACAAGCTCGCGCTCTCGGAGCTCGTGAAGGTGCCCACCGCGCCGATCGGACTCTACAGCCACAAACACAAGCGCCTCGACGAGCTGAAGGACGGCGCGACCGTGTCGCTGCCGAACGACGTCACCAACCAGGCGCGCGCGATCATTCTGTTGCAGCAACTCGGCTGGGTGACGCTCAAGTCCGGCGTCGATCCGGTGAAATCGTCGGAGCGGGATATCGCGTCGAATCCGCACAGGATCAAGCTCGTGCCGCTCGAAGCCGCGCAACTGCCGCGCTCGCTCGATGACGTCGACTATGCGTTCGTGAACGGCAACTTCGCGCTCGCGGCCGGCCTCAAGCTCAATGACGCGCTCCTGCTCGAAAAGATTCCGCCGTACTACCTGAATCTCGTTGCGGTACGCACGGCCGATCTGAACAAGCCGTATGTGACGGACATCGCGAACGCGTACCGGTCGGCGGATTTCGCGCGCGTGATCGAGCAGCGCTTCGCGGGATTCTCCAAGCCGGCGCAGTAAGCGGGAACGCTGCGGCGCAACGCTCAAGGCCGCAGCCCTTCGACGGCTTCGAGCCGCGACGCCGCATCGTCGCGGCGGCTTCTCGACAGACGCGGATTGAACGCGGCGTGCAGCGCATCGCTCAGCAGATTGAGCGCGAGCACCGTCAGGGCGATCGCCGAGCCGGGCACCGCGATCATGTACCACGCGGTGCGCAGGGCTTCGCGCCCGGTGCCGACCATCGAGCCCCAGCTCACCACGTTCGGATCGCCGAGCCCGAGAAACGACAGCGCCGCCTCCGACAAAATCGCGTTCGCGACGAGCAGCGCGGTCGAAACGAGAATCGGCGTGAGCGCGTTGGGCAGGATCTCGATGAAGATCAGATGCGCATCGCTTGCGCCGAGCGCGATGCTCGCGCGGACGAACTCGCGCTCGCGCAGCACGATGAACTCGCCACGCGTGAGCCGCGCGATGCCCGGCCACGCGGTCACGCCGAGCGCGAACACGATCGTCGAACGCGACGGCGTGAGAATCGCCACGAGGATGATCGCGAGCAGAAACGGCGGCACGGTCTGGAAGAACTCGGTGATCGCCATGAGCACGCGGTCGATCGCGCCGCCGAAGTAACCCGCGACGCCGCCGATCAGCACGCCCAGCACGAGCGCGATAACGGCGACCGTCCCGCCGACGGACAGCGAGACGCGCGCGCCGTGAAAGAGACCGGCGAGCAGGTCGCGGCCCATCAGGTCGGTGCCGAGCGGAAACGCGCGATCGGCGCCGGGCCATTGATAGGGCGCGGCGACCATGTCGAGCGGATCGCCGGGAAAGAGCCAGTTGGCCGAGAGCGCCGCGACAAGCGCCAGCGCGAGCAGGAGCGCGCCGACGAACGCGGAAGGCTGGCGCAGGAAAGTGAGCGGCTTCATCGGTTCGACCTCGTGCGTGGATCGACGAGTCCGTAGAGCAGATCGACCATCAGATTGAGCAGGACGACGAGACACGCCGAGAGCAGCAGCACGCCGACCAGCAGGTTGACGTCGCGGCTTTTGATGGCCTCGAACGACAGTTGCCCGAGCCCCGGCCAGCCGAACACCGTCTCGACGATCACCGAGCCGCCGATCAGCGCGCTGCCCTGCAGGCCGAGCATCGTGAGCACGGGCAGCACCGCATGGCGCAGCGCATGACGCGTCGTCACGTACCACGGCCGGCCGCCCTTCGCGCGCGCGGTGCGGATGAAATCCTCCTGCAGCGTCTCGATCATCGAAGCCCGCGCGAGCCGCGCGAAGATGGCCACGTAATACAGCACGAGCGTCGCGGCGGGCAGCACGAGATGGCGCAGATGATCGAGCAGGCGCGAAACGCCGCGATGCGCAACGTTGGTATCGGCGACACCGCCGATCGGCAGCCAGTCGAGATGCACGCCGAAGACGACGATCAGGAGCAGCGCGGTCCAGAACATCGGCGCGGAATAGCCGATGGTCGCGAGCGTGGAGACGAGCGTATCGACGACGCCGTGCGGGCGGCGCGCGGCGAGCACGCCGAGCATGAGCCCGAGACTCACGGAGACGACGAGCGCCGTGCCGATCAGCGCGAGCGTGGCGGGCAGGCGCGCGAAGATCAGCGACGCGACCGGTTCGCCGAAGCGAAACGAAAAGCCGAGATCGAGCCGCAGCGCATGTTCGATGTAATGCAGCAGTTGCCACCCGACGCCGTGATTCAAGCCATATGCTTCGCGTAACTGCGCGACGTATTGCGGCGACACGTTGCCGCTCTCGCTCGCGATGACATCGACGAGATCGCCGGGCATCAGCTTGAGCAGCACGAAGTTGAGCACGGTGGTGCCGAGCAGCACGAGCACGAGCTGAATCAGCCTGTGCCCGATCCTGCGTCCCGCGAGCGCCGATGTAAGCCGCATGACGGTCACGCCTTGTCGAACCAGACGCGCGCGAAATTGGCGCGCGAATGGCTGGCGGTGTCGGTGACGTTGCGCAAGTCCTTCGCCCACACGCCGAACCAGCGGAACTCGAACAGATTGATGAGCGACAGGTCGCGCTGCGCGATCTTCTGCAACTCGACGTACAGGTCGCGCCGTTTGGCCGGATCGGTTTCCGTCTGCGCCGCTTCGATCACGCGGTCCATCTCGGTGCTCGCATAGCCGGACGCGTTGAACCACGGCGTGCCGTTGGAGGCCGCCTTCGACCAGTAATGCTGCTCGATGCCGATCTGCGGATCGAGGCCGTCCGTGCCCCAACTGCTGATGAGCTGGAAGTTGTAATCGGTGAAGACGTTCTTGATCCACGTCGGCAAGTCTTGTCCGCGCAGATTCACGTCGATGCCCACGCGCCGCAGCGCCTGACGCACGAACTCGCCGGTGCGCCGATAGTCGTCGCCGTAGGGAATGAAATCGTGATCGAGCTTGAAGCGCCAGCCGTCCGCCTTCTTCGGGAATCCGGCCTTGTCGAGCAAGGCCTCGGCGCGCTTCGGATCGTACGGATACTGCTGCGTATCCGCCGTATAGAAAGACTTCACCAGCGACGACTCCGGCCCCGTCGCGGGCACCGCGTAGCCGCCCCACACGGTCTTGACGAGCACGTCGCGGTTGATCGCGTGCGCGATCGCCTGACGCACTTCGAGCTTGCCGAGAATCGGATCGCGCAGATTCGGTTCCAGCCAGAGCCACGCCGCGTAGCCGTTATAGCCTTCACGCGAAACGACGAGATGGGGCAGCTTCGCGAGCCGGTCGGCATCTGCGAAAGTCACCGGATTGCGTTCGCCATATTGCGCCGCGCCGGTTTCCAGCGCGGTCGCGCGGCCGGAAACGTCGGGCGTGATTTTCCATGTGATGCGGTCGAGATACGGCTGACCCGGCGCCCAATACTTGTCGAAGCGGTCGAGCACGATGCGGTCGCCGCGCGCCCATTCCGTGAACTTGAACGGACCCGTGCCGACCGGCTTGTTGTTGTACGGATTGTTGCGGATGTCCGTATTCTCATAGAGATGCTTCGGCAGGATCGGCGTGCCGAGCGAATCGAGAATGCCGAAGGTCGCGGGCGTCGATTTCGACAGATGCAGCACGACCGTATGCGCATCCGGCGTATCGATCTTCGTCAGGTATTGCAGCACGCGCCGCGACGCCGGGCTGATCTTCAACCACACTTCCTCGGCTGAGAATTTGACGTCGGCGGACGTGAAGGGCTGGCCGTCGTGCCACAGCGCATGGCGGCGCAGCCTGAAGGTCCATGCGAGGCCGTCGGGCGAGACGGTCCAGCTCTCCGCGAGCTGCGGGCGCGGCTTGAGGTCCGGGCCGTATTCGACGAGGCCGTCGAAGATCTTGCTTGCGACCGCGCCGATCATCGTCGCGGAGTTGACGAAGAAGGCGAGCGTCGGCGGTTCCGGATGGATGACCGCCGTGAGCGTGCCGCCGCGCTTCGCGCCGTTCAGCGTGATCGGCGTCGTTTCGGTCGTGGCCCAGGCGTTGCCCGTGAACACGAACGGCGTCGCCGCGCCCGCGACGAGCGCGCCCGCGCCCTTGAGCAGCCTGCGCCGCTTCAGATCGGCCACGGCGGCGCCCAGCGGATCATCGCGGAACAGAAGCGTCGAGGTCGAGGTCGAGGTCGGCTGCGGCTTGCGCTTGAAAGTCACGATCAATTTTCCTTGTATCGAATAAGAATGGCGCATGCGATGACGGCACCGCGTCGATCAGCGCGCGCGTGTAGGTGTGTTGCGGCGAAGTCCAGATCGAAGCGTGATCGCCGCTCTCGACGATGCGTCCCGCCTGCATCACGAGCACGCGGTCGGCGATATAGCGGACTACCGACAGGTCATGCGAAATGAAGAGCAGCGCGAGGCCCAGCTCGTGCTTGAGGTCGGCGAGCAGGTCGAGAATCTGCGCCTGAATGGAGACGTCGAGCGCGGACACGGGCTCGTCGCAGATGACGAGTTCCGGCCGCAGCACGAGCGCCCGCGCGATGCCGATGCGCTGCCGCTGCCCGCCCGAGAACTCGTGCGGATAGCGCCGCAGCGCCGATTCCGACAGACCGACGGCATCGACGATGCGGCGAATCCTGTCGTGCCGTTCGCGCCGGTTCGAGACGCCGTGAATGGCGAGCGCATGACCGAGCGTGCGTTCGACGGTATGACGCGGATTGAGCGAGCCGTACGGATCCTGAAAGATCATCTGCACGCGGCGGCGATAGGGCCGCAACGCACGCCGTCCACGATGCGTGACATCGTCGCCGTCGAAGACGATGCGCCCGCCCGTGGGCTCCACGAGCCGCGTCAGCGCGCGCGACAGCGATGACTTCCCGCATCCCGATTCGCCGACGAGGCCCACTGTCTCGCCCGCGCGAATCTCGAAGCTGACGCCGTCCACGGCGCGCACGCCGTCGTAGTCGACGCGCACGTCGCGGGCCTCCAGCAGCACGCGCGCGGGCGTTTCGGCCGTGGATCGCGGCTTGGCGCGCGGCGCGTCGGTGAGCCGCGCGTCGCGATAATGCAGTCCCGCGCCGAAATGCAGCGACGCGCCGAGCAGCGCGCGCGTGTACGGTTGCGCGGGCTGCGTGAACAGTTGCCGGCTCGATGCTTCCTCGACCTTCGCGCCGTCCTTCATCACGACCACGCGATCCGCCCAGCGCCCGACCACGCCGAGATCGTGCGTGATGAGCAGCACGGCCATCGACAGTTCGCGCCGCAGGCGGTCGATCAGCGCCAGAATCTGCGCCTGAATGGTGACGTCGAGCGCGGTGGTCGGCTCGTCGGCGATCAGGAGGCCGGGGCGGCACGCGACCGCGATGGCGATCATCACGCGTTGCCGCTGTCCGCCCGACAGTTGATGCGGATAGTGCGCGAAGCGCCGGCGCGGCTCCGGCAGATGCACGAGTTCGAGCAGCTCGAGCGCTTCCTTGCGCGCGGCCTGAGCGGACATCGGGCGATGCAGCGTGAGCGCTTCGGCGACCTGCTTGCCGACGGGCTGAAGCGGATTCAGCGAGGTCATCGGCTCCTGAAAGATCATGCTGATGCGATCGCCCCGCAGCGCGCTCCATTCACGCTCGCTTTGCGCGAAGAGCGGTTTCCCTTCGAAGCGGATCGCGCCTTGCACGCGCGCACGTTCCGGCAGCAGTCCCATCGTCGCGAGCGCGACGGTCGATTTCCCGCTGCCCGATTCGCCGACGAGCGCGACGATCTCGCCACGCGCGATCGTCAGATCGAACGGGCGAACCGCCGCATGGCCGCCGAAGGACACGCTCAACTGGTCGATCTCGAGCAGGGGCGTCGCGGCGCTCATGTCGCCTGCCTGTCGGCCGGCCCGGACGGATCGCGGAAGCCGGCGGCCGTGTGACGCGCGCCGAGCCGCGCGCCGCCGCCGAAGAGCTTCTCGCGCAGCGTGCCTTCTGCATACGCCGTCTTGTAGATGCCGCGCGACTGCAATTCCGGAATGACGAGATCGATGAAGTCCTCGTAGCTTTCCGGCGTCACGGTCCGCGTGAGATTGAAGCCGTCGATGCCGGCTTCGTCGACCCAGGATTGCAGCGCGTCGGCCACCTGAACCGGGTCGCCGACGATCGTCGTGTAGCGGCCGCCCAGTTGCATCTGGTCGAGCAGATGCCGCACGGTGACGCCGCGCTTGCCGTCGGTCACGCGCTGCACCGACGATTCGATGCCGCGTCCCTTGTGGCCGCCGGGCGGCGCGAGTTCGTCATCGGGCGCGTAGGTCGAATAGTCGATGCCGCTGCCCGCCGCGAAGTGCGCGAGACCCGCTTCAGGACTCGCATACCGCGCGTACTCGGCGAACTTCTCTTCGGCTTCGCGCTGCGTGCGGCCGACTACCACGGTGATGCCCATGATGATCTTCAGATCGCCCGCATCGCGTCCGGCTTCGACGGCTTGCGCGCGCAGCGCGTTCACGAGCTTGCGCGTGCCTTCCTTGCTCTGGCTCGACACGAACACGCATTCGGCATGACGCACGGCGAACGCCTGGCCGCGCCCCGACGATCCGGCCTGGAACAGCACCGGCGTGCGTTGCGGCGACGGCTCGCACAGGTGATAACCGTCGACGTCGTAATAACGGCCGCGATGCCGCACCTTGCGCACCTTCGCGGGATCGGCGAACACGCGCGCCTCGCGGTCGCGCAGCACGGCATCGTCCTGCCAGCTTCCTTCCCACAGCTTGTAGAGCACGTCCAGATACTCGTCGGCGCGATCGTAGCGCTCGTCGTGCGCGATCATCTCGGTTGCGCCCATCGCGCGGGCGGCGCTGTCGAGATAGCCGGTCACGATGTTCCAGCCGATACGTCCCTCGGTCAGATGATCGAGCGTCGAGAAGCGCCGCGCGAGCAGATACGGCGCTTCATAGGTGAGATTGACGGTGATGCCGAAGCCCAAGTTCTGCGTCGCGGCGGCCATCGCGGAGACGAGCATAATCGGATCGTTGACGGGTAACTGCACCGACTCCTTCAGCGTGACATCGACCGATTGCTGATAAACGTCGTACACGCCGACGATATCCGCGATGAACAGCCCGTCGAAGAGGCCACGCTCAAGCAGCTTCGCGAGGTGGGTCCAATAGGAGAGTTTGCGATAGTCCGTCGAACGGTCGCGCGGATGGGTCCAGAGGCCATGATTGATATGGCCGACGCAGTTCATGTTGAACGCGTTCAGAATGATGTGCGTCTTGCTCATGAAAGGGCGGGGCGAACGAAGAAAAAGTCAGGCCACGCCGATGCGCCATTGGCCCGGCGGCAGCGTGCCGTTCACGGCGAAATCGCCGACGATCCGGTCCTTGTAGATGCGCGGATTGTGCGACGCGATCGTGCGCGCGTTGCGCCAGTAGCGGTCGAGCCCGGCGGTGCGCAGCGTCGCGGATGCGCCGAGCGCGTCGAACACGCTCGCGCTCGCGTCGAGAACGAGTTGCGACGCGACCGTCTGCGCCTGCCAGATCTCGATCTCCGTTTCCGCGATGACGGCGAGCGCATCCGGCCTGTCGAACGACGCCGCCGCGCGTTCGAGCGCGCGCGCCGCCTGCGCGACGATCGCGCCGGCCGTCCAGGCGTGCGCGCGGGCGCGGCCGACTACTTGCAGCAATTGCGGATCGTCCGCGGCGCGCGTGCTGACCGCGTGGCTGTAACTGCGCGTGCGCGCGGCGATGGCGGCGGCCGCATCGCTCGCGACGGCCCGGCCGATGCCCGCGAGCGTCGCCAGATGCACGAGCTGATAGAACGCTTCGGAGTACGGGAACGGCGCGCGGCCCGCGACGATTTCGCGTTCGTCGACCTTCACGTTGTCGAAGCGGCTCGTGCCGCTCGCGGTGAGGCGCTGGCCCATGCCGTCCCAGTCGTCGATCACTTCGACGCCGTCCGCACGACGATCGACCGTGACGGACACGGCCTCGTCGTCCGCATCGGTTGCGCCGACGTGGATCCAGTCGGCGAAGAGCGAGCCGGTCGTATAGAACTTCGTGCCGTTCAGATGCCAGCCGTTCGCGTCGCGGGTGAGGCGCGTCGCGAACTGGCTGCGCGGCGCTTCGCCCGTCTCGGACCACGCCGCCCCGACGATGACGCCCTTCGCGAGCCGCGCGAGCCATCGCTCGCGTCGTTCGACGGGACTGTCGAGCGCGTGCTCGATGAAGCCGAAGTGCGCGCGCAGCGCCTGCGTGATGTTCGAATCGGCTTCCGACAACTCGATCAGCAATTCGAACAATTCGACGAGGCGGATGCCCTGGCCGCCATAGTCGGCCGGCACGCGCAAGGACGTGAAGCCGGCGTCGCGCAGCCAGGCGATTTCGTCGGTGGGAAGACGGCGTTCGAGCTCGCGCGCGACGCTCTGTGCGCGGATGCGAGCGAACACGGGCCGAAAGCGCGCGGCGAGCGCGGCGTACCGTTCCGTGGGACCGGGACCCCACGCTGCGCCGACTTCGACGCCGGAAGGCAGGGGAGCATTGCGATCGAAAGGCATGGCGCTCCGATGTGATTCGTGAAAGCGTCGATTATCTGCAACCGGTGCGCCAACGCTAAACGATGAATCATCAGAAGCTAAGCGCAATCGCCGCTATTCGCCGTTATCTGGTGTCGACGGCCATCTTCGCGGCAGGCGCGTGGGCCAGGCGAGCAGCTATGACCTCGAGCCACCGCTGGTCGCGCTTGCGCTCGGGCTGATCGACCGTCTGACGATGCCGCGCGTTCCTCGCGTGCAATGCATTGAAGAAATGCTTCGTTGTTGAACCGTTCCGGCGAGCCTAGATTCGATCTGTCGAACCTAGCCAGCGGGGCGTGCAATCATGAGCGATGTCGTGATCGAGCAGCCGGTCGAAGTCGAGGCCGGGTTGAACTATCTCGTGCCTACGGGCGTGAAGCCCGCCTCCTACGCTTACGATCCGCCGCCCGGCGTGCCGCGCCGCACCGGCGAATATCGCACGCACGCGGTGCGGATTTCGAATGCGCGGCTGCGACCGCCGCCGGGCGGCCTGTCGCTGGACCGGAATGGTTTCGAGTTGCATCGCGAAGCGAGCGCGCTCAGCGATTTCTCCGACGATGCCGCGATTCGTTCGGTCTACTACCCGCAATCCGAGCGCCTGCTGAAGCAATGGACGGGGGCGAAGCGCGTCGTCATCTTCGATCACACACTGCGGGATGGCGCGGCGGCACGCGCGAACGGCGTGAAGGAGCCGGTGCATCTGATCCACAACGATCAGACCTTCGTTTCCGGGCCGCGCCGGGTGCGCGATCATCTTCCCGCCGATGAAGCCGCCCGCCTGCTGCAAGGGCGCTTTGCGATCGTCAATCTGTGGCGGCCGGTGGGCGAGGTCGTGGAATCGTCACCGCTCGCATTGTGCGATTCGCGCAGCATCGACGAACGCGATGCGGTCGCGCAGGACTTCATCTATCCGACGGTGACGGGCGAAACCTACGCGTTCGTGCATAACCCGCTGCATCGCTGGTACTACTTCCCGCTGATGTCGCCCGACGAGGCGCTGCTCATCAAGATCTACGACTCGGCCGGCGACGGCGTCGCGCGTTTCACGGCGCACACGGCCTTCGACGATCCCGCATCGCCGCCCGATGCACGGCCACGCCGCAGCATCGAGTTGCGCAGCCTGCTGTTCTTCTGAGGTACTTCCGAGCAAGCCTGGTACGCGCTGCAAATACGAAAAGGTAACTCGGTATCGCAGAGGAAGGCATCGCACGCGGCCGCGAAAGCAACGAACGAATTCGGCTACGGCGCGCAATGGGCGAGCTGCGGGAAAGCATCGCGGGATTGCAGCGATATGCATAGTCGAAACGCTTCGTTGGCGACGCGTCTTGTCGATGCTTCAATGTTTCCGTCGCATTGAATGCGGCCTGCATCCGACAAACGCAAACCACAACGGAGATTTTC
This sequence comes from Caballeronia sp. ATUFL_F1_KS39, assembly GCF_023630985.1. Classification (NCBI taxonomy): domain Bacteria; kingdom Pseudomonadati; phylum Pseudomonadota; class Betaproteobacteria; order Burkholderiales; family Burkholderiaceae; genus Caballeronia; species Caballeronia sp. ATUFL_F1_KS39. Next base: position 59,201 of record NZ_JALQDZ010000061.1, on the reverse strand, counting down.
GATGTCCGAACTTTCCACGCTCGCCGCCGAATCCACGCTGTCTCCCGTCACGTCGAATGAACCGTTCCAGGTGCGCCCGATCGGCGGGCGCATCGGCGCCGAAGTGCGCGGCGTGACGCTTTCCGCCGATCTCGACGATAACGCCATCGCCGCGATCAACAATGCGCTGCTCGAACACAAGGTTCTGTTCTTCCGCGGCCAGTCGCATCTCGACGACGCCGCGCAGGAAGCCTTCGCCGCGCGTTTCGGCGAGACCGTCGCGCATCCGACCGTGCCCTCGCTTTCGAGTGGAAGCCGTCTGCTCGAACTCGATTCGAAGCATGGCACGCGCGCGAATTCATGGCATACGGACGTCACGTTCGTCGATGCTTATCCGAAGATTTCGATTCTGCGCGGCGTCGTGATTCCGCCCGCCGGCGGCGACACGGTATGGGCCAACACGGCCGCCGCATATGCGAACCTGCCGGAAGCGCTGCGCGATCTCGCCGACAAACTCTGGGCGCTGCATTCGAACGCCTACGACTATGCCGCCACGCGCAACGTGCCCGATACGGAATCCGAGCGCGAGTACCGCAAGCAATTCACCTCGACGCTCTATGAAACGGAGCATCCGGTCGTGCGCGTGCATCCGGAAACGGGCGAACGCACGCTCGTGCTGGGTCACTTCGTGCAGCGCTTCATCGGTCTTTCGCAGCGCGATTCGGACCGTCTCGCCGAAATCTTCCACGATCACGTCACGCGCCTCGAAAACACCGTGCGCTGGCGCTGGACGCAAGGCGATGTCGCGATCTGGGACAACCGCGCGACGCAGCATTACGCGGTGGCCGACTACGCCGATGCGCATCGCGTCGTGCGTCGCGCGACCGTGCACGGCGATGTGCCCGTAGGCATCGACGGGCGCAAGAGCCGCATCGTCAAGCAGGAAACGCGCACCGCCTGACGCGTGGCGCGATACCCCATGCACCGGCGATCGCATCGCCGGCGATCCACTCTTTCTCATTGCACGATGACACTACGATTCAAGCTCTTCGTCGGCGCGGCGACGCTGTTCGCTGCGCTCATCGGTCCCGCGCAGGCCGCCGATCCGGCCGTGGTGCGCATCGGCGTCGCGCAGCAGGGAACCGGCGATCCGCCCGTTTTCGGCGGCTCGCCCGCGGCGACCGCGCTTTTGCAGCATCGCGTCGAAGATGCGTTGCAGCCCGAGCACATCAAGGTCGAGTGGATCTTCTTCAAGGGCGCGGGGCCCGCCGTCAACGAGGCGCTCGCGAACAAACAGCTCGACTTCGCGTATCAGGGCGATTTGCCTTCCGTGCTCGGCCGCGCGAACGGATTGAAGACGCATCTGCTGCTGGCGTCGAACGTCCGGACGGGTGTGTACCTCGCGGTGCCTCCCGATTCGGACATCAAGAGCATCAAGGATCTGAAGGGCAAGCGCGTCGGCATCTTTCGCGGGACGAATCTGCAACTCGTCGCCGATAACGTGCTGAAGCAAAACGGCCTCAGCGAACGCGATCTGCGCGTCATCAATCTCGATACCGCTGCCTCGCAGGCCGCGCTGGCGTCGAAGGGCGTCGATGCGGTGTTCCTCGACTACTCGCTCTTCAAGCTGCAACGTCAGGGGCTCGCGAAGATCGTCTATGCATCGCGCGATGACGGCGTGCAGTTCACGCGCCAGGCGCATCTTCTCGTGCTCGAAGACTACGAGCGCGCGCATCCCGACACGGTGCAGAAGGTCGTGACCGCCGTGGTGCAGGCCGCGCAATGGTCGTCCGATGAAACCAATCGCAATGCACTCTTCGCGTTGTGGGCGAAGAGCGGCGTGCCGGTCGAATCGTGGTCGTCCGAGTTTGCGAATCAATCGATGAAGGACCGCATGTCGCCGCTCATCGATCCGTTTCTGGTCGCGCGTTATCAGGCCGTCGCCGACGATGCGTTGCGTCTGAATCTGATTCGTCAGCCCGTCAGCGTGAATGGATGGTTCGAGCCGAAGTATCTGGATCAGGCGCTGAAGTCGCTGAAGCTCGAAGCCTACTGGCCGCGTTTCGATGCAACGGGCAAGCCTTCCGGCGAACGTCTCGCGGAGAACAGATAAATGGCCAATGCACTGACGCGTGTGTTTCAGCCCGCGGATCGTGCGCGCGGAATGTCATCAACTGATGCGTGGCGCACGATCGGCTGGACTGCGTTGCCGTGGATCGTGCCCAGCGTCTGCGCGTTGCTGTGGGTGCTCGGCTCGCACTACGGCTGGATCTCCGCGCAAGTGTTGCCGGCGCCCGCGCTCGTCTTCGAAACGCTCGGCGCACTCGCGAAGAGCGGCGAGTTGTGGACGCATCTGCTGGCGAGCACGACGCGCGCCGCTGTCGGATTCGGCGGCGGCGTGCTGCTCGGCATCGCGCTCGGCGGATTGCTCGGCCTGTCGCGCACGCTGGAAGCCTACGTCCTGCCGAGCTTCAACGCGATCGTGCAAGTGCCGGTGCTCGGCTGGTTGCCGTTTCTCATGATCGTCGTCGGCATCGGCGAGCCGCTGAAGTATCTGCTGATCGGGCATGCGGCGCTCGTGCCCGTCACGCTCTCGACACTGCAAGGCTTTCGCGGCACGCCGCGTGCGTTGCAGGAAGTAGCGTCGGTGTATCGCTATACGCGCTGGCAAGTCATCACCCGCGTGACTTTGCCATCCGCGATTCCGGTCATCGGCACGGGCGTGCGGCTCGCGTTCACGAAAGCGTGGCTGACGCTCGTCGTCGTCGAGCTCGTCGCGTCGTCGGAAGGGCTGGGTTATCTGATCGTGTATGGACGTCAGCTTTTTCAGCTCGATCTCGTGCTGGCCGCGGTGCTGATCGTCGGCGCAATCGGCTATGCGGCAGATCGCCTGCTCGATGCATTTGAGCGCAAGCTGCAACGCGGCCGCGTCAATTGAGGATCAGCCATGTCGACTCTGGATTGGGAAGCGGGAACAGTCAAAGGATCGTGGCGCGGACTCGTGCTGCCGATAGCCGCGCTCGCCGTGTGGTGGTACGTGTCGCGCGATGCGCAAGTGGGGCGAGGCGTGATGGTTTCGCCTGCACACGTGTGGAGTACGGCGGTCGATCAGGTCCGCAGCGGGGCGCTCGCGCGTGCGTTGTCGGCATCGCTTGCGCGCGAGCTGACGGGCTTTGCGATCGGCACCAGTCTCGGCCTCGCGCTCGGCGCATTGCTCGGCATATCGAAGCTCGCGAATCGCGCGATCGCACCGAGCTTCAACACGTTCAAGCAAGTGTCGCTGTTCGCGTGGATTCCGTTGATCTCCGTGTGGTTCGGACTCGGCGATGTCGCGAAGGTCGTGTTCCTGTCGCTTGCCGCGCTCGTGCCCGTCGTGATGCATACGAGCGACGGCATCCGCGCCGTTCCCGCGAACTGGCTCGACGTGGCGCGCGCATATCGCTATGGCAGGCTGCAAACCGTGGCCTATGTCGTGGTGCCCGCAGCGTTGCCGTCCATCTTCACGGGCGTGTATCTGGCGCTCATCTATTCGTGGCTCGCGACGCTCGGCGCGGAGTATCTGCTCGTTGCGGGCAGCGGCATAGGCAATACGCTCGTCGATGGCAGCGAACAGTTTCGTATGGATCTCGTCGTGTTCGGCGTGATCGTGGTCGGTTTGACGGGGTGGGCGTTGAATGCTTTCGCGCGCGGCGTGCAGCGGCGCTGGTTCGGCGCGTCGCGCGCGGCTTGAGGAGAATCTGGATATGACGACGCAAATAGAGCAAGACAGTGGCCTGACGCTGCGGCACGTGAGCAAGCGCTTCGCTGGCGATGCGGGGCCGCCGGTGCTCGATCGCATCGAGCTGTCGATTGCGAGCGGCGAGTTCGTGAGCATCGTCGGGGCGAGCGGTTGCGGAAAGTCGACGTTGCTGCGGCTCATCGCGGGCCTCGATGGCGATTACGACGGCGAGATCGATTTCGGCGGCGAACGCGTCGTGACGACGGATCTGTCGCGCGGCATCGTGTTTCAGGATCATCGGCTGTTTCCGTGGCTCGATGTCGCGCAGAACGTCGCGGTCGCGTTGCGCAACGCGCCGTTATCGAAGGCCGAGAAGGCGCGCGCGGTGGCCGAGCATATCGAGCTCGTCGGATTGAAGGGCTACGAGCGGCTTTATCCGCATCAGTTATCGGGCGGCATGGCGCAGCGCGTTGCGATTGCGCGAGGACTGGTGAACCGGCCGCGTCTGCTGTTGCTCGATGAACCCTTCGGTGCGCTCGACGCACTTACGCGAAGCCGCTTGCAGCTCGAATTGCAGCGGATATGGGAGCATGAACGGATCACGATGGTGCTCGTCACGCACGATGTGGAGGAAGCCGTGCTGCTGTCGGACCGGATCGTGGTGATGCAGGCGCGGCCGGGACGCATCGGGGAAGTGGTGGATGTATCGCTGCCGCGGCCGCGAAAGGTTGGAGATAGCAAGGTCGCCAGGTTGCGCGACGATATCGTGGACAGCTTCTTCACCGAAGCGGCCTAAAGCTGCGCTTCGATCGCCGCTTTATCGATAACGGACCACACGCGCTCGATCTTGCCATCGCGGAACTCATAGAAGACGTTCTCGCAAAACACGACGCGTCTTCCATCGATATGCAGGCCGAGGAAGTCAGCCTTCGGCGTGCATTCGAAGCGCAACCGGCAAGCGACGCGCGGCGGCTCCGCTATCAGCAGTTCGATATCGAAGCGGAGGTCCGGAATTTCGCGCACATCTTTCTTCAGGAGCTCGCGATAGTCATCGAGCGTGAGCGCGCGCGCGTTGTACTGCAGCGCATCGTGAACGAACGCGCCGAGATTCGGCCAGTCGCGCGCATTCAGGCAAGCGATGTATTGCCTGTAAATATCTGAAAGCATCGTGTGCGCTCCGGAAGGAATGGTGATGCGCTTATCGTAGCGTTGTGCGTTCGGCGGTGAACCGACGCGCGCAGCGCTCAATTCTCATCGACGACTCGCTAACTAACAAGCTTACTTCGGATGGCACGCGCAATGCTGAACGCAGGCATCACATGTTCCCGCCGGAGTTCTCCATGCCTTTTCGCGGCCAACCCGATCAGCTTTTGCCCAACGCCGCGCCAGGCGAACCGGAAGCGGGGCGCCGTTCGTTTCTGACACGCGGCGGCGCGGGCATTGCAGTCGCGCTCGCGGCCGGAACCGGCAGCGCATGGGCCGCCGGTCCTTCAGGTGCCGATGCCAATCAGGTCAAGCTGCCGCTGATTCAAGACCCGAACACGGAGCAGAAGGAAGAAACGCCCGACGCGAATCTGCCGCCCGACGCGCGCATCGGCTATGCGATCGTCGGGCTCGGACGTCTTTCGTTGAATCAGATTCTGCCCGCGCTCGCGCAATGCAAATACTCGAAGGTGGCGGCGCTGGTTTCCGGCGATCGCGAAAAGGCGCGGCGCGTCGCGCGTCAATACGGCATCGCCGATGCCGACATCCACGATTATCAGGACTTCGAGCGGCTTGCAGACAATCCGCGCGTGCACGTCGTGTATATCGTGTTGCCGAACGGCATGCACAAGGCGTTCACGCTGCGCGCGGCGAAGATCGGCAAGCATGTGCTCTGCGAGAAGCCGATGGCGAACAATGCCGCCGACTGCGAGGCGATGGTCGAAGCGATGAAGCGCGCCAATCGCAAGCTGATGATCGCGTATCGCAGCCAGTACGAGCCGATGGATCGCATGGTTGCGAAGATGGTCAAGGAGAAGAAGCTCGGCACATTGCGCGAGTTCATCGCGGGAAATTCGCAGAATGTGGGCGATCCATCGCAATGGCGCTTGAAGAAGGCGCTCGCGGGCGGCGGCGCAATGCCCGACATCGGCCTCTATTGCCTCAACGCGGCGCGCTTTCTGTCGAACGAAGAGCCGATGGAAGTCGTCGCGACGGTGCATCGCCCGCAAGGCGATCCGCGCTTTGCCGAGGTCGAGGAATCGGTGCACTTCATCCTGCGCTTTCCGAGCGGACTCACGGCGACGTGCATGTCAAGTTATGCAAGCCACGAATCGCGTTTCTTCAGGCTGCAAGGCGCACAAGGCTGGGTCGAGATGGATCCGGCGTTCGGCTATAACGGATTGCGCTTGCGTCACGGCATGCTCGTCGACGGCAAGAGCGCGACGACCGAAGTGCAGATCGATCCGCAGAACCAGTTCGCGCGCGAAATCGATCACATGTCGGTCTGCGTGAAGGACGATCTCGTGCCGCACACGCCGGGCGAGGAAGGCTTGCAGGATCAGCGGATCATCGACGCGATCTACGAATCGGCGCGCACCGGCCGCGCCGTGAAGCTCGCCCAGCCGGATGCGCCGACGCGCGGGCCGGAGCCGCAGGAAGAGACTTTCTGATCGGTTGCGAACGGGTGGCATGCGGCGCGTGCGGAAGAGATAGCGCACGAGCACGCTCGCCGCGTTGACGCCCGTCGCGAGGTGGACGCCTTGTGCGCGGTAAGGATTGGCCAGCACGACGTTGGCGAGAATCTTCACCGCGAAGCCTCAGAGATCATGCGATAGCGCGTTTCGCTCGCGAACTGATTCGCGAGTCCGCAGCGGAACAGTTTCGTCACAGCGACGGTGTCTTCGGCGTGAACGCGCCCCTCTGAAACAACAGGTTGATCCCCCGCAGAAAAAGAAGCACTTTCGCCGTGGCCCGCCCCGCGCGTGCGCCAACTCTCGCACGATCGGCAAAGACGGGCGGTACATCAGCCGTCCCTCGCGGCATCAGCGATGCTAATAGACGAAGACGCCGTTATCAGATCGATTTGACGGAGCGCGCCGGGCATTCATTCAGGCTTGCGGCTTAACCGCCCATTCCCGCGCGTCCCATTGATACGGAACCGTAAGGACAGTGTCATCCGGGCTAGCACCGATATAAGCCCGAATTATCCGGCGCATCAATAAACAGTATTAGGCGTTATGGTGCGATCTCGCTACGCTTCATCCAATGCGCTCGCTTACCACAGTCGGCGCGCACAGATGGAGACGCTGATGAACACGCGCTGCCGCAGCGAACGGCAATCCCGCATTCGTCTAGCCGGTGTTGTCGTCCGCGCGCGGCAGCGCCGATCATGCGCCCGTGCTGATCTTCCAGAACGAGCGCGTGCATCGGCTTCGGGATCAGCGTTATTCGTGGTGTCGGAGACGCTCGACAAGCTCGAAGGCGGCTACGCGCGGACTCCCTCCCGAATCATTGCGCATAACGGCGGACGCCAACGGGCACACGCCTTTCACAACAGCCGGAGACATTGATGAAATACGAAGATGACGTTCGTGCGCGTTCCTACAAGTTCCGCGACGAGTATGTCGATGCCACGCCATGGTGGTATCGCGGCGAAATGCACCTCGGCTTCACATTGCTCTTCACGGGCGGCGTGATCGTCTTTTGCCTGATGCAGCTTCATGCGCCGACGCTCGCCGAATGGCTGGCCGTCATTCCGCTCTTTCTGTTCGGCAACTGGGCGGAATGGGCGGCGCACCGCTATGTGCTGCATCGCCCGACGAAGTATTTCAGCATGATCTACAAGCGCCATTGCGCGGTTCATCACCGGTTCTTCACGCATGTGACGCTTGAATACAAGGGTCACCGCCACTGGCGCGCGCTGCTGTTTCCGCCTTTCGCGCCGGTTGCATTCGTGCTGGCGGCCGTGCCGTTCGCGCTCCTGATCGGGTTCGTATTCTCCCGCAACGCAGGCTACATCGCGCTGTTCACGATGGCGGCATACTTTCTGATGTACGAGGGCCTGCATACGCTCTCGCACGTCACCGACAGCCCGTTCCTCGACCGCGTTCCGTTCGTGAACACAGTGCGGCGCCTGCACGCTACACACCACGATCCCGAAGTGATGGCGACGCAGAACTTCAACCTCACGTTCCCGATTTGCGACACGCTGTTCGGCACACGCAGCGACGTTCCCGGTCGTGCGCGTCAACCGTTGGAACGCGGCCACTAAGGCGCTTGTTTCCACAAAACACAGTCGCTCGCGACGTGGCGTTGCGTACGGCGGCCTCGAACTACCCGGCCGTCGCAGCCGCCTCACGGTTGCGCATGATCCATTCGCTGAAGAGTTTGACCTTCGGCTGACTCGCGACGCACTCCGGATAGACGAAGTAATAGCGTGAGCCCGTTTCGAGCACGGTGTCGAACGGCATGACGAGCCGCCGGGCCGCCACGTCTTCGCTGACCAGCGTCCGGTCGCCGATCGCGACGCCGAACCCTTGCATGGCGGCGTTGGTCGCCAGATCGAGCGTTTCGAATGTCGGTCCGAGCGTCGCGTCGATCTCGCTCGCACCCGCGCAATCGAGCCAGAGCTTCCAGTCGCGGTGATCGCGCGTCGGATGCAGCAACGCATGATGCGCGAGATCAGCCGCGGCGGCGAGCGGACTTTCATTGAGCAGTTCGGGCGAGCACACGGGCGTGAGCTGCTCGTCGAAGAGCGGCACGGCGTGCACGTCCGCACCGGGCGACGAGCCGTAGATGATCGCCGCATCGAACGATTCGACCTCGAAATCGACATCGTGCTGCCAGGTCGTCGTGATCTGCAATTGCAGTTCGGGATGCTCGCTCTGGAAGCGCATGATCCTCGGCAGCATCCATCGCATCACGCAGGTGGGCACTTTCAGCGCGAGATCGGTGCGCTGGCGCGTGAGACGCAGCGATACCTCTTCGATGCGCCCGAAGCTCTCTCTCACGACGGGCAACAGCACGTCGCCTTCCGCCGTCAAGGTCAGGCCCCTTGCGCCGCGGATGAAAAGGGGAAAGCCGAAGTATTCCTCCAGCGCGAGAATCTGTCTGCTGATCGCCCCCTGCGTGAGGCACAGATGTTCCGCCGCACGCGTGAAGCTGCGGTGACGCGCGACGGTCTCGAAGATCTGCAGTGCGTTGAGCGGAGGAAGTCGTCGCATCGGGGCGTGTCTCCGATCATGAAAATCACGTCAGCCGGAAATAGTGTAGCAAGCCGGGCGCGGTGCTAATGCAGTATCTTGCCCAGAAAATCCCTCGCCCGGTCGGACCGCGGATGCGCAAAGAACGCGTCCTTATTTTCGTCTTCCACGATGCGCCCGTGATCCATGAAGATCACCCGGTGCGCGACCTTTCTGGCGAAGCCCATTTCGTGCGTGACGCACATCATCGTCATGCCTTCCTGTGCCAGTTCGACCATCACGTCCAGCACCTCGTTGATCATCTCCGGGTCGAGCGCGGAAGTGGGTTCGTCGAACAGCATCGCGACCGGGTCCATCGACAGTGCGCGCGCAATCGCCACGCGCTGCTGCTGGCCGCCTGAAAGCTGCGCGGGATACTTGTCGGCGTGCGCGCGCAGGCCGACGCGCTGGAGCAGACGCAGCGCCTTGTCGGACGCTTCGTCTTTCGAGCGCCCCAGCACTTTCGTCTGCGCGAGCGTGAGGTTGTCCGTGATCGACATGTGCGGAAACAGCTCGAAATGCTGAAACACCATGCCCACTTTCGAGCGCAGTTTCGACAGGTTGGTGCGCCTGTCGTGGACGGACTCCCCGTTGACCGTGATGCTGCCGCTCTGGAACGGCTCGAGCCCGTTGACGGTCTTGATGAGCGTCGACTTGCCGGACCCGGACGGCCCGCAGACCACGACCACTTCGCCTTTGCCGACGGTGGTGGTGCAGTCGGCCAGAACCTGGAACTGGCCGTACCACTTCGACACGTTACCGATGGAAATCATGCGCAAACCTTTTTGAAAGTGCGTTAGCCATTGAGACGCGGCGTTTAGCGATGTCTGCCGACGCGATACCGGCGCTCGAGCGCGCGCGCATACCAGGTCAGCGGAAAGCACATCGCGAAGTAGAGCAACGCGACGAGGGCGTAGATCGGGAAGGGACGGAACACTGCGTTGGTGATCATGGTGCCGGTCTTGGTCAGCTCCGTGAGACCGATGATCGACGTGAGCGCGGTGCTCTTCACGACCTGCACGAGAAATCCCACGGTGGGCGGCACGGCGATCTTCCATGCCTGCGGCCAGACGACGTAACGCAACTGCTGCGTCCACGTCATGCCGAGGCTCGCCGCGGCGCTCCACTGGCCGCGCGGCACCGCCTCCACGCAGCCGCGCCAGATGTCGGCGAGACAGGCGCCCGTGTACAGCGTGAGCGTGACGGTCGCGGCAGCCCAGGGCGACACTTCAACGCCCAGCAGCGGCAAGCCGAAGAAGCCGAGGAAAAGCTGCATCAGAAGCGGCGTGCCCTGGAACACCTCGACATACAGCACCACCGTCCGGCGCAGCCACGGCAGCGGCGACACGCGCATGGCGAGCAGCGCCAGTCCCGTGAGGCCGCCTCCGACGAACGCGATCACCGAAAGCACAACCGTCCAGCGCGCGGCCAGCGTCAGGTTGCGGGCGATATCCCACAGCGTGAACTCGATCATCGTGAACGCTCCTTCGGAAGGCCGGGTTCGGCCGCGCCGATGCGCAGGGACAACAGGTTGCGCAGACCGCGCCGGGAAGTGGTCGCGGCCGCGCGGCCGGCCCGTCCCGCGAACAGCCGCTTGCCGAGTCGGTTGATCAGCATGCGCAGCACGATCGACAGCAGCAGATAGATCGCGGTGACGATCACGTAGCACTCGAACGAACGGAAGTTGCGCGACTGAATGAAGCTGGCGGCGTGCGTCAGGTCAGGCACCGAAATCTGCGATACGACCGCGGAGCCGAGCATCACGATCAGCACCTGCCCGAGCAGTGCCGGAAACACGTTGGCGAGCGCCTGCGGCAACACGACGTGGCGGAACACGTGCGGTCCCCGCAGGCCGAGCGCCATCGCGGCCTGGAGCTGTCCGCGCGGTATCGAGTCGATGCCCGCCCGGACGATTTCCGTGGCGTACGCGCCGAGGTTCACCGTCATCGCCAGCACGGCGGCCTCGATTTCGCCGATATGCACGCCGAGGCTGGGCAGCCCGAAGAACACGAAGAAGAGCTGCACGAGAAACGGCGTGTTGCGAATCAGCTCGACATATGCGGTGATCGCCGCGCGGACCGGCTTCGGGCCCGTCACGGCGAGACACGCGCCGCCGATGCCGACCAGGCCGCCCAGCAGCGTCGATATGGCGGTCAGGCCGAGCGTCACCGCGACGCCATGCGCGAGCACATCGACATAGAGGCCGACGTCGCTGAAGTCGAACGTGTAGGTCATCGAGCGATCCTCCCGCGTGCGAGTGAACGGAGCGCTCCGCGCATCACAGGTCGGCCGGCAGCGGTGCGCGCAGCCACTTCTGCGAGATCGCGTTCATCGTGCCGTCCTTCTTCGCCGCGGCGATGGCTTCGTCGACCTTCTGCTTGAGGCGCGGCTCGTTCTTGTTCAGGCCCACGTGATCGGGCGAGCTGAAGAGCGAGAACTTCTGCTCGGGATCGTTCGACGGGTGACGGGCGATGATCGTCGCGCCCACGTCGTTGCCCACCACGAGCAGTTGCGCCTGCCCGGCCAGAAACGCGGAGATCGCGCCGTTCGGGTCGTCGAATCGCTTGATCGACGCGGACGGCGGCGCGACCTTGCTCACGCTCAGGTCTTCCAGCGTGCCGCGCGCGACGGCCACGCTCTTGCCGGCAAGGTCGCCCGCGTTCTTCACGGGCAGCGACTTCGGACCGAATACGGCCAGGTTGTACGGCGCGTAGGCCTGCGAGAAGTCGATCACCTTTTCGCGCTCGGGCGTCTTGCCGACCGAGAGCAGCATGTCGGCCTTATGGTCGACGAGATACGCCATGCGGTTGTCGCCGGTGACCTGAATCAGTTCGACCTTCGCGTTGAGGGTCTTGCCGATCAGGCTGGACACGTCGATGTCATAGCCCTGCGGCTTCATGTCCGGCCCGATCGAGCCGAACGGCGGATAGTCCTCGAAGACGCCGATCCGGACGACGCCGGACTTGTTGATCGAGTCGAGCGCGTCGGCGTGCGCCAGCGGCGCGAATGCGCCGAGGCCCGCGATGCCCGAGAAGGCGAGGAGGGCGGCGGTGCGGGCGAGGAAGCGCTGCGCGGAAGTCGTCGTGTGCATGAAGGTCTCTCCTGTGTCGATACGGTGGGCGGCGTGAATTCAGTGCGCGGTGCGTGCCGCGATGAGCTTGCAGGCGTGCGGCGGAAGTTCCGCGAAGACGGGCATGCCGGTTCGCAGGTCCGGCGTCTCGCGCGTCGTCGTGGCGGCGGTGAGCGTGAAGCCCGCGCAATCGATGGTCGCTTCGAGCGACGCGCCGACATCCCGGATGAACGCCACCTTTCCGGCGAGCATGTTGGGCCCGGGATCGACGGCGCCGTTTACGGCTGTCCGCATGCAGACGTCTTCGGGACGAATCAGCAGGCGGACGTCGCCCGCCGCGCCGCGCGCGGGCGGTGCGGCATCGACGACGATCTGCTGGCCGCCCGGAAGCGCGATCCGGTCTCCGCCTTCGAGCGTGACGGGCAGGATGTTGCCGAGGCCGATGAAGTCGGCGACGAATTCGCTGACGGGATTGCGATAGATGTCGAGCGGCTTGCCGACCTGCGCGATGCGTCCTTTTTCCATGACGACGATCTCGTCGGCCATGGTCATGGCTTCGCGCTGGTCGTGCGTCACCATGATCGTCGTGATGCCGAGGCGCTGCTGCAGGAGACGGATCTCGACCTGCATCGCCTCGCGCAGCTTCGCGTCGAGCGCGGAGAGCGGCTCGTCGAGCAGCAAGAGCTTCGGCGACGACGCGATGGCGCGCGCAATCGCCACGCGCTGGCGCTGTCCGCCCGACAGCCGCGAGACCGGCCGGTCCGCCATGTGCGGCAACCGGATCAGATCGAGCAGTTCGGCGACGCGGCTGGCTTCCGCCGCCTTGCCGACCCGGCGAAGACGCAGCGGATAGGCGATGTTCTGCGCGACCGTCATGTGAGGAAAGAGCGCGAGCGACTGGAACACCATGCCGAAATCGCGTCGGTTCGCGGGCACGTCAGTCAGATCGCGGCCGGCGAAGGCGACCGTTCCGGACGACGCCGTTTCCAGCCCCGCGATGATGCGCAAGAGCGTCGTCTTCCCGCAGCCGGACGGCCCGAGAAAGCACATTAGCTTGCCGTCGGGCACGGCGAGATCGACATGATCGACGGCGTATGCGGCGTGGAAGCGCTTCGTTACCGCCTGAAGTGTCAGATGAGTCATGAGGGTTCCCCGGTTACAGCGCGACGCCTTCGTCGCCGATCAGCCTTTCGAGCAGCCAGATCAACGCAAAGTCGATGAGCACGATGACGACCGCGAACGAGAACACGGTCGGATCGAGCGAGGACACGGTGCGGCTGTACAGCCAGATGGGCAGCGTCATCGTGTCGATGCCGTACAGAAAGAACGTGACCGTGAACTCGTTGAACGAGACGATGAAGGCGAACAGCATGCCGGCGAGAATGCCGGGCCGCATGAGCGGCAGGACCACATCGACGATCGCGCGGCGCGGGCTCGCGCCCATCAGGCACGCGGCTTCCTCGAACTCCGGGCCGATCGCCGCGACCGAGGCGGCGCAGTTCTTCACCGTGAACGGCAAGGCGAGGATCACGTGCGCGATGATGAGCCGCAGAATGCCGAGCTCGACGGGCAGCACGTTGAACACGAGCAGCAGCGAGAGCCCGAGCATCACGAGCGGATAGACCAGCGGCAGCGCGACGAGCTGCTCGATAACCGCCTTGCCGCGGAAGCGATAGCGCGAGAGCGCGTAGGCGGCGGGCACCGAGACGGCGGTGGCGATGATCATCGTCGATACCGCGACGACGAGGCTCGTCGTGAGGGCCGTGCCCATCGAGAGCACATCGCTTGCGTCGGGCGATACGAACGTGTGCCACGCGGCCCGATACCAGCGCAGCCCGAAGCTCGGCGGCGGGAATTGGAGCGTATCCGAATTGCCGAACGACATCGTCACCATCGTGAGGATCGGCAGGGCGGCGAGAAAGAGCACGACGGTCGCGAGCAGGCTGGCGGCGCGGCTCAGGCGTCCCGGCATGATCGCGGAAAGGCGCAGGGCGCTCATGAACGGGCTTCCTCCGTGCTTTGCATGCCGCGTACGAGCCGTTGCGATACCGACATGATGACGAGCGTCGCCACCATCAGCACCACGCCGGATGCCGACGCGGCGGGCCAGTTCAGAAGCGGCGCCACCTGGTCGTGCACGAGCACGGCGAGCATGGGCACGCGGCGGCCGCCCAGCAGCAGCGGCACGGCGAACGCGCTCGCGTTGTAGGCGAAGACGAGCAGCGCGCCGGAAACGAGACCGGGCATCGCGAGCGGCAGGACGATGTGGCGCAGCGTCTGCGAGCGCGTCGCGCCGAGCGTAGCGGCCGCTTCCTCGTAAGAGCGCGAGATGGCGCGCATGGCGCTCGCGAGCGGCAGCACGGCGAGCGGGAACGCGGTCTGGATCAGGCCGAGCAGCACGCCGTTCTCGCGATAAAGCCACTGCACCGGACGCCGCACGACGCCAGCCGCGAGCAGCGCGTTATTCAGCATGCCCGCCGGCCCGAGCATCACGAGCCAGCCGTAACCCTGCAGCAGCAGATTGACGAGCAGCGGCAGCAGCACGCCGGCAAGAAGGAGCCGGCGAGCGAGCCGCGATTCGGTGCGCGCCATCGCGAGCGCCACCGGAATCGCCAGCGCCACCGCGCAGACCATGCTCTCAAACGCGAGCTTGAGCGTCAGCCCGAGCGAACGCAGGAAGTACGAATCGGCGAGGTCCGCGTAATTGTGAAGCGTGAGTGCGCGCCACTCGTTCCCCGGCACGCCGAAGCTCATGCGCAGCACCGCGAGCGACGCCGCGACGAGCACGGCGAGAAACGCGAGGATCGGCGCGAGCAGCACCCACGGCGGCACCCTGGGCAGCGCGGGAGCCGACGTCTGTCCGGAGGCGGCGTCTGCCAGCGTGGCCGTCCTGCGGCGGAAAGAGAGTGCGGACATGGAGCTCAGGCCGAGAAGATTTCCGTATAGCGCTTGATCCACGCCGGTTGCACCGCCGCCAATGCCTTGTCGTCGTGCAACACGGCGTTCTCCGCGATTTGCTGGGGAGACGGCACGAACGCGCGGCTTTCGGCGGGAATCGCCGCCTTCGAGTTCACCGGACCGTTCAGCACGTCGGCGGCCATGCGGCCTTGCACGCCCGCGTCGAGCGAATGGTTGATGAACGCGTGGATCAGGTCGATGTCGCCCGGGTGCGCCTTCGGTATGACCGTGAACATCAGCTGGGTGGCGAAGCCTTCCTTCATCCCGTACGTGACGGCCATCTTGTACTCGGGCTTGCGCAATTGATTGGGGAAGAACGCCGGCGAGTAGATGCCGCCGATATCCAGCGAACCCGTGCGGAACAGGTCGGCGACCTGATTCGGATTCTCGCCGAGCGTGAGCACGCGGTCCTTCAGTTGCGCGAGCTTCGCGAAGCCCGGTTCGATGTTCTGCTGCGAGCCGCCCGCCATCTTGGCGGCGATGATCGCGAGATCGACCGCTTCGGCCCATTCCGGCGGCGGCAGGAAAATCCGCCCCGCATACTTGGGATCCCAAAGCGCTTCGTAGGTCGTGGGCGCCGTCTTGACCGACGACGTGCTGTAGACGAGACCGTCCGACCACAACAGATAGCCGATGCCGAAGCCGTTGGCGCCCGTTTGATACCGCGCGGCGACATCCTTCAGGTTGGGGAGTTTGTTCAGATCGGGCTTCATCAGCAGACCGGCATCCGCGAGACCCGAGGCGCCCACGCCCGCGAGCGTGATGACGTCGTAGGTCGGGCGGTCTCCGGCCGCTTTCACTTTCGCCACCATGCCGGAGGTGCCGTCGGCGCGATCGGCGATGACCTGCGCGCCGGTCTTCTGGCTGAACGTCGCGGCAATGTTGCGCAAGGCCGCCGCGCCGGTGTCGTCGGACCATGTGAGCAGGCGCAGCGTCTTGCCGGCGAAGCTCCTCTCCTGCGCCTTCGCGGTGCTGATGAACGGCATCGGCAGACTCGATGCGGCGAGCGCCATGCCGATGGTCTTGATGGCCTGCCTTCTGCCTCGTTTGATGTCATGCATGGTTCACTCCTCGCTGAACGTGCAGCAGTCGGTCAATGCGGTCGGTCGATCAACAGCGGCGTTGTGAGAGCACTCTAGGGACGCAAAATTTCGGCAACAATCGAAATCTCGGCATGGTTGCCATGAGCCGAACGCATGGCTCGGCCTTAACAAAAGCTTTCAGTCGGGATCGGCCGCGGTCAGCACCTGCTTGATTTCCTGGAAGGCCGCGAGTCCGAACGGCCCGAGTTCGCGGCCGATGCTGCTCTTCTTGAAGCCGCCCCAGGATGTCTGAGGAAAGATCAGTTGCGGCGCGTTGATCCAGACGACGCCCGCCTGCAACGCGGCCGCCACGCGCTGTCCGCGTGCCGCGTCGCGCGTGACGACGCTTGCGACCAGCCCGAACTCGGTGTCGTTGGCGGTGGCGATCGCTTCGTCTTCCGTGTCGAAGCTGCGCACGCACAAGACGGGTCCGAAGATCTCTTCGCGCCACACGGCGCTGCCGGTGGGCACGTCGACGAACATCGTTGGCTGCACGAAGTATCCGGGTCCGTCGGGCGCCTGGCCCTGGACCACGAGGCTCGCGCCGTCCGCCTTGCCCCGCGCGATGAAGCGTTGCACGCGTTCGTGCTGCGCGCGGTTCGTGAGCGGCCCCATCTGCACGGCGGCGGCGAACGGATCGCCGACGACGGTGCGCGCGACCCGGTCGGCGAGGCGAGCGATCAGCGCCTGCGCGAGCGGCCGTTCGACCAGCACGCGCGACGTGGCCGAGCACATCTGTCCGGCATTGAAGAACGCACCGCCGATGACGAGATCGACGGCGAGATCGAGGTCGGCGTCCGCGAAAACGACGATGGACGACTTCCCGCCCAGTTCGAGGCTCACGCCCTTGATGGACTGCGCCGCCGCCTTCATGACCTGCTCGCCGACCGCCGTGCTGCCGGTGAACGAGACCTTGGCGATGAGCGGATGCGTGGTCAGCGCCGCGCCGACATCGGTGCCGGCGCCGGTCACGATGTTGAACACGCCGGGTGGCAGGCCGGCCTGCTCGACGATCGCGGCCAGCGCCAGTTCCGGCAGCGGGGTGAATTCGGAAGGCTTGAGCACGACCGTGCATCCCGCGGCGAGCGCGGGCGCGAGTTTCCAGGCCGTGGTCACCATCGGGAAATTCCAAGGCACGATCAGGCCGACCACGCCCGCGGGTTCACGGCGGATCACCGCGCGATGCCGGTCGCTCGGGATGGCGATCGCTTCGCCCGGTTCATCCAGCCGTTCGGCCAGCCCGGCGTAGTAGTCGAAGGTGGCGACCACGTCGCCGACATCGATGCGGGATTCGGCGATCGGCTTGCCGTTGTTGAGCGACTGAAGCGCGGCGAGATGCTCGGCACTGGCTTCCACGCCGCGTGCGATCGCTCGCAGAAAGGCGGCGCGCGCGGCGCCCGAAGTCTGTTTCCAGGCGCGCCATGCGTGCGACGCGGCGCGCACCGCGCGATCGACGTCGGCGGGACCGGCCGCGTCCACTTCGGCGATCGTCTCTTCGGTCGATGGATTGATGACGGGCAAGCGTTGCCGCGTTTCGGGCGCGCACCAGCAGCCGTCGATGAAGAGCTGGGTGCGCAGCGGAAAGTCGAAGACGGGGCGTGCGTCCGCGTTCATGACGGCACCCGTGCAAACCAGTCGGCTTCGCGGACCTCGATCACGGTCGGGACGTCGCGCGATACTGCGCGCCGCAGCTCGGCTTCGAGGGTCCGCGGGTCGTCGACTCTTGCGGCCTCGCATCCGAAGGCTTTGGCGAGCGCGGCGAAGTCGGGCGTGTAGATATCGACGCCGACGGGCGTGATATCGCGTTGCGCCATGTATTTGCGGATCTCGCCGTAGCCGAAGTTGTTCCACAGCATAACGATCACGGGCACGCGCGCCTCCACCGCGCTCGCCAGTTCCGGCAGCGTGAACTGCAGACCGCCATCGCCGATCAGGCAGACGACCGGCCGCCTGGGCGCGGCGAGCTTCGCGCCGATGGCGGCGGGCAGTCCATACCCGAGCGTGCCGTAGCCGGTCGACGAGTTGAACCATGAGCGCGGCGCCGGTGCATCGTGGAGAAAGTTGCCCGCGTAGACCGGGCTCGTCGAATCGCCTGCAATGACGACGCCGGGCAAGGTGCCGACGATCGTGTCGATCAGGCGCTGCTGCGAGCGCATCGCGGCGTCGCAGCCGGCCAGGTTGGCGGCCCGCACCGCGGCGACGCGCGCCGCGCCCCAGTCCGTCGCGGGCGGGCGAACGGGACGCTCGTGCAGTCTCGTCGACAGCTCGCTCAACGCCTCGCGCGCGTCACTGACGATGGCCACATCCGGACGAACGTTGCGCATCAGTTGTTGCGCATCGATATCGATGCGGATGAGCTTGCCTGCGATCGCAAAGCCGCCGTCGAAGACGACGTCGTAATCGGTTTCGCCCAGTTCGGTTCCGACCGCGAGCACTACGTCGGCTTCGCGGATCATCGCGCGGGTGTGCGGCAGCGACTGCGTGGACCCGATGAGAAGCGGCTGTCCGGACGGCAGCAGACCTTTCGCATTGGTCGTGAGCGCGACCGGCGCCTGCAGCCGCTCGGCGAGCTCGCGCAGTTCGGCGGCAGCGTCGGCCGCGCCGCCGCCAGCGAGAATCAGCGGGCGGCGCGCCTCCGCGAGCAGTTCCGCGGCGGCGGCGAGCGCGGCGGGGTGTGCAGCGGGTTTCGCCGCACGCACGGCGCACGACGCCTCGATGACGCCCGCCGGCGACACGATGACGTCGAGCGGGATCTCGATATGCACCGGCCGCGGCCGGGCGCTCTCGAACACCGCGAACGCGCGGGCCAGCACCTGAGGCAGATCGGCGGCATCGAGCAAGGTGTGCGAAAACGCGGCGAGCCCGTTGAATACTTCGCGCTGCGAGGGCAGTTCGTGCAGGCGTCCGTCGCCGCTGCCGAGTTCGCTGCGCGCATTGACGCTCGATATCACGAGCATCGGGATGGAATCGGCATGGGCCTGTGCCATCGCGGTCGCGATATTGGTCATGCCCGGACCGGTGATGATGAAGCAGACGCCAGGCTTGCCGGTGACACGCGCATATCCGTCGGCCATGAAGCCCGCGCCCTGTTCGTGACGGGGCGTCACGTGCCGGATCGACGAGCGCGCAAGACCGCGATAGAGCTCTACTGTGTGCACCCCCGGGATGCCGAAGACATACTGGACCCCGTAAATCTCGAGCAAGGTGACGAGGGATTCGCCACAGGTTCGATGGCGCGAGCCGGCCTGGCCGTTTGCCGTTCTCACGTTGCGATCGTCGAAGTGCCTGGTGGATTCACGAAGGTTCATCGGTCGTTGCATTCCTGATTGGTTGGACTGCGGAGGCGGCTGGGGTGCAATCATTCTCGACGCGGCTCCGTCGCGAAGCCAATCGAAAAGATCTCATGAGGCGCATCAGATTTCGGCATGGGTCAGGCAGGCCGCGCGTGGATGGATGGCAGCCCCGCGGCGGGCTCGTGCTCCGTGCTTCGGAAGCGCATCGCGGATCTTCAGCTCGGGACACGCGGCTGCGTGAAATGCGACGCTCGCGCTGGTCGGCGGACCGATCCGCATCGGCCTGACAGATGAAGAGGTGGAACAGCGCGGCTCGCCGGATCCGGATAGTCCCTCGACTGCAATAGTTATTCGGGAAAGCGCGCATAGCATCCGGCAAACGCTTCGTTTGCTCGCAATGGGGGCGAACGTACCATCATTCGTTCAACCCGCTCCCGGTCATTCCCGCCCGCCTGCCCATGAACGTTCCCCGCTATCCTTCCGCCGCGCTACGGCTCGATGCCGGCGCGCCCCCCGAACGGGACGACAAGCGCACAAACGATACGCGCGCGCTAGTCGACCTGCCCACACGCGAAGCGGCGCAGGCACGCGCGCGCACGTTGAGCGTGCTGCGCTCGCGGGGTTTGCGCATCGGCGTTCCGCTCGCGTTGATCGTGTTGTGGCAGCTCGCATCCTCGCTGCAACTCGTCGCGCCCGAAACCTTGCCGCCGCCGACCGTCATCGTCGCGGCACTGAAGGAACTGATCGCGGACGGCGAACTGCAAAGCGCGATCGGCGTGTCGCTCGTGCGCGCGGCGACGGGCTTGGCCATCGGCGGCGGCATCGGTCTTTTGGCGGGCCTGTTTGCGGGCCTGTGGCGCGTCGGCGAAGAGATCGTCGATGCGCCACTGCAGATGCTGCGCACCATTCCGTTCATTGCCCTGATTCCGCTCTTCATCACCTGGTTCGGCATCGGTGAAGGCGCGAAGGTCGCGGTGATCCTCGCGGCCACCATCTTTCCGATGTATCTCAACACGTATGCCGGCGTGCGCGGCGTCGATCCGAAGCTGCTCGAAGCGGCGCGCGTTTTCGGGCTGTCGAGCCGGCAGATGGCGCTGCGCATCATTCTGCCGACGGCGCTGCCATCGATCCTCGTCGGCGTGCGCTATTCGAGCGCCGTCGCCTTGCTCGCGCTCGTCGTCGCGGAGCAGATCAACGCGCAGAACGGCATCGGCTACATCCTCGTGAACGCGAACCAGAATCAGCGCGCGGACATCATCATCGCGGGCATTCTGGTGTATGCGGCGCTCGGCATCGTCACCGATCTCGTGATGCGCGCGCTCGAACATCTCGCCCTGCCGTGGAGGCCGCGTTTTGAACTCGCCTGACATCGAACGCTTCGACGCGTTGCAACAGCGCGAAGCCGCGCTCGAACTCGACCGCGTGAGCCGCGTGTTCTCAGGGCGCGCGGTGCTGAAGGACGTCTCGCTCACCATCAGGCGCGGCCAGTTCGTGTCGATGCTCGGCGCATCGGGCGCGGGCAAGACGACGCTGTTGCGCATCCTCGCCGGGCTCGATCGCGCCGACAGCGGTCGCGTGCGCGTCGCGGGCGCGCGTTCCGTCGTGTTTCAGGAGCCGCGTCTCGTGCCCGCCAAGCGCGTATGGGAAAACGTCGTCATCGGCCACGACCGCCTGGGCGCGGCGAAGCAGTCCGCGCTCGCCGCGCTCGACGAAGTCGGCTTGTCGCGCCACGCGCAAGGCTGGCCGAAGACGCTTTCCGGCGGCGAGGCGCAACGCGTCGCGCTCGCGCGTGCGCTCGTGCGCGAGCCGAAGCTCTTGTTGCTCGACGAACCCTTCGCCGCGCTCGATGCGTTGACGCGCATCCGCATGTACGAACTCGTCGCGCGTCTGTGGCGCGCGCATACGCCTGCGGTCGTGCTCGTGACGCACGACATCGACGAAGCGATTCTGCTGTCCGATCGCATCGTCGTGCTATCGCAAGGCGAGATCAGCGCGGATGTGACGGTCGATTCTCCGCGTCCGCGTTCGCGCGGCGACGAGCACGCCATCGCGTTGCGCGCGCGGCTGCTCGCGGAACTCGGCGTCGACGACGCTGCATTGCAAGCCGCGTCCCGAAACGCGGCATGAAGACTTCATTCACTCAGACCACACGTTCATGCGCATCAGGAAACGCTTCATCGCTTTTTTCGTGACGAGTTTCGTCGCGGGGTCGTCGGCATCGTTCGCGCAAGGCGAACCGCTGACGCTCACGATCGGCACGCAGGACGCCGCATGGCCATTGATCGTCGAAGCGTCGCACGTGCTCGACGGCGCGCCGTACAAAGTCAAATGGGCCGTGCTGACCGGTCCGGCGGCGCAACTGTCCGCGCTGTATTCGAAGGTGCTCGATGTCGGGCTGATGGGCGATACGTCGCTCATCATCGAACAGGGCAACGCACGCACGCCGTGGACCGCGGACACCGCGCCCTTGCAGATCATCGCGGGCTGGCGCAATCCGGATAGCAGCTATCCGCCTATCGTCACGGTCGTGCGCAAGAGCGCCGACGTCAAGGACCTCGCCGATCTCAAGGGCAAAACGTGGGGCTATAACTTCGGCGGCTTCAACTATCTGCAATACGTGCTCTCGTATGTGAAGGCCGGACTCAAGCCGAAGGACTTCGAAGCCGTCAAGTTCGGCGACGGCAACGTGTCCGCGTCCGCGTTCAATGCGGGGCAGGTCGCGGTGTATTCGGGCGGCTACGGCCCGGTCAAGGAAACGGTGGACAAGGGCGATGCGCGCGTCATCATCAGGAGCGACGAACTCGACATACCGGCGTTGTCCGTGTTCACCGCCCGCACCGACGTGCTGCGCGATCCGAAGAAGAGCGAGGCGCTCGGCGACTTCCTCGGCCGTTTGAAGAACTCGTGGACGTGGTGGGCGCAGAACGTGCCGGCTGTCGAGAAGATCTATCTCGAGAAGATGAAGCAAAGCCCGGCGCGCGCGAAATTCTCCGCCGAAAACGGACGTTCCCGGTTCTATCCACTCGACAAGGAACTGGTGGCGCGCGAGCAGAAGATCGCGGACACGCTCTATAAATCCGGCGACATCAAGAATCAGATCAAGGTGGACGTAGAGTTCAACCCGGTGTTCGACAGGCAGGCCGTCGCATCGCACTGAAGCTTCGCGGAAACGGCGTGCCTTTCGTGCTGAAGGCACGCCGTTTGACTTACACGTCGAGCTTCGTATAAGGATTCGCGTAAGTGAACGGATCGCAGAGTAGATCGTTCAACGCATACTGCCCGACCGCGTGATATTTCCACCGCACGCTGTCGTGCAAAGTGTGCGTGCGCGCATTACGCCAATGCCGGTCGAGTTTGTGTTCGGAGCGCGTCGATTGCGTCCCCGCGAGTTCGAACAGCTTGTTCGATGCATCGAGCGCGAATCGCGTCGTGACGATCTTCGCTTCCGCCGTCGCGACGATGGCAGCGGCGACGGCCTCGCGCGGCGCGTTTGGGTCGCGCGCCCGGTCGATCGACTCGGCGGCGCGTGCGGTCAGCGCCTCGGCCGCATGCAAATCGACCGTCAGTGCGCCGATGTCGCGCAGCGTGTACGGGTCGTCCGTCGCATGCGATGCGCCGCTGCCGCGCGCGGGATGCGCGAACGCGTGCAGGAAGCGCTTCGTCTCATCGAGCGCGGCCCGGCCGATACCGAGATCGATCGCCGCATGGAGCACCTGCGACACGGCATTGGCCGCATCGATATACGGACGGCGCCCGCGCGCGACGATCTGCAGCGCATCGAGTTCGACCTCGTCGAGCCGCACCTGACCGCTCGCCGTCGTGCGCTGACCGAATCCCGACCAGTCGTCGATGACTTCGACGCCGCGCGCATGCCGTGCGACGAAAGCGGTCACGGGAAGACCGTCGTCATCGCGCGCGGCGACAGGAATCCAGTGGGCGAAAAGCGCGCCCGTCGAATACACCTTGCGGCCCGTCAGCACGAAGCCGTTGCCCTTCGCGCGGCGGCGCACGCGCGTCTCGTGCTCCGAGGGCAGACGGTCGCCCGGTTCGGCGGTCGCATTGCCAAAGCGTTCTCCGGCGAGCGCGCGTGAAAAGAAGAAGTCCTGCTGACTCGGCGTGCCGTCGTGTCGCAGACGTTCGAGCGTCGCGAAGTGATTCTGCGGAATTTGCCCGAGCGACGAATCCGCCGCCGAGATCGTATCGAACACCTGCGCGATGGTGCGCACGGAGACATCGATGCCGCCGAATGCGCGCGGCACGCCGATGCCCCATAAGCCGCTCGCGCTGAACACTTCGATCTCGTCGAGCGGCAGCCGGCGATCGCGATCGCGCGCGGCGGCGTCGACGGCGAATTCGGCGGCGAGACGCCGCGCGGTGTCGAGGGCTTCGTCGTCCGAGCGGATGAGCGCCGCGCGCGTGAGTTGCTTGTCCTGTGTCATGCGGTTCCTGTCCTCTCGATGTTCATGCGGCACGCGCCGACGATGCATACTGGCTGGCCGGTCGCGGCAGGCCGAGATGATCGCGCAGCGTCGTGCCTTCGTAGTCGCGGCGAAAAATGCCTTTGCGCTGCAGGATCGGCACGACGTGATCGACGAAGGCGGCGAGGCCCGAAGGAAACACGTCGGCGTTGAGATTGAAGCCGTCCGCGCCGCGTGCCTGGAACCATTGCTCGATATCGTCGGCGATCTGCTCGGGCGTGCCGACGATCATCCGGTGGGCGCCGGGGTTGCGGTCGAGCAGATCGCGCACCGTGAGGTTCCCGCTCTTCGCGAGCGCGACCGTCGAGTCGATGAAACCGCGCGGCAGGTCCGAACGCGCGACCTTGCCGATGAGCTCGTAGGGCAAGGGCGCATCGATCGACAGATCGTCGGGCGCGAGGCCGAGTGCGCCCGCAAGCCGCGCGATTTCGCGATCGGTATCGAGCAGCGCGTCGAGTTCGGCCTTGCGTTCGCGCGCCTCGCGCTCGGTTCCGCCGATGACCGGATACAGCCCCGGCAGCAGCAGGAAATGATCGGGATTGCGGCCATGCGCGCGCACGCGGTCTTTCATCTCCGCGTAGAAAGCCTGCGCCGTCGGCAGCGTCGTCTGCGCGGTAAAGACGGCGTCGGCGAAGCGTGCGGCAAGCGCGCGTCCGCCTTCCGAGGAGCCGGCCTGCACGAGCACGGGCCGCCCTTGCGGGCTGCGCGGCACGGACAGCGGCCCGCGCACGGAGAAGTACTTGCCGCGATGCTCGATCGTATGCACGCGCGCGGGATCGGTATAGCGGCCCGACGGGCGGTCGGCGACGAAGGCATCGTCTTCCCAGCTGTCCCAGAGCTTCGTCACGACCTCGACGAACTCCTGTGCGCGCGCATACCGCTCTTCGGTCGAGAGCGGAATCTCGTGGCTGAAGTTCGCGGCGGCGTGCGTGTCGTAAGTCGTCACCGCATTGAACGCGATGCGTCCGCCGCTCAGATGATCGACCGATGCGAAGCGGCGCGCGAGATTGAACGGATCGTTGAACGTGGTCGATGCCGTCGCGATCAGGCCGACATGTTGCGTCGCGCCCGCGAGCGCGGTCAGCAGCACGGTCGGTTCCAGCGCCTGCGACGGGCCTTCGGCGTGATTGCGCAGCGACAGGGTATCGGAGAGAAACACCGCATCGAGCTTGCCGCGCTCGGCCGTCGCCGCGATCGCCTTGAAGAAGCTCAGATCGATGATCGAACGTGGATTGTCGAGCGTGCGCCAGCCCGCCGGATGCCGCCCGGTGCCGGTCACGTTCGTGTTCAGATGGAGTTGCCGTGGCCGCGTGGTGGTCATGTCGTCGTGTGCAGAGAGTTGGATCCGGCGAAGTCGCGACGCAGGCCCGCTTCGACGAGCAAAGGCAGCACCGCTTCACCGAAATAGGCGAGATCGGGTTCGAAGTCGAAAAAGGTCAGTTGCACGCCGTCGCATCCGGCGCGTTTCAGCGCGAGCAGCTTGTCGACGATCTGCTCGGGCGAACCGATCAGATGCAGATTGCCGCCGAGGATGCGCTGCTCGCGCTTGTGCTTCGACCACGCTTTCGCGTCGCTGCGGCTGCCTTGCGCGACGAAGCCGTCGAGCGCCCCTTCATCGGCGTGCGCGACGATGGCGTCGCGATACGCATACGCCTCGCGCTCGGTCGGACGGCATACGATCGTCGGGTTAATGAGCGTGCGTACGCGCCGTTCGACGCGCGCCGCGCCTTCGCGAATTTTTGCGGTATGCGCGGGCAAGGCGCCGATGGCGTCGTCGAAATCCGCGCCCGCCGGACTCGTGATGAAGACGAGGTCCGAATGGCGCACCGCATAGTCGATGCCGGCATCGGAGCCGGTCGCGTTGACGAGTACCGGACGGCGATAGCGCGGGCGCGGGCTCACGAAGGCATCGTCGAGCTGCCAGCGCGGCGTGCGGATCGTCAGGTTCGCGTCGCTGCGCCAGAGCGTGTCGAGCACGCCGACGAATTCCGCCGCGCGCGCATAGCGCTCGTCGTGCTCGATCATCGGCTGGCCGAACATCGCCCATTCGGTGGAGACGTGACCGGTCACGAGATTGATGCCCCAGCGCCCGTTCGAAATGTGATCGAGCGTCGCGCCGAACTTCGCGAGATGCAGCGGATGCCACGGCCCGTAGAGCGCATGAACCGTCGAGATCAGCAGGATGCGCTCGGTGATCGCGGCGAGCGCGCTCGTCGCGATGAATGCATCGAGCGACTGCTCGCGATACTTCATCTCGCCGCCGTGACCGTTCTTGCCGAGCCATTGCGCGAGCCCGAAGACGAGATCGAAGCCGAGCGCTTCCGCCTGCTTCGTCAGACGCGCGTTGTAGTCGAAGCGCCAGTCGGTGCCGCGCGGCAGCGTCGAAATGGACCAGCCGCCGTTCTGGATCGGCAGGAAGAGGCCGAGGATCAGCGGTTGCTGGAACGCCACGTGCAGCGGACTGCCTTCGATGTCCGCCGGGCTCGATGCGCCGTCGAACGTGGGGCTCATTCCGCGCGCCCCGCGATGTCGGCGAGCCGTTCGCGGCTGCGGCGCGCGGTGGGCGTTTCGAAGTCGAGCACGTCGATGGACGCGATCGCATCGCGGTCCACCTGTTCGACGAGTTGCAACTCCCAGGCGAGATACGCGTTCATCTGCGCGGCGACCTGATCCGCCTTTGCGTGATACGGGCTGTACCACGCGTCGTCGTCGCCGGTCAGGTTGCCCGCGTCGCCGGCGTCCTGGGGCAGTCCGAGCGCGAGCCAGCGGCGCGTGCCGCCGATGAGCGCGGATACGCCGCCGCGCGTCTGCGCGATTTCCGCCGCGACAAGTCCCGCGAGCACGCCGTCTTCTGACGTGAGCACGAACGGCGTGTCGCGCGGCAAGTCGCTCAGATGCGCGAGAACGGCGCTCGCCGCGACGAAGCGCGCGCCCTTCACATGGGCGCGGCGGAACGCGAGGCTGCTGTCGATATCGATGGTCTGCACGGCGCCCGCTTCGATCTCGCGCAACAACGCATCGGCTTCTATCCAGCGCGTGCGCGCGCCGTGCGGACGCACGCGCACGGCCTGCGAACCGGCTTCCAGGTGCTCGGCGACGAGCGATGCGCTCCCCGCATCGTCGAGCACGCGGACATCGAGATAGCCGAGTTGCTTGAGCCACGACGCCGTCATGCGCGCGCGCACCCCGTCGTCGTCGCGCAGCACGACGCGCGCATGCAGCGTGCCGACGTATTCGTCGGTTGCCTGCACGAGCTGTCCGCCGGGCGCGTTTTGCCAGCCTGCCGGATGACCCGCTTCGTATTCGAGCGGATCGCGCACGTCGAAGCGATACAGCGTGCGTTCCCCGCTTTCGCGTTCGAGCGCGGCGAGCGTGTCGCGGTCGATGACCGGCACACGGGCGCGGCGCGCGGCGGCGGCGGCGAGCTCGCGCGCGGTCGCGAGCGCCTCGCCTTCGGGGCGCGGCGCGGTGCGGATCTTGCCGTGTTCGAGTTCGAAGCCTTCGAGCAGCCACGACATGGAGCCGCCCGTGAGCGCGGCGACCGGGTTCGGCACGCCCGCGTTGATGAGCGACTGCGCGCCGAGGATGCTGCGCGTGCGGCCCGCGCAGTTCACGACGATCAGCGTATCCGGCGACGGCACGACAGCGAGCGCGCGATAGACGAGTTCCGCGCCCGCGCAATCGATGCCGCCGGGAATGCTCATCGTGTTGAATTCGCCGAACGGACGCGAGTCGAGCACGACGAGATCGTCGCCGGCATCCTGGCGGGCCTTCAACGTCGAGGCGTCGATGTTGGGCGTATGCAGCTTGTGCTCGATGACTTCGCCGAATGCCTTGCCCGGCACATTGGTGCCCGAAAAAACTTCGAAGCCCGCCTGCGCCCAGCCTTCGACGCCGCCTTCGAGGATCGCGACGTCGGTATAACCCCAGCGTTCGAGCGAGGCGGCTGCGCGCGGCGTGTACTCGCCGTGGGTATCGACGAGAACGATGGGTGTGCCGCGGCGCGGCACGAGGCGATCGATCAGCAGTCCGAGCCGGCCCACCGGCGCAACCGACGAATAGAACAGACGCTTTCGCGCGGAGACGCCTTCCTCGCGCACGTCGAGCACGGCGAGTTCCGAGCGTTGAGCGATGAGCGTGCGCAACTGCGAGGCGGATACGGAACGGGACATGAGAGAGAAGTCCTTGAAAGTAGGAAGCGGAATCGAGAAATCAGGCGTACGGCGGGCCGCCGCCATCCACATAGAGACGCGTCCCGGTGACGAAGCGGGCATCGTCGGAGAGCAGATACGTGACCGCCGCCGCGACGTCGTCGGGCGTGCCGGGGCCGTCGAGCGCGGTGAGACGCGTGGGTTCGGCGTCGGCCTGGCCGGTCGTCATCGACGCGAAGCGCGGCGATTCGATCGGACCGGGCGCGACCGCGTTGACGCGCACGCCATGCGGCCCGTACTTGCGTCCGAGACCTTGCACGAGCAGGTCCAGCGCGGCGTTGACGCTCGAACCGGGGAAATGATTATCGATGTTGCGCGAGGACGCGACCACATGCGCGCCTGCGCAAGCGAGTCTTCGCACGACGGCCGCGCCGAGCGCGCCGAATGCGCCTGTGACCCAGAAAACCCGGTCATTGAACTGATCGTGACTGGACATGGACGGATGCACATGGGATGGAAGCTCTCCATGTTGATTCCTCGTGTCGTCAGGACGAACGGATCATTTCGCGAAAGCTCTGCACGATGGGCGTAATGGGCTTGCCAGCGACCGGTCAATTTGCTTAGCTGATTAACTTGGTTGGCGCGACGCGGCCTCTCTCCTAGTGTGTATCGCTCCGAAATGCCGGCCGCGAGAAAGCGCGCGTACCATGAACAGACATCTGCATTTCAACGCGTTCCACATGAACGCGCCCGCGCATTCGTGGGCCGGATTCTGGCGGCATCCGCGCGACCGTTCTCTCGAACACAACACGCTCGGCTACTGGATCGAACTTGCGCAGACTGCCGAACGCGGCCTGTTCGACGGCGTTTTTCTGGCCGATGTCTTCGGCATCTACGATGTCTACGGCGGCGGCGTCGACGCGACGCTGTTCTCCGCCGCGCAATCGCCATCGCACGATCCGCTGCTGACGGTGCCCGCGATGGCGCATGCGACGAAGCACCTGGGCTTCGGCGTGACCGCCAATTTGACGTACGAGCATCCGTATCAGTTCGCGCGGCGTTTCTCGACGCTGGATCATCTGACGGGCGGGCGCGCTGGCTGGAACGTCGTCACCGGATATCTGGAGAGCGCGGCGCGGGGCATGGGACTGGAGAAGGCGCGCGAGCACGACGAGCGCTATGCGGCGGGGGAGGACTTCCTCGAAGCCGTCTACAAGTTATGGGAAGGAAGCTGGACGGAGGGCGCGGTCGTGCATGACAGGCGCGCGGGCAAGCCTTACACGGACCCGTCGAAGATCCGCCGCGTGTTGCACGAAGGGCCGTACTTTCGCGTCGATGGCTTCAATCTCGTGGAGCCGTCGCCGCAACGCACGCCGGTGTTGTATCAAGCCGGCGCATCGGGACGCGGCAAGGCGTTCGCCGGCAAGCATGCCGAATGCGTGTTCCTCGAAGGCCAGACGCCTGCCATCGTCGCGGCGGCGGCGCGTGACATCCGCAAGCATGCGGTCGACGCCGGCCGCGCGCCTGACGACGTGCTGCTTTATCTCGGCGCGACCGTCGTGGTGGCGCGCACGTCCAGGGAAGCTCGGGCACTCCACGCCGAATACGCGGAATATGTCGACACGCTCGGCCAGCTCGTGCTCGTGTCGGGATGGACCGGCATCGACTTCGCGGCGATGGATCTCGACGAACCGATCCGCTATGTCAAAAGCAATGCGCTGCAATCGACCGTCGAAAACCTGACGAAGCGCGCCGGGCGGCCGATCACGCCGCGCGACATGACGCGCTTCGATCAGATCGGCGGGCGCGGGCCGTTCATTGTCGGCGATCCCGGAGAAGTGGCGGATCAACTCGTCGCGTGGGCCGATGAAACCGGCGTCGATGGCTTCAATCTGCGTCGCACGGTCATGCCGGAGAGCCTGCATGCGTTCGTCGATCTGGTCGTGCCGGAGTTGCAGAACCGTGGCCGATACCGCACGGCGTATGCGGACGGCACCCTGCGCGAGAAGCTGTTCGCGGGACGCGGGCCGCATCTGCGTGACACGCATCCCGGCGCGCGTTATCGCGCGGGCTGAGAAGCGCCGCCCGCGATGCGGTGCCGATTTCATAGACAGCATGGGCCGAGTACCGAACTCCGCACTGCGTTATCGGGAGGAGCGCAGGACTTGATCTACCAACTTCGCCAGATCCGCCATTACGGGTCGGCAGACGCCTGCCTGTCAACGCAATTCGCCTGTCGGGCGATGGTGTTCTATTCGCGATCCGCGCGCGAAGCGACATCGCCAAGCAGGGAAAAAAGTCTCCGCACGTCCAATGGCTTGACAAAGTGATGATCGAACCCGGCGGCGATCGCCTTCTCTTTGTCCTGTTGCAAGCCGTATCCAGTTACTGCGATGAGAACTTTGCGCGCGGTCTCGGGGCGGCACCTGAGTTTGGACGCCAACTGATATCCGTCCATGTCGGGCAAGCCGATGTCGAGAAGGCATACGTCGGGATTCCACTGTTCGACTTCCTTCAGGGCTCCATTGCCGTTTGCCGCGACACGTACTTCATTTCCCAAGGTTTGCATCAGCATGGCAAGCGTCTCCGACGCGTCCGGGTTATCGTCAACGATCAACACCCGCAATCGGGATAACACAGGCAGCTCAAGAGAATTGTCCGTCTTGTCATTTCGTTGGACATTCGAGGTTTCAGCCTGCTTCAGGCATACAACAAACGTGCTGCCTTCGCCGGGACCTGCGCTGTACGCGGTGACGGTACCTCCATGGAGTTGGACCAGACTCTTGACGAGTGCGAGTCCTATCCCCAGTCCACCTTGAGAGCGATCGGAACTGCGTTCGCCTTGCGCGAACAAGTCGAAGGCGCGCGCGGCAATTTCCGGCGTCATCCCGATGCCGTTGTCAGCTACGACGGCTTTGACACAGTCGTCGTTCAAGCTCACGGTGAAGTCGATAACGCCTGCTTCCGGCGTGTACTTGGCTGCATTATTGAGCAGATTGACGAAGACTTGGGTCAGCCGCTTCTCGTCTGCCCGTACCAGCGCCGCCGTCGAGGACGTACGCAGCGAAAGACGATGCCTTTTCCTCTCGATGATCGGTCTGACCTGCTCGATTGCGTCAGCCGCAACCCGATTTGCGTCGAGCACCTCGACGTTGAGGTTGATCAGTCCCTGCGTTACCCGTGACACATCGAGAAGGTCATCGATGAGTCCCGTCATGTGTTTTACTTGTCGCGAGATGATTTCGCACGACTTGCTGACCCGTCGCGCATCGTTAGGTGCGACCCTCATCAGTTCTGCCGCGCTTGCGATAGGCGAGAGCGGATTGCGGAGTTCATGTGACAACATGGCGAGGAATTCGTCCTTCCGTCTATCGGCGAGACGCAACTCCTCTTCGGCGTTGACGCGATCGGTGATGTCCAACTGTGCGACAACGGCGCCGACGATGGCGCCATGATCGTCCCTGATGGGGGCCCCCGTGCTCAGTAATGTCCGTCGATTGGGCGGGTCATCGAAGCTTTCGATGGAGACGATATCCCTGGCGGCGGCTTCACCGTTTAAAACGCGCGCCGTAGTCCACTCATGGGCGGTGAGTGGATGACCGTGTCTGTCTGAATGATCGGCCCAGCGTCCTTTCCACATCTCGAAGTCTTCGATGTTTTGTGGGCGCGGATGATTCTCGCCCCAAAACTGAGCAAACGATCGATTCACTCGTTCGATCGCACCGCCTCTGTCGCTGACGACAATGCCGATCGGCGCGGCTTCCAATACTGCGTCCAGGCGGCGGGTAGCGTCCAGTGCTTCGCGCGCGGCGCTTCTTGCGTTCCGCTCGCTGGCGACCAGACGTTGCTCATCTTCTCGCTGCTCGGTAATGTCAGAAAAGAGGACTCCCACCTGATGAGGCGTTGCAGCGTCAGGGCGGAATGCATAGATGTCGAACCAGCGTCCTAGCTGCGACGCCTCCCTCTGTGCGTGAATCGGGAGGCCATTCCTGGCGACCGCGCCATAGATATCGAAGAAGTGGCGGTTGTGGCCGGGAATCACTTTGGAAACGTTCTTTCCCACGACGTCCACCAACCCCGTGTGCGCCTGGAATGCGGGATTCACCATGACGAACTTGTAGTCCATTGGCTCCGCGCCCTCATCGAACGATAGCTCGATGACGCAGAACGCCTGGTTGATCGCATCAAAGAGGCTTCGGAATCTCTGTTCGCTTGCGGCGAGCGCTTGCCGGGTCAAATGCGCATTCGTGACATCGGTCGTGGTATGAGAGACGCAGAGCAGCGTGCCCTCTAAATTGAAAATCGGCGTGTTGACAGCACTCCAAAAGCGTTCTTCGTAACGTGTCTTCCCGTCGTCGGTGGTCACCCAGAGCGGGAATCGCTGTAGCGGCAATGTCTGAGGTTCACCCGTCTCGATTGCACGAGCAATCGATTGGCGCAGCGCTTCGACCCCTGTGTCTTCCGGATCAGCTTCATTGTGGGGGAACACATCGAAAAGGCTCCGTCCGACCATCTCTTCTCTGCGAAGCGTCGAGGCCTTGAGGAACGCATCGTTGACCGCAAGGATGATTGCGTCCCGTGTGGGGGAGAGCAAGTAGCTCCCGACGGGCGCCGTGTTGAAAATTTCTGCGAAGATCTCAGGGGAGGCCATGGGGACGGAGGCGCGGCAGGAGACGCCTTGAATTCTCCGGAGGATGGAGAAGGCAGTTGCGCAACATCCGTGCCGCCATGCTTCAGGGTAAGCGATCAGACGACGGCGCTGGCGTGCGCTCACGCCAGCACACAGCGCGGTGCGGGGTGCCGCGAAAATATTACCGACACGCGCCGCTGAAGCGCGCCGACGCATGGAGTCCGACTCAAGCGGCCGGGTGCGGATGCCGATAAGAAAAGAACCCTCGAATTCATTAGAACATGCCGTACAGATGTCGATCTTCACCCAGCCGCCAAGTCTTTGTTCCGCTGATGCACCGCTGCACTTTGTCGCCGGACTTTTCATGGCCGCGTTCGTCGGCGCGTGCGTGACGCCCGCGTGTGCGGCTACCGCTCCGTCGCTCGCGCGCGCATCGCTCCAACCGGAGAACGAAGACCTTGCTTCGATGCCGCTCGAGTCGCTGATGAGCATGACCGTGAGTGGTGCGACGCGGGTCGCACAGTCCGCGGCGAGCGCGCCTGCCGCCGTCATCGTTCTGACCGCCCGTGACATACGCGACTACGGCTGGCGCACGCTGGCCGATGCGCTTGCAACGCTGCCGGGACTGTATATCACCTCCGATCGCATGTACTCGTATCTCGGCGCGCGCGGTTTCCAGCGCCCGGGTGATTACAACAGCCGCTTCCTGCTGCTCGTCGACGGAATGCGTTTGAACGACGGAGTCTATGATCAGGCGCCCGTCGGCTCCGACTTTCCGATCGACATGGATCTCGTCGAGCGTATCGAATACATACCCGGCCCCGGCTCGGCCGTGTATGGTTCCAATGCGTTGCTTGGCACCATCAACGTAATCACAAAGAAGGGCAGCGAGATCGGTGGCGTTCAACTCGCCGGCGCTGTCGGCAGCTTCGGTGAGAAACAAGCTCGAGCGACGTATGGTTGGCATGGCGCGCACGGCGCGGACCTCGTGCTGTCCGCGACGGCTTACGAGCGCCACGGCCAAGACCTCTTTTTTCCCGAGTTCGATACGCCGGACAACAACAACGGCGTAGCAAGCGGACTCGATGGCGAGCGCAACCAGAAGTTGTTCGCGAAGTTCGGCATCGGCGGCTTGCGCATCAGCGCGGGCTACGGCAACCGCACGAAGGACGTTCCTGGCGCGCCTTACGACGCTGTCTTCAACGCACCCTTCAGCGTAACGGACACGCATTCCTTCGTGGATGCCACGTACACGCATCATTTGCGCAACGACATTGCGATCGACTATGAGCTTTATTCGGGGCGTTACGACTACACGAGCCGTCAGCTCGTCTCCCCCGCGCCGGGCATCAGCAACGTCGATGGCGATCATGCCGTGTGGTACGGCGGCGATGTGCATGCGACCGTGCGCACGGTGCCGCGCAATCGCATCGTGGCCGGCGTCGATTACACGATAAACACGGCACGCGACCAGTGGAACTACAACGTTGGGCCGTATGAGCGCCTGCTCGACGACCATCGCGTCAGTCAGCGCGTCGGCGTGTATGTCGATGACGAAATCAAACTTGCCGAGCCGCTGACGCTCGACATCGGCGGCCGCTTCGATAGCGAGACGCGCATCGGCGGCAATTTCAGTCCCCGTATCGCGTTGATCTGGCGGCCGACCGCAAGCGATACGTTCAAGCTCGTCTACGGCACCGCATATCGCGCGCCGAATGCCTACGAGATGTATTACGCAATTCCCGGCGAAGGCGGGCAGCTTGCGAATCCCTGGTTGAAGTCGGAACGTATCGGCACGCAGGAGTTCGTCTACGAGCGTGCATTGGGCGGCACGGGACGCGTGACCCTCTCGTTGTTCCGTTACTCGCTTCGGGACCTCATCACCGAGTCCATCGACCCGGATTCGGGTCTCTATGTGTTTCGCAACGTCGATCGCGCGCAGGCACGCGGCGCGGAACTCTCATGGCAGCAGCAGTTTGCCTCGGGCGTGCGCGCGCGGGCCAGTTACGCCTATCAGTTCTCGCGCGATTCCGTGTCGGGCGGCGCGCTTCAAAACTCGCCGCGCCACATGGCCAAGGTCAACGTGAGCGTCCCGCTGTTTGCCATGTCGGCGCGCGCAGGTTCCGAAGCGCAGTGTCTGTCGTCGCGGCTCGCACAAGCGGGCTCGGCGGGGGGCTACTGCGTCGTCAACGTGTCGCTCCACAGCCGGAAACTTATCGCGCGGGCAGATGTGTCGCTGTCGGTTTATAACGTCTTCGACCGCCGATATGCGGATCCGGCCGGCCCCGGCTTCGCTCAGAACGTCATCGTGCAGCAGAGCCGCACGCTGCTGGCGAAAATGGTCTACGGGTTCTGAAGATGTGGATCCGTCGAGGCATAGCGCTCTGTTTGTGCACGGCCGGTTCGCTCGCGGCATGGTGTGCGCACGCGCAGGTAGATCTGCCAAAGCTCGAGAGCGCCTACATCTTCAACTTCACGCAATTCACGCAATGGCCCGCTGAACGCGCTCGCGGCGCCGAATTGCGCGTCTGTGCGAGCGAGCGCAGTTCGCTGCGCGACGCGCTGGCTGGACTCAATGGGCGGCTGGTGGGTGCGCGCGTGTGGCGTTTTATGACCGTGGGCAGCAAGGGGGCCGGCGAATGCGACGTGCTTGCCCTGGACGACGGCGACAGCACGAGCGCGGAGATGCGCGAGGCATTGCGGTCGGACGATGCAGTGCTCGTCATCGCTGGCGCCGGCGCGACCGCACCCGGTGAGGCGGTCATCAAGCTGATCGCGGAGGACGAACATTTGCGCTTCGACATCAGCAACACCGAGGCCTTACGCCGAAAGCTGGTTCTTAGCTCGAAACTGCTGCGGCTTGCAAGGAGACTCAAATGACCATGCGGAGCAGCAGTCGGAGCGCCGAGCGTCTGACGGTGCACGCGAATCTCGTGAGCGTCGGCATTGCGCTTGTGGTCGCGAGCATCGTGCTTCTCGTGTACCAGGCGGTGGCATTCCGCAGCGCTCTCTATGACGATGCGTCGCTGCAAGCGTCCGTCATCGCAGAGAACGTCAGCGCATCGTTGATGTTCGATGACGAAGCGTCGATGACAGACGTCTTGCGATCGCTGCGCCGCGTTCCCTACGTCGAGAGTGTCAGCGTATATCGCGACGACAACCGGATCTTCACTCGCTACGCGCGCGCAGGAATTAGCGCGGAGCACATCGACGAGGGTACGCTCGCGTCGACGGAGCATCGCACGACACTCTCGCTCGGTGACGTCTACGTGCGCGCGACGATCGAGCATAAAGGCCACAAGCTGGGACAT
The DNA here is from genome assembly GCF_023630985.1 of Caballeronia sp. ATUFL_F1_KS39. Classification (NCBI taxonomy): domain Bacteria; kingdom Pseudomonadati; phylum Pseudomonadota; class Betaproteobacteria; order Burkholderiales; family Burkholderiaceae; genus Caballeronia; species Caballeronia sp. ATUFL_F1_KS39. The sequence goes on along the minus strand of NZ_JALQDZ010000061.1, from coordinate 23,306 downwards.
GTGGTGCTCGTAGCAACGAGCGACCTGGTGCGTCGACAACTCCTGCAATATGCGTGCTTTCTCGGCGTCGCGTGTCTGGGTGCGCTCTGGGTTTCGACACTCGTCATGCGCCGGATGCGGCGACGAGTGACGGAAGCGGAACGCGAGTTGGAGCACCTGGCGCGCACGGACCCGCTCACGAGCCTGTCGAACCGGCGTACGTTCTATGAAACGCTGGAGGCGCGGCTCGGGGCGGCAAAGGACCCGCATCGCCATCTTGGTCTCGTGCTGATCGATCTCGATGACTTCAAGACGGTGAACGACACGCTCGGTCACGGGGCCGGCGACGAACTGCTGCAGCATGTGGCGCGCGTGCTGACGAGTGCCGTGCGCGGTCGTGGGATCGTGAGCCGGATGGGCGGCGACGAATTCGCCGTAACGGTAGAGTGCTCCTGGAAACGGAGCGCGGTTGAGGAAGTCGCGAATGAAGTCGGACACGCGCTCTGCCAGCCCGCGATAATCGACGGCGACGAGATCAGCGTGACGGCGAGCATCGGCTATGCGAGCTTTCCGGAGGCCGGGCACGACAGCGGAAGCCTTGTCGCCAGCGCGGACATCGCGTTATACGAAGCGAAAACGCGCGGCAAGAACATGGTCGTGGGATTCTCTCGTGAACTGATGAATGCAGCGCATCGCCGTGCGTATCTCGAAGCGGAATTGCGCAAGGCCGTCGACGGCGGTGCGCTCGATCTCGTCTATCAACCGCAGTTCGACTGCCGCAACGGTTCGCTCGTCGGTGCAGAAGCGCTGACGCGGTGGACGCATAGGGACGAAGGCGTCGTATCGCCGGCAGAGTTCATTCCGATCGCAGAGAACAGCGATCTGATCGTGCGGCTCGGGCGTTCGGTGCTGCAGCGCGCGTGCGTCGCAGCGGCGACGTGGAGCGCCGACCATCAGAACGTGAGCGTTCGCGTTGCGGTGAACGTGTCGGCGCGGCAGTTGCGGCATCCGGCCTTTGTCGACGACGTCCTCGCGGCGCTCGCGGCGAGCGGCCTCGCACCCGGGCTGCTCGAGCTCGAGCTTACCGAGAGCCACCTCATTGCCAACCGCGAGACGGCGCTCGACGTGATGAATCGTCTGCGCACTGCGGGTGTGCTGTTATCCATCGATGACTTCGGCACAGGGTATTCGTCGCTGTCGTATCTGCATGCCTTCCCTGTCAATACGATCAAGATCGACCGTTCATTCATCGAAAGGCTTCCAGAACATGGACAGCCCATCGTGACGGCGATCCTGTCGATGGCTCATAGCTTCGGGCTGGACGCGGTTGCCGAGGGGGTGGAAGACGCGAAACAGCTCGCGTGGCTGATGGAAGCGGGATGCGACGTCGTCCAGGGTTATTTCACCGGCACGCCCATGTCGATCGACAGATTTCGTGCCCTTCTACGAGAGCATGCATTGGCGCAACAGACAGGTACGTCCGGGATCATCGCCAATGATGAACGCCCGCAATCGGCATAACACAGGCAGTTCAGGAGAATTGTCCGTCTTCGTTTCGTTGAGAGACCGGAAGAGGGTGCAAGCGGATCAATCACGTCGCAGTCGGCTCTCCGGACATACTGAAGACCATCGTGGGCGGGCCTAACGGAGCGACTTCTTCGCGGGTTGAAATTCCAAGAAGATCCAGTAACGCGATCAAGCGACGGCGATCGCGGGCGGACAGCCCCGGAAACACCAGAAGCTTTTCCGTCTGAGCAGCCCAGTATTCACGGCGGATCAATGTGGGTCGGCATACCAGGGTGTTGACGGACCGTTCAAGTTGCCGAATTTCATTTTCGAGGATCACCCCAGCCTCCTGCCATGTGCATGAACTGAAACCGCGTCCCCGAACGTACTACCGAGGTAGCGTTTGCATCGGAAAGCGGTACTTTTCTCATCGAATCAGTCATCTTTTTGCCAAGTCCGGCGCATCGATTCGGACCGGCTTCTGCAATCCCAATTCGGGATATGCGACGCATCAAAGCGCCATGTACGGCTGCTCGAAACGCCTGGTCACGCAAACGTTGGCGCTCTTGCGTGCCGTTATGACCTGTTGCTTGCAGCGGATAACGGCAATTTGACGAGACGAGTTAATACGGGAAAACCAGTATTTCGCGGCATAGGCGATTCCTGCTCGCCGAGCCGAGGCCCGACGGTCGGGAAGTGATGGAAACGGCGCGTGGACCGCTGCGGCGCTAAGCCCGTGGTGAGCGCGCTTGCACGAGTCTGCGAAATTCTTCCGGTCGCATCGGCAGTTCTTGAGTGGAATCGGTGATACCGCAAAGGGGGCTGAGGGGCACTTGTGCGCCAGACGTCCTTGCCCACTCGGAGAATGTTGTTGAGACCGCAGACGCCTCGACAGTGGGATGTCGCCGAGGTTGTTGTCGCCGGTTCGTAAGCGCTGGACCGATGGTTGCCTTGGCGAAAGATCGAGAGGTTGTGCTAGACGGTCTTAGCCGGCCAACTCGAGCCGTTAATAGTCGGTGGAGGATCCGAGGGAATCGAATATCTTTCGAAGTGAGCGATTCCCTTGTTCGCCGGGTTTTTCGATGACCGCGTCATCGAAAGCCCCGACGCGGCGAATTTCAGCTGGCGACCGCCCTGCCGCTTAATACTTCGGGTGGCTCGCAATGAAATTCTTGACTGCCATGTACGAGGCCTTCTTCGTCTTGCCATCGCTTTGCAGCATGCCGTAGTTGCCTTCCTGGGAGTCGTACAACTCGAAACCTTGAATCGACTGGATGTTGTACTTCGACGCCTGGGTGTAGTACTGCTGCATCATCAGGTTACCGGTCAGGTAAGAAGCGATAGTGTCATTCGCGCCATATTCCGGACGCACGCCGAACTCGTTGATCCAGACGGGCCTGCCAAAGGAACTGATGATACCGAGAATGTCGTGACACCCCGTGCCCCCGCACGCATTCGTCATGTCGCCCTGGTCGGAGTACCAGTGCCATGCGGTGATGTCCCAGCTGACGGTCGGGTGACCGTGTGTTCCGTCGGGCTGTGAGCCGTCGAGAAGCATCTGAAAAAACGCAATGTGCTTCCATGTGCCATCGACGATAATCTTCGCGGAACTGTCGACCGACTTCACACCCGCGATCATGCCACGGATCACGCCGCGCGCGATCGTGAACGGCCGGTTGCTGTATTGCCACCAGATGTTGCCGTCGTAGTTTCCGGCCAGCGCGGCAGAATCCAATTCGTTGGCGACTTCGTAGTACGTGTACTTATAAGTCTGTGCCGTTTGCTGACCCATTACGAAGCCCGCATTGTAAGCCGCTTCCTCGCTGTCAAAACCCAGCCCGAGCAGCATCACCGGATACACCTGAACCCCTCCTGCCGCAAACTGTTTGGCAACGGTAGCGAGCACTTTGGCGGATGCCAAGTTGTACACGTCGTTGCGGAAAATCTTCACGCCAAGGTCTTGGAGCTGCGAGAGCTGCGTCGCGTAAGGCGTGTTGTCATAGGCGCCGCCGTTGGTAATGTGACCGTTCATGCCGTAAAAGATTGAAGCCGTGGTGGCCGCCTTTGCGGTCGCCTCCGGCATATCGGTGGCTTTCGCCGTGGCGGCCTCGACGGCGCCTTCGCCGCCGCCGCATGCCGCGAGCATCAGACTGGTGGCGACGGCAACGACGGCCGCCGAGATATTGACGAGGCGGAAACGGTCACGCAAGCAATGGCCAGGTTTTCTGTGGTTTGTCATGGTAGTTAGCAATACGAATTGATGTGTTCCGAAGCCGTGGGCGTGCGGACTGATGACGCCTATTTCTCTAAGTCGGTAGTCAGACCGCGATGGAATGCAGGTTTCGGACTGAAACGCCCGGTTGCTGCAGTTCGGTCGGTACGCTGTATGGACCGGAGCGTTAGGGGATTAATGAGGACGACTTGCACGGCAAGGGAGCCGGGTTCGCAAATCGGCCGCAATGTCGCTCCGCGATGTTGCTACCCCGTCGACCTTTGAGGACGCATAAGGGCTAGCCAAAATTACCGAATGGATGAGCCTTATAAACAGTTTTACGGCAAGCTTTGTGCGTTCTTTAGGTTATTCGGAACGGGATACCGAAACGCAGTCGCTTTGAATCCTGGGTAAGAGGTAATAATTGCGTATTCGCCGGGAAATATTGCACATTCCGCGGATCGACGCCAGCCCGGCAATGACTCAGCCGACGGTCGCGGAAGCAGCGCGGGAAGCGGAGCACTACACGTCAGATCTGAATGTGACTAGTCGGCCGGGCCTGGCCTGCAAATAAGGCGGCGCCACCGTCGAGTATCAAGTAAGCGATCCTAATAAATAAAGTGGCGCCGGCTTTCGTGGCTTCCTGGGTCCGGCGCGATAGAGCTTTCGCCGCTGTATTCTTGACGTCGACCGATGCTTCTTGAATTGGACGCATTGCGAATCTACTCTTCTTAACTGAAGGTGAGCCGCGCGCCATACGCGGCGCTGTCATTCGAAGGAGATACGCATGCGTCGCTTGCTCGACATTGTGGTCTCTCTTCTTTTGAGCGTCACGCCGCTTTATTCAGGTGCCGGTGGCGACAAGGATGGGGCCTAAAGGCGCGCGGCTGTTCTTCATCCGTTCCGATCGCTACGATGCGGCCTCGCAATGTGTTAGTGGCTCCGCGCGCGACGATGCAATTAGCGCACAGTGCGCCGTTGTTCCACCGTTCTTGGCGATCGGTGGCCGCACACGACCGGGAGGACCGCTTTGCGCGGTCATCCGTCATCGATAGATTCGTCGTTGGATAGTGTCCTTCGTCCGGTTTGACGCTTAAGGCTGTTTCGAGGGCGTCAGAAGCGATGCTTCAAGCCGACGGCCGCTTCGAGCTGATTCGTCGTGGAAGCCGGGGCGGTCACGCCGTTAATCCATGCCACGCCCAAGGGCGAAGTGCCGCTCGGGCTCGACCGTTGCCACGCGCCCTGAATGTAGACATCGGTGCGCCGAGAGAAGCGGTAATCGGCCATCGCGCTTACCTGATTCCAATGTGGAATGCCGCCGCCGCCGTTTCCGCCTGCGCGCGAATAGGTGTACGCGCCCGAAAGTTCGACCGCCGGCGTCAGCGCATACCGAATGTTTCCTTCGAAGTTCTGGAAAGTTCCGCTCAGCCCAGTCTGAAAGAATTGCGAGAGCTTGGTGTGCGAGTACACGAAGCCGGCCACACCCGGACCGAAGGTGTAGTTCACACCGGCGCCAAAGGTCTTCTGACTGTTGGCCAGCACGCCCAAAGGCACACCCGTCGGCGTCAGCGCGCCTTGCAGGGACGCGCCGGTTGTATCGGTGACTGCGCCGTTCGTATTCAACTGTGCCGGCGTGCGCGCAGAACTGCTGAGCGCGAGATAACCCGCACCGAAGTTCCACGCGCCCGCGACGTATGAGATACCGAAGCTATACGCACGATTGTTCGCGAATCCGCCCGCCTGATTGGAGAAGCCGTACAGCCCACCGAACCGAAAGCCTGCGATGTTCGGGCTCAGGTACTTGACCGCGTTGTTGATCTGAAACGAGTCGTTCAGATTGTCGTTGTCTAGCGGATGCGCAAAGTGCGTGCCCCCGAACTCCGTACCCGTCAATGAAAGCGGCGCGACAAAATCGACCATGCTGTCGGTCTGACGGCCCAGCGTGAGCGCGCCGTATTCGCGGCTCGACAAGCCGACATACGCCAGGCGATTGAAGAGGCGCATGTTTGCCGAGTACTGCCCGGTATTCAAATTGAAGCCGCTTTCCAGTGTGAAGATTGCCTTCACGCCCCCGCCGAGGTCCTCGGCCCCGCGCAAACCCCAGCGGCTGTACTGGACTGCGCCGCTCGTCATTTCCCAGTTGCTGTGCCCGCCGCCCGTCCCGCTGATCTGGCTGTTCGTATAGGTCAAACCCGCATCGATTAGCCCGTAGAGCGTGACGCTGCCTTGCGCATGCGCTGCCCCGCCGAGTGTGAGGATCGTCGTCGCACCTATCTTAAGCATCTTGTTCATGTGCCTGCTCCAGCAGCCAAGACCGGGAGATACATTCTCTGGGAACGCTTTCTACATGGAGCTAGATGTCTTACGGGTGCTTAGCCTTGCGAGTCATCGATACGAAAAGGCGCGACGTGCTCTACCTGACTTTATGCGATCGCGGTCAGATCTGCCAACTCAAAAGCTACGCAGACACAGATGTCGGGACATCCGTGCTGGAACAACAGGCACGCAGCTAACTAACGCCCGCGACCAACGGACTGACTACTGCGCAGATGGGCAATCCGACGAGCTTCGTACGATCGGGACCGTCATTCCGTAACGTCACGACATGGTGGGCGTCGGCCTGCGTCGTCGTGGTCCGACTTCACTTCGATGTACTTTCCGAAGACGGGTGTTCGGCCTGCTCAGCCGGAATCACACGACCGCTTACCGAGGTCGCGTCGGCTCTGTGCTGCGTTCGACTCTCGTCGCGTGGAGCGGTTGCGAGAACTCCTCCAACAGCGATCGCGCCGATGATGGCGATGCTCGACGCGAGCAACATCTGCCGGCTGACGCTTTGTGACGAGGACGTCAGAGATTCTCCTGTCGCTTCATCCGGAGGCGGATTCGGCGGCAAATGTGTCTGGCAGCGTTTGCATAGAGAGGCCATAGCGCTTACTTCGGCGCCGCATGTATCGCATATTTTGTAGCGCATTCAGTTATCTTCTCGAGTTTCTACTTCGCGCGCAGCGGTGGCGTCCGGAGCTAAAGAGGCGAAAGCGATCTCGCCATATCGGCAGTGGAAGCGCAAGACTTGAGACGCCCGATGCCAGAGGGTGTGATTTGCCCGAATGAGGAAGTACAAGCGACGGCAAAACCAAGGCGATGCGCTAGCCCGTTGCTTTGCGCGGCACACTCGTCAAAAGACGCCGAAAGCACCGTAAAGTAAATCGAATGCTATCCGTAAACAGTATGAAAGCAGTGGATTTCTCATCCTGGGAAACCCGCTCGCATCTGTCTACGGAGAATCACAACCATGAAGGTCGTCACCAAACTGGGTCTGGGCTTCGGCATCGTGCTGTCAACGTTGTTCGCCGTGCTCGTCTTCGGTCTCGTGAGCATGTCGCAAATCCAGGCGCGCTTCGATGAAGTCGTCGAAGTCAACAATGCGGAGGCGAAGCTCGCGCACGTGCTGAGCCTGTCGGTGAGCGACCGGATGATTGCACTGCGCAACATCGCGCTCCTGACCGATGCGGCCGCGGTCGAGACGGAGAAAGCGCGCATCCGTACGCAGGCGCAAGGCTACGCGCAGGCTTACGACGCACTCGGCACGCGCTTCAAGGAAAGCGATCAGACCTCCGCAAGCGAACGCGCGGTATTCGAGAAGCTTCGCGCGAACGAAGCCGCCGCCGCGCCGATCATCGAAAAGGCGATCTCGCTTGCCGAAGCGCGCGAGCAACAGGCGGCAATTCGCGTGCTGATCGACGAGTTGCGGCCTGTGCAACGGGACTGGATGAGTACCACGAAGGACATGATCGCGCTGCAGGATGAACAGAACGATATCGCCAACCGCGACGCCGACGCCGCCTACGCCCGCGCCAAAGCGATCATGCTCGCGCTCGGCGTAGCAGCCTTGCTTGCCGGCATCGTAGCCGCGCTTGTCATCACGCGCGGTCTTACACGCGCGCTCGGCGGCGAACCGGGCGAAGCGATGGCGCTTGCGGCACGCATCGCTCAAGGCAATCTACGCGATGCGATCCCGCTCGAAGGCCGCAGCCCCGACAGCCTGATGGTCTCGCTCGAGACGATGCGCGCGCGTCTGAACACGATCGTGGTTGGCATTCAATCATCGAGCATGGCGATTGCCGAAGCGGCCAGCGAAATCGCGCAGGGCACTGTCGATCTGTCGAAACGCACGGAGTCTCAGGCGGCATCGCTCGAAGAAACGGCGGCGAGCATGGAAGAACTCGCGAGCACGGTCGCGAAGAATGCCGACAACGCCGCCGAGGGCACGCACGCCGCGACGAAAGCATGCGGCGACGCGACTCAGGGCGGCGACACGGTCAACGACGTGGTCGCGACCATGCGCAGCATCGCGCAGGCTTCGTCGCAGATGGCCGACATCATCGGCGTGATCGAAGGCATCGCCTTTCAGACCAACATCCTCGCGCTCAATGCGGCCGTCGAGGCCGCGCGGGCAGGCGATCAGGGCCGCGGGTTCGCGGTCGTCGCCGGCGAAGTGCGCGCACTGGCGCAACGCAGCGCCGTGGCCGCCAAGGAGATCAAGACGCTCATCGATGCTTCGAACGCGCGCGTGTCGAACGGCTCGGCGCTCGTCGAGCATGCCGGCGGCACGATCGAAGGCCTGGTCGCGTCAGTGAATCGCGTGACGGCCATCATGAGCGAAGTGGCGGCGGCATCTGGCGAGCAGCGCATGGGCATCGATCAGGTGAATGTGGCCGTCGCGCAGATGGACGAGGTCACGCAGCAGAACGCGGCACTCGTCGAAGAGGCGTCCGCCGCCGCACAATCGCTCGCCGAGCAGGCCGAAGCGTTGCGTCGGGCGGTCGCGGTGTTTCAAGTGGAGTGAGCCGCGCGGTCCTGGATCGCCGCGCAGCGCCTGCACGATGAAGTTCGACGCGACGCGTCCGTCCTGAGGGTCCATGCGCGGACCGTAGGTGTTGAAGATGCGCGCGACGCGCACATCGGTGCCGTACATGCGGCGATAGGCGAAGCACAGCGTCTCCGCGGCGCGCTTGGCTTCCACTGGTTGCGCAGCCCTAAGTTTTTGCGGAAGGAATTACGCGCCAAACGTTTGCTTGGTCGGCGCTGACTTTGCCGGCGTCGCTGTCGAACGCCGTAGGTGGGGACGTCTTGTTCGAGCGAACGGCGACTTTATTCGGCCACTGCCGAGCCGCTGCGTCCCGCGAAGAGGCCTTCTTTCAGTGCTTCGGAAGAGACGTCGATGAGGCGCCCGTTCGCAACCTGAACGAGACGATCGGCGCATTCGAAATAGGCATCGTCGTGAGAAATGACGATGACCGTCTTGCCCTTGCGCTTGAGCTCGGGAATCAGCTGCGTGTAGAACACGCGCCTGAATACGGGATCCTGGTCGGCGGCCCATTCGTCGAAGAGATAGATCGGGCGGTCTTCCAGATACGACGCTATGAGCGCCATGCGCTTGCGTTGTCCGGAAGAGAGATTGACCGTGCTGAACCGGTTGCCCTTCATGCTGACCTTGTGGTCGAGTTCGAGCTTGTGAAGATACTGTGCCGCCTGCTTCGCGATTTGCGACTGGTCTTCACACAGCACTTCATCGAACAGATGAAAGTCGGCGAACACGGCCGAGAAGCGCTCGCGATAATGCGCAAGGTTGTCTCTCTCGACTTTTACACCGTTCAGTTCTACGTGCCCTTGCTCGGGCTCGTACAGACCGAGCAGCAGCATCGCGAGCGTGGTCTTGCCGCTGCCGTTTCCGCCGATCAGATAAACGACTTCGCCCTGACGAATCGACAGATCGATCGGTCCGAGTGTGAACGGATGATCTTCCGTCAGCCCCGGATAGCGATGCGATACGGCGGAAAACCGGATCAGCGGCACGCCTTCGACTGCTGCCCCGAAGGGATCGTCTGCGGACCCATGACCGTCATCGTCCGCTTGCTGCGTGAGCTCGGCATCGAGAATGCGGATGCGCTTAAGCGCAATCGACGCCTGACGAAGAATCGGCAAGATCGTCATGACTTCGCTGACCGGATGGATCAGGAAAAGAAGCAGGAGGGTGAGCGTCACGAGCACGCCGTGGGATTGTGGAAACCAGTGCGGCACGACGAGCAGGATCAGGCCGATCGCCACATAGAAGAGCATGCCACCGGCGTTGGCGACGAGCGAATAGATGAGCATCGCGCGGGTGAACGATCGGCGGAATGCGTGTGCGGTCGAATGGACGACGTGTTCGGTGAAGTATCGGGCTCGCGCGTCGTTGAGTTGCAATTCCCGCGTGCCTTCAAGCAAGGAACGAAAGTGGCGGAAGATGACATCGAGCTGATCTCGCACCGCTTGCATTTCGCGCAAGGGCCAGCGTTCGATACTGTGATAGATCGCCCCCCCGACGACGAGAAAGACGAAAAAGCACGCGAACGCCTGCCACGAAAGCCAGGCCATATACACGAGGCATACGACAATGAGCACGACGTTGCCGAACGCGAGCGGCAGCATTTGCGATGCCTGCGCGAACGTGTTGATGTCCGTGGTAAGAATGGCGAGCAGGCGCGGCTTCCCGAGCGATTGCAGCTTCTTGTAGGGCGTGCGCAGGATCTTGCGGCATAGCTCGATTCGAAGACTGCAGATCACCTGCTGACCGAAATCGAGCACGATGATCTGCGAACTCGTTCTGAACAGCAATTGCGCCGCGCACACCGCGAAGAAAACGATCACCAGTCCGCGCGTTTCGATCTGGCCGGCGGCGACCTGGCCGATGAGACGCGCGATCTCCGCGCTGCACAGCGCCCCGGCGAACCCGGCGATGACTGCAATGACCAGTCGCGGCATCGACTGTCGGCGAAGCTGCGCGGGAATGATCGAGAACATCACTGACCTCCGCTCACGGCATCCGGCAGCGAAGCAAGGAAGGCGTCGATCGTACGATTGAATTCGTCGGGGTTATCGGTCATCACCGCATGGCCGGCGCGGGATATCGTGGCGAGTTGCCCTTCACATAGCGCGTGATGCGCCATGCGTTGCGCAACCTGCGGCTTTAGCACCGCTGACCCGACGCCTCTCACGACGAGCGTCGGGCAGCGCACGGACGCCAGCATCTGCCACAGTTGTTCCGCCTGCGGCTCCCTCTTTTGCGGCGACTCATCGGCGACGCGCCGGTCCAGCTTCGGCTCGAACACTCCGGCCGGCGTGCGGCGCAACGCATGCAGCGCGAGATTGCGAAGCGCACGGCCGTTGGCCAGCGGACGCCGTTCGAGCAACCACGAGACATATCCGTCGACCGTGTCGAATGTAGCCGGCGTCTCGCGTATGTCGGCACGAACGCGTTGTGAACCCGATGCATCGGATTCCGGTCCGAAGTCCACCATGACCAGTCCGGAAACATGGTGTCCGAGCAGTGCGTTCAATTGCAGTGCGACACTGCCGCCGAGCGAATGACCGATAAGAACGGGCTTTCTTATGTTCATTGCAAGCAGAACCTGCAATACATCGCCCGCGAGGGTTGGCGAATCGTAAGCGCGCTCCGGGTCCCAGCTCGAATCTCCGTGGCCCCTCAGATCGATCGACACGAAACGATGTTCGGCCGACGCTGCGTCGGTCAATGTTCGCCATACGCCGCTGCACTCGCCGCGGCCGTGCAGCAAGACGCAGGGCGTGCCGATACTTCCGGACTCTTCGACGGAAATATCAAAACGGCCGTCGCGAATCTTGATGCTGCGACGCTGCATGAATAAGGGACGTTTCATCGTGAGCACCTGTCAGGAATGACGCTTAGTGTGTCTTTCGAAAGTTAGCGTGGGATGAGGACGCGGATCGGTTCGAATCACGGTCATGGGCTAACTGCGAACTAACTCTCGACGCATACCCTGACGCACATCCAAACCTACCGGTGGAGTGCTCATGAAAAGCGCCGAACATGTTTATGAAGCGCGGGATTCGCTGCTCGTCGAGTTTGCGGACACCGAGACGACCGACGTATCGCCGGAAGCACTCGCAGCGATGGTCGCCGAGGCAATGCGCGTGAAGCGATGCGTCGTTTCGATACCCGTCGACGATCGCGTTGTCGAGTTGTGCGCCGCCCGCACGGAGGCATTCGGCGAAGTGCATATCGGAGAGAAGACGGCCATCGTCGAATACTCGGACGCGCGCGACAAGATGTTCGCCGTCCTCGCGCTGAACGGAAAGACGATAGGCGTCGTGCAAGTATCGGGACCGCGGCTCGGACGGCAATTCGATGAACATGATCTGAAGCTGCTTCGCATTCTCGGCACGTTCGTCACGCGATCCGTCGAGGCGGACCGGCTTGAGAAGCTCGTCGCCTCGCCGTTCGCTCAGGCAACGATCAAGCGATCCTCGGATCAGACGATCGGCGACATCGTCGCGCAATCCGTACAGAACCCGAGCCAGCTCTCGAAGATGCTTGCACGATCGTTCTATCGGGAGATGACGCGCGCGGGATTCGACTTCGGTCAGATCATCGGCGCAGCCACCGAAATCATTTCGGAACTCGCCAGCAACGTGCGCAAGCATACCGATCGCAAGCAGCGGCGCGCAGGTTGAGCGATCGTCATATCGGCGGCCTCGGCGCACTCTTTTCACTCCTTCCATTCCTTCGTTCGATGGCAGCGCCACCGGCCTATAGGCCCGTGGCGCTGTTCGTTCTCTACTTCGCTGATGCACCAATCACATTCATCGATGCGAGGTTCTGTCCGATCATCGCGAGCGACGATGGCAGGCACATCTCGCCATGCATGCAGTCGATGTCGTAGTTCACGATCGAACCATTCACGCACGCTCGCCATTGCGCGCTACGTCGGGGTTGTCCGGGCGCTTCGGAGCGCGTCGCCGTGAAATAGACGATATCGCCATGGAACGACCGGGGCGTGTACATCGATTGCAACTGCATGTTCCGTTGCGTCGTGCCGATCAGCGTTGTGACGTGCTCGTCCGTGATATACGCCGGTATCAGCCGATGCTCACGCAGCGCGACCACGCGCTCGGTGGTCGATTGCATTGCCTGAAGCGTGAGCGTGAGATCGGGCGACATGTCCGGGAACGTCGCGGCGAACAGCGCCCATTCATCGACTTCGGATGCAGTGAGTCCGTCCGGAAGACGCGAATCCAGCAACACGAGCTCGCCGATCTTCTCGCCAAGGTTTTGCAGTTGCGTCGCCATTTCGTACGCGAGCAGTCCGCCGAAGGACCAGCCGAGGAGGTGATAGGGACCGTGAGGCTGAACCGTGCGGATGCGCGCGATATAGTCCGCCGCCATGTCGACGATGCTCGCGGGACGGTAGCCGGGCTCCTTCAACGCCGGCGTCTGGACGGCGTAGAGGGGCCGGTCGTCATCGATGATCTTCGCGAGACCCGCATAGCTCCACGCCAGTCCGCCGACCGGATGAATGCAGAAGAGCGGTGCGCCGCTCCCCGATGCGCGGATAGGCAGAATCGGATCGAATTCGTTGTTCGAAGGCGCGGCGTTCAGTTGATCGGCGAGTTCCGCGACCGATGGCGCATTGAAGAGAACGCGAATCGAAATGTCCTGGCCGAGCTTCGCGTGAATCGATGCCATCAACTGGACAGCCAGCAACGAATGCCCGCCGAGCGCGAAGAAGTTGTCGAAGACACTCACGCGCTCGAGTCCGAGGACGCTGGCAAAGCACTGCGCGAGCGTATGTTCGAGCGAGGTGCGCGGCGCGACATAAGCGGCGAGATCCTGCCACTGCGGATCGGGCAATGCGCGCCGATCGAGCTTGCCGTTGGGCGTGAGCGGCAGCGCATCGAGCGTGACGAACGCCGATGGCACCATGTAATCCGGCAAGCGCGCAGTCACATGCTCGCGAAGCGCATTCGTATCGATAGCGGTGGCGCCAGTGACATAGGCGATGAGCTGCTGGTCCTGCGTCTCTTCACGCCGCGCCCGTGCGACGACGACGGCCTCGCGCACGGCCGGATGCCTCGCGAGCTGCGCTTCGATCTCGCCGAGTTCGATCCGGAAGCCGCGAATCTTGACCTGATGATCGTTGCGTCCGAGGAACTCGAGATTGCCATCGGCGCGATAGCGCGCGAGATCGCCCGTGCGATAGATGCGCGCATCGGCAATGAACGGATCGTCGAGGAAGCGCTCGGCGGTGAGCTCGGCACGATTGAGATAACCACGCGCCACCCCCGCGCCACCGATATACAACTCGCCCACGGCACCCGGCGGCACGAGCCGGTAGTGCGCATCGAGCACGTACAGACGCGTGTTGGCAATCGGCCGGCCGACCGATACCGTGGATGACCTATGCGCGTCGCGGCCCGTGCGATAGCACGAGGACCAGACCGTCGTTTCAGTCGGACCGTAGAGATTCCACAGCGCCTTGACCTTCTCGTTCAGACGCGCCGCGAGGTTCGCGGACAACGCTTCGCCGCCGCACAGCGCGGTAAGCTTCGCGCTGCCGCTCCACTGCGTGTCGAGCAGCATGCGCCAGGTGGCCGGGGTCGCCTGCATGAAGCTGATGGCGTGTGCATCGATGAGCGCTTGCAACGCGAGCGGATCGGCCGCATCGTTGCGCGATGCGAGCACGATGCACGCGCCGGCGCTCAAGGGTAAATACAACTCCAGGCCCGCGATATCGAAGGATATCGTCGTGACAGCGAGCAGTGTGTCGGCGGCGTTCATCGAGGTGATATCGCGCATCGAGCACAGGAAGTTCAGCATCTGGCGATGCTCGATCATCACGCCTTTGGGCTTGCCTGTGGAGCCCGATGTAAAGAGCACGTATGCGAGATGATGTGGTTCGATTCTGGTTTGAGGATTGTCCTCTGATGCATCGAGCGATGCGTCCGGATCGAGCACGCTCAACGTACCCGTATCGCCGAGTGCTTCACGGCCGATGGCATCGGCGAGCAAGAGGCGCGGCGTCGAGTCAGTGAGGATGTGAGTCAGGCGTTCGCCGGGGTAAGCCGGATCGAGCGGCACATAGGCGCCGCCCGCTTTGAGTATCGCGAGCAACGCCACCACCATGCCGATGCCACGCTCCACGCACAGCGCCACGCGATCTTCCGGACGCACGCTCAACTTGATCAAATGATGCGCGAGCCGATTGGCACGCGCATTGAGTTGCGCATACGTGAGCGTCTGATCTCCAAAGATCAGCGCGATCGCATCGGGCGTGCGCTCGACCTGCTGCTCGAACAACTGATGAATGCACAGATCGACAGGGTACGACGCAGCCGTATCGTTCCACGTCTGGACCAGTAATTGACGCGTCTTGGGCGGCAGCACATCGAGTTGGTCGACGGGCGTCTGCGGTGCCTGCTCGAGTGCCTGCACGAGGCTCGATAACGCTTGCTCCATGTACCCGCACAACTGATCGGGCGAGAGCGGCGCGAGCGTTTGCGCGGTCAAGCCAAGGCTCGCGCCGTTGTCTTCGACAGCGAGCATGAGCGGATAGTTGGTGCGCTCTTCGGCGCCCAGCAGCTCGATTCCCTCGAAGGCATATTGTTCATCGGCGACGGCCTGGTTGTGGCGATAGTTCAGCAGCGCGCTAAAGAGCGGCGCGGGCGCGGCCACGCCACTGCATCGCTGAGCGAGTGCGAGCGGGGCATGCTGATGCTGCAGCAAGGCCGCGAGACGTTGATGCGTGTCACGCACGCTATCGACAACAGAGACATCGTTCACATCGAGGCGAATCGGCAAGGTGTTGATGAGCAGCCCGAGCGCCTGATCGACACCTGCCTGCATGCGCCCGAGCAGCACGGTGCCAAAGACGATGCGGCCATCGCCGGTGCTTGCCGCGTCGAGCACACGCGCCCATGCGAGATGACAGAGACTGGCGAGACTGACGCCGAGTTCTCGCGCCTGCGTGCGCAGACGCGTGTTCAACGCCGCGGGCAACGTCACGCGAGCTTCGGCGACCGAGGAGCCGTCGTGATGCACATCGGTGAAGCCGAAGGGCAGCGTGGGCTCGCTGAGCTCGGCGAGCATGTCGCGGAAGAACGCTTCATGCTCCTGCTGAGTGGCGCCGAGCCGCGCCTGCGCGACCAGATCGCGAAACGGTTGCGCCACATCGAGCGCATCGGCATGGCCCTCGAGCAATGCGCTGATCTCTTTCTGAATCACTTCGAGCGTAACGTGATCGCCGATCAGGTGATGCCACACGAGCAGCGCGAGCCAGCGCGGCGAATCGTGTTCCTTCGCGAGGGTGAGTCGAAGCAGGGGCGCCCGATGCAGAGGCAGGCGTTGCGAGCGCGCATCGAACAGACGCGCGAGTTGATCGACAGCCGGACCGTGTGCGGGATCGAGCTCGATCTCATCGATGGTGACAGGCGCTTGGCGACAGACGACTTGCGCGGGCGTGCTGATGCCGTCGTGGATGAAGGCGGTGCGCAGGATGTCGTGCCGTGCGATGATCCGTTGCAGCGCATCGAGCCAGGCATCCAGACGCTCGCGGCTATCGAAGGCGATGCGCGCGGTTTGCAGATACGGGTCGCCCTCGGTGCTCAGCATGTGATGGAACAGAATGCCTTCCTGCAGCGGTGCGAGCGCGTAAATGTCCTGCACGTTCGTTATGCCGCCCGGGACTTGTTCGACGATGGAGTCGATATCCGCTTGCGTCAAGGCGATGAGCGGCAGCATGGCAGGGGTGAGCGCGGTCGTGTCGGGCGTGATGACATTGGGCGGCACGACGATATCGTGCGCAATCGCACCGCGCTCGATCGATGCGGCAAGCGTGCTGAGCACGGGCGTGGCGAAGAGATCGCGCACATTGGCGTGCAGGCCGATGCGGCGCATGCGTTCGATGAGCGTGACGGCCAGCAGCGAATGGCCGCCGAGCGCGAAGAAGTTATCCTGCCGGCCGACGCGATCGAGGCCCAGCAATTCGGCCCACAGATCGGCGAGCGACGATTCGGTCTCGCCCAAAGGCGCTTCGAAGGGACGCAACGCGAAGGCATCGGCGTGCGGATCGGGCAGCGCGTGACGGTCGAGCTTGCCGTTGGGTGTGAGCGGCAGTGCATCGAGCATGACGATCGCTGAGGGCACCATGTAATCGGGCAAGCGCTCGGCGAGATGCTCGCGCAAGACACTGGCATCGACATCGGCGAGCAGCGTGACATAAGCGATGAGTTGCTGATCCTGGGAGGCTTCGCTGCGGGCCCGCGCGATGACGACCGCTTCACGCACGGCGGCATGATCCACGAGTTGCGCTTCGATCTCGCCGAGCTCGATACGGAAGCCGCGCACCTTCACCTGATGATCGTTGCGGCCGAGGAACTCGATGTTGCCATCGGCACGATAGCGTGCGAGATCGCCTGTGCGGTACATGCGCTCGCCGGGCATGAACGGATCGTCGCGGAAGCGTTCGGCGGTGAGTTCAGGCCGGTTGAGATAGCCACGCGCCACGCCCGCGCCGCCGATATACACTTCGCCCACCGTGCCGAGCGGCACCGGCTTGCATCGCGCATCGAGCAGATAGACGCGGGTGTTGGCGATCGGCTTGCCGATGGTCTCCTTCAGGTGATCGCCCCTATGCATCTCGATCCACGTCGAGTAAGTGGTCGTCTCGGACGGGCCATACAGATTGCACAATCGTTCGATATCGGTCTCGGCGAAGATGCGTTTCATCAGCGCGAGCCTGAGCGGCTCGCCCGCAAGGTTGATAGTCTCGACGGATGCGAGCGATGCGCCTGCATCGAGTAGAGAAGTGATCGCCGAAGGCACCGTGTTGACCAGGCTCACATCGTGCGGCTTCCTGGAAAGTGCGAGGACGTTGTCGACGAGATGCACGGTGGCGCCGCAGGTCAACGGTGCGAAGCATTCATAGATCGAAAGATCGAAATTGATCGATGTGGCAAACAGCGTGTGTGAAAGCTCTTTCGATGTAAAGGCGTTCTGCGCCCAGTTCAGGAAGTTGACGGCGTTTCTATGTTCGATGGCGACGCCCTTCGGCTTGCCCGTCGATCCCGACGTATAGATCACATACGCGAGGTTGTGCGGCGCGACCGGTGTTTGCGGATCGGCCTGCGAGAGCGTTTCGTCGTCGGATGCATGAAGATCGAGTACCGTCAGAGTGCCCGTGTCGCCCAACGCATGACGGCCGGCTGCATCGGCGATCAGCAATCGAGGCCCGGCATCGGCAAGAATATGATTCAGCCGTTCACCCGGATACGCAGGATCGAGCGGCACGTATGCGCCGCCCGCCTTGAGCGTGGCTATCAACGAGACGATCATGCCGACGCGCCGCTCCATGCATAACGCGACGCGATCTTCCGGACGCACGCGCAGCGCGATCAGTCGATGAGCAAGCCGATTCGCACGCGCATTCAGCTCCGCATACGTGAGGGATTCGTCTTCGAAGATGAGCGCGGTGGCATCGGGCGTGCGTCGAACCTGTTGCTCGAAAAGCTGATGCATGGAGAGGTGCTCGGGGTAGGCGGCTGCCGTGTCGTTCCATCGATCGAACAGCGCATACTCTTCAGGCAACACGAGTTCGAGCGCATGTAACGGTACATCGGGCCGCGCGAGCGCCTGATCCAGCAAGCGCGCGAAGCGTTCACCGAAACGCACGATAGTCTGCCTATCGAAAAGATCGCTTGCGTAGCTGATGCTGCCCGCGAAGCGGTCGTGCGTGTGAGTCAGGTTCAGCGTGAGGTCGAACTTGGCGCCGGCTTCGGCCGGGGGCAGAAGTTCCAGCGTGAGACCGGGCAAAGCAAGCGCCTCGAGCGGCGCATTCTGCAAGACGAGCATCACTTGAAAGAGCGGCGTACGGCTCGTGTCGCGCGCCGGCGCGAGCGCTTCGACGAGTTTTTCGAAAGGCAGGTCCTGATGTGCGTAAGCGGCGAGCGTCGTATCGCGCACTTGCGTGAGCAATTCGCGCATGCTGGGCGCGCCCGACAGATCCGCACGCAATACGAGCGTATTGACGAACAGACCGATGAGCGGTTCGATCTGTGCATGCGTGCGATTGGCGATCGGCGAGCCGACTGCCACTTGCGATTGCCCGGAGAGACGACCAAGAAGCGTCTGGAGTGTGGCGAGCAGCACCATGAATGGCGTCACGCCTTCTCGATGCGCGAGCGTGGTCACGCGCTCCGACAAGTTGGGACTCAGCGAAAAGGGCAATGTTGCGCCACGTCCGCTGATCCGCGCAGGGCGAGGGCGATCGGTCGGCAGATCGAGCGGTGCGAGTTCGGCGAGCTGAGTGCGCCAGTATTGCGTCTGTCGATCGAGTTCCGCGCCGGTGAGCCAATCGCGCTGCCACAACGTAAAGTCGGCATACTGCACGGCCAACGGCGGCAAAGCGAGCGCTTCGTCATGCAACGCGGCCTCATAGCACGCGCCGAGTTCACGCACGAGCACGCCGATGGACCAGCCATCGGAGATGATGTGATGCATCGCGAAGAGCAGCACATGCTCGTCTTCGGCGAGGCGAAGCAGCCGCGCGCGAAGAAGCGGCCCGTGCTGAAGATCGAAGGCTCGCGTGGCTTCGGCTTGCGTGATCCGGCGGACTTCGGCCGCTTGCGCGTCGGAGGCGAGCGTGCCGAGTTCGACGGGAGGCAGTGCGATCCGCAATTGCGTCGCGATACGTTGAACCGCCTGCCCGTCTTGTTGCACGAAGGAAGTGCGCAGGCTTTCGTGACGCTCCACGAGGGCATTCAACGCAGTGTCGAGCGCCGGAACATCGAGCGACCCGCTCAGGCGCACGGCTACCGGAATGTTATAGGTCGACTGTCCGGGGTTGAGCTGTTCGAGGAACCACAAGCGTTCCTGCGCAAAAGACAGCGGTAAATGCTGCGGCCGCGTGCGTGCTTGCAGTGTCGGGATTGCGCTCACGCGACCCGTTTCCTGCTGTAAGGTTTCGCCGAGCGAAGCCACGGTCGGCGCATCGAACAATGTTCGTAAGGGCAATTCGATGCAAAGCGCCTGACGCAAGCGCGATACGAGTTGCGTGGCCAGCAACGAATGCCCGCCGAGCGCGAAGAAGTTGTCGAAGACACTCACGCGCTCGAGTCCGAGGACGCTGGCAAAGCACTGCGCGAGCGTATGTTCGAGAGAGGTGCGCGGCGCGACATAAGCGGCGAGATCCTGCCACTGCGGATCGGGCAATGCGCGCCGATCGAGCTTGCCGTTGGGCGTGAGCGGCAGCGCATCGAGCGTGACGAACGCCGATGGCACCATGTAATCCGGCAAGCGCGCAGTCACATGCTCGCGAAGCGCATTCGTATCGATAGCGGTGGCGCCAGTGACATAGGCGATGAGCTGCTGGTCCTGCGTCTCTTCACGCCGCGCCCGTGCGATGACGACGGCCTCGCGCACGGCCGGATGACTCGCGAGCTGCGCTTCGATCTCGCCGAGTTCGATCCGGAAACCGCGAATCTTGACCTGATGATCGTTGCGTCCGAGGAACTCGAGATTGCCATCGGCGCGATAGCGCGCGAGATCGCCCGTGCGATAGATGCGCGCATCGGCAATGAACGGATCGTCGAGGAAGCGCTCGGCGGTGAGCTCGGCACGATTGAGATAACCACGCGCCACCCCCGCGCCACCGATATACAACTCGCCCACGGCACCCGGCGGCACGAGCCGGTAGTGCGCATCGAGCACGTACAGACGCGTGTTGGCAATCGGCCGGCCGACCGATACCGTGGATGACCTATGCGCGTCGCGGCCCGTGCGATAGCACGAGGACCAGACCGTCGTTTCAGTCGGACCGTAGAGATTCCACAGCGCCTTGACCTTCTCGTTCAGACGCGCCGCGAGGTTCGCGGACAACGCTTCGCCGCCGCACAGCGCGGTAAGCTTCGCGCTGCCGCTCCACTGCGTGTCGAGCAGCATGCGCCAGGTGGCCGGGGTCGCCTGCATGAAGCTGATGGCGTGTGCATCGATGAGCGCTTGCAACGCGAGCGGATCGGCCGCATCGTTGCGCGATGCGAGCACGATGCACGCGCCGGCGCTCAAGGGTAAATACAACTCCAGGCCCGCGATATCGAAGGATATCGTCGTGACAGCGAGCAGTGTGTCGGCGGCGTTCATCGAGGTGATATCGCGCATCGAGCACAGGAAGTTCAGCATCTGGCGATGCTCGATCATCACGCCTTTGGGCTTGCCTGTGGAGCCCGATGTAAAGAGCACGTATGCGAGATGATGTGGTTCGATTCTGGTTTGAGGATTGTCCTCTGATGCATCGAGCGATGCGTCCGGATCGAGCACGCTCAACGTACCCGTATCGCCGAGTGCTTCACGGCCGATGGCATCGGCGAGCAAGAGGCGCGGCGTCGAGTCAGTGAGGATGTGAGTCAGGCGTTCGCCGGGGTAAGCCGGATCGAGCGGCACATAGGCGCCGCCCGCTTTGAGTATCGCGAGCAACGCCACCACCATGCCGATGCCACGCTCCACGCACAGCGCCACGCGATCTTCCGGACGCACGCTCAACTTGATCAAATGATGCGCGAGCCGATTGGCACGCGCATTGAGTTGCGCATACGTGAGCGTCTGATCTCCAAAGATCAGCGCGATCGCATCGGGCGTGCGCTCGACCTGCTGCTCGAACAACTGATGAATGCACAGATCGACAGGGTACGACGCAGCCGTATCGTTCCACGTCTGGACCAGTAATTGACGCGTCTTGGGCGGCAGCACATCGAGTTGGTCGACGGGCGTCTGCGGTGCCTGCTCGAGTGCCTGCACGAGGCTCGATAACGCTTGCTCCATGTACCCGCACAACTGATCGGGCGAGAGCGGCGCGAGCGTTTGCGCGGTCAAGCCAAGGCTCGCGCCGTTGTCTTCGACAGCGAGCATGAGCGGATAGTTGGTGCGCTCTTCGGCGCCCAGCAGCTCGATTCCCTCGAAGGCATATTGTTCATCGGCGACGGCCTGGTTGTGGCGATAGTTCAGCAGCGCGCTAAAGAGCGGCGCGGGCGCGGCCACGCCACTGCATCGCTGAGCGAGTGCGAGCGGGGCATGCTGATGCTGCAGCAAGGCCGCGAGACGTTGATGCGTGTCACGCACGCTATCGACAACAGAGACATCGTTCACATCGAGGCGAATCGGCAAGGTGTTGATGAGCAGCCCGAGCGCCTGATCGACACCTGCCTGCATGCGCCCGAGCAGCACGGTGCCAAAGACGATGCGGCCATCGCCGGTGCTTGCCGCGTCGAGCACACGCGCCCATGCGAGATGACAGAGACTGGCGAGACTGACGCCGAGTTCTCGCGCCTGCGTGCGCAGACGCGTGTTCAACGCCGCGGGCAACGTCACGCGAGCTTCGGCGACCGAGGAGCCGTCGTGATGCACATCGGTGAAGCCGAAGGGCAGCGTGGGCTCGCTGAGCTCGGCGAGCATGTCGCGGAAGAACGCTTCATGCTCCTGCTGAGTGGCGCCGAGCCGCGCCTGCGCGACCAGATCGCGAAACGGTTGCGCCACATCGAGCGCATCGGCATGGCCCTCGAGCAATGCGCTGATCTCTTTCTGAATCACTTCGAGCGTAACGTGATCGCCGATCAGGTGATGCCACACGAGCAGCGCGAGCCAGCGCGGCGAATCGTGTTCCTTCGCGAGGGTGAGTCGAAGCAGGGGCGCCCGATGCAGAGGCAGGCGTTGCGAGCGCGCATCGAACAGACGCGCGAGTTGATCGACAGCCGGACCGTGTGCGGGATCGAGCTCGATCTCATCGATGGTGACAGGCGCTTGGCGACAGACGACTTGCGCGGGCGTGCTGATGCCGTCGTGGATGAAGGCGGTGCGCAGGATGTCGTGCCGTGCGATGATCCGTTGCAGCGCATCGAGCCAGGCATCCAGACGCTCGCGGCTATCGAAGGCGATGCGCGCGGTTTGCAGATACGGGTCGCCCTCGGTGCTCAGCATGTGATGGAACAGAATGCCTTCCTGCAGCGGTGCGAGCGCGTAAATGTCCTGCACGTTCGTTATGCCGCCCGGGACTTGTTCGACGATGGAGTCGATATCCGCTTGCGTCAAGGCGATGAGCGGCAGCATGGCAGGGGTGAGCGCGGTCGTGTCGGGCGTGATGACATTGGGCGGCACGACGATATCGTGCGCAATCGCACCGCGCTCGATCGATGCGGCAAGCGTGCTGAGCACGGGCGTGGCGAAGAGATCGCGCACATTGGCGTGCAGGCCGATGCGGCGCATGCGTTCGATGAGCGTGACGGCCAGCAGCGAATGGCCGCCGAGCGCGAAGAAGTTATCCTGCCGGCCGACGCGATCGAGGCCCAGCAATTCGGCCCACAGATCGGCGAGCGACGATTCGGTCTCGCCCAAAGGCGCTTCGAAGGGACGCAACGCGAAGGCATCGGCGTGCGGATCGGGCAGCGCGTGACGGTCGAGCTTGCCGTTGGGTGTGAGCGGCAGTGCATCGAGCATGACGATCGCTGAGGGCACCATGTAATCGGGCAAGCGCTCGGCGAGATGCTCGCGCAAGACACTGGCATCGACATCGGCGAGCAGCGTGACATAAGCGATGAGTTGCTGATCCTGGGAGGCTTCGCTGCGGGCCCGCGCGATGACGACCGCTTCACGCACGGCGGCATGATCCACGAGTTGCGCTTCGATCTCGCCGAGCTCGATACGGAAGCCGCGCACCTTCACCTGATGATCGTTGCGGCCGAGGAACTCGATGTTGCCATCGGCACGATA
>NZ_JALQDZ010000060.1:0-237 GCF_023630985.1 Caballeronia sp. ATUFL_F1_KS39 | reverse complement strand
CTCACGCTTGGTTGACGGCATCCTTGAACGCCTTGCCCGCGGTGAATTTGACCGTCCTGCCTGCCGCGATTTCGATTGGCTCACCGGTCTTCGGATTGCGACCGGTGCGCGCGGCACGTTCGCCGGCCCCGAACGAGCCAAAGCCGATCAGTTGCACAGCATCACCTGCCGCCACCGTCTTGGCGATCGTCTCAAACACCGCATTGATGGCCTCCTCTGCGGCGAGCTTGCTTGTAC
>NZ_JALQDZ010000059.1:0-235 GCF_023630985.1 Caballeronia sp. ATUFL_F1_KS39 | reverse complement strand
GATCTACACCGGACGCGGCTGCCGTTCACGCTGCACGTTCTGCCTTTGGCCGCAGACGGTCGGCGGACATCGCTATCGCGTGCGCTCGGTCGAGAACGTGCTCGCGGAAGTGAAGTGGATTCGCGACAACATGCCCGAAGTGAAAGAGATCATGTTCGACGACGACACCTTCACCGACTTCAAGCCGCGCGTCGAAGAGATCGCGCGCGGGCTCGGCAAGCTCGGCGTCACATGG
>NZ_JALQDZ010000058.1:0-86462 GCF_023630985.1 Caballeronia sp. ATUFL_F1_KS39 | reverse complement strand
TACACCGCCGCAATCGCACTGCCCAATGCGCCGACCAACAAGGTGATAGAGGCCCTCATCAACCGCGGCATCGCCAAAGGCGAGCAGAGCGATTTCCACGGGGCAATCGCCGACTACATTGCCGCTATCTCATTGCCCGATGCACCAATTGACTTGCTTAACGTCGCGAGACAGAACCTCGCGGACCTTAAAATGGGTCGCTGATGAATGGTTTGGCTGCGACAATTAGCAGACAAGGCAGGCTTGACTGTTTGCCTCCTTGGCGCCTTCATTGACCGCTTCTTGGCCTCCGCCCCGTCCAAGTGACGCCCCGACGACCGCTTGAATCGCCAGGGTCCCCATCCTTACGCCGGCTTGATGTTCGCCGCCTGCTTACCCTTCGGACCCATCTTCTCGTCGTACGTCACCTTCTGCCCTTCCGCGAGCGACTTAAATCCGTTCGACTGGATTTCCGAGAAGTGCGCGAACAGATCGTCACCACCCGCGTCCGGCGTGATGAAGCCAAAGCCCTTTGCATCGTTGAACCACTTGACCGTACCCGTTGCCATTGTGTTTGACCTAGAAAAAGTTGAAGACGGCGCTCGCTATCTCGCATGCGCCGAAGCCTATCTTCGCCTACCGACCCACGATCAGCAACCGCGAGGATCAAAGGCATGGCCCTGTTCCGATCGATCTAGAGGCCGACTTGCCACAAGGTGATACTGATACATCCCCCATTTGCTCAGCAGGATTTGCCTCGGACGTCAGTAAGGTCGATTTTTTGCCGCACCTTGCCAGCACGGCGCAACGTTCACCTGTGCTGGTCCGAAGACACCCAAGAAAGGCAGCATGAGCCCGGTTGACGGGTGCGAACCCATGACACGCGAGTTCGCCAGCACCCTGTGCATTCATGCCCCAACTAGCAGACGCTGGGCTAGACACTACGGCGACGCCTCCGGCGCCCTCCACCTCGCGCGCGAACGCGCGTCGCCCGAGGGGGTCAGTGCCCTGTGCTCGACGGCCTCGGGCTCCGTCCGACGCGGATTGACGTCGAGGCGTGGAACGTCGGACGCTTATTGGGAAAGAGGGCGCCATACGCTGACGATCGACTATGAACACCGTATCCCGGCCATGACGGATCGACACGTCGGTCAGGCGATGCGCGCGTCCACGCGCGGGACGACCACCTAACGACGCCGGTGCGCCACCAGAACGACATCGCAAGCGAACAAGAGGTATTGGGGGTCTAAGAGAATAGTTGGAGACAATGGCCAAGCTCCGTCGTCGGACAATCGCGCGGCTCAACCGATCAAGCCCCGGGTCGGTCTATGCATAAACGGGACAATCCGCCCGAAGGGCGTGTCTGTTGTCACGATTCACACGTGCTAAGTTCCGGCTTTGTTGCTCTAGGCTCGCCAAGCCGGACGGCGGAGCGTGAACGCAACTGACTTCACTCCGGTGAACTCTCGGACTGCAACGATGTCAAGAAAGCCCGAAGCGACTCCAGTCTTTCTGGACCTAAAGTCGTCTTATCGATGTCGATCGTCGCCTTCTTATTTGTCTCATTCCATGTTCCAAACGAAAAGTTCACCCGGGTGAACTCCTGCGCCGTGCGATTGATAAGTGCTTCGTACACTTCCTTAGGGGGAAGGGACTTTCCTGCGACCGCTTTCGCTGCACTCATCACCGCGGCGGAGTCAACATCAATGACTCGCCTTAGTTTTTCCGCCCACTTCGGTTGGATGTCGCTTGGCGACCGAAACGCATTCACAACAGCTTCAGGTAGTTCAGCAAGTGCGCTGTAGCGACTCATCAAACTTTTGGTTTTCCCTAGCACGGCTGCAATCTCAGACCAATTCCGGTAGAGCTTGAGATCAATGCCTCGTTTGTAATGCATGGCGAGCTCATACGCGGAGAGGTCTTTTCGCTGTTCGTTTTCCCTGCTCATCTCTTCAAACAGATCCTTGTCGGACATGTCGTCTTCAATCATTGCAAGGACCTGTAATCCAAGCTCAAAGCACGCTCGATGTCGTCTGTGCCCGAATACAACTTCGTAGTTTTCCAGGCCGATTCGTCTCACTTTGATCGGCTGCACGTTCCCGCCTGCGCTCAAAATCTCTTGCTTGAAGGCTTCGAATGACGGTCCTTCAAACGACCGCTCGATTCGATTTGCAAACTTCGAAGCTTTAATCGACTCCGGTGAGAGTTTCCGCGTGGGCCGCGCCCCGTCGTGAAGCGCGAGTTTCCTTTGCGCCTCGCTCAGATCTCGTTCAACCTTTTCAAGTTCGCCTGTGAAATCGGTGACCCTGTTCATCGCAATTCGCGGCGTTCTACGTTCCAGGCGAGGCGTGAGTGCCGGATCCAATGCGGCAGCGGCGAGTCGAGCCGCCTCCTCTTTCTTACTTGTCATCAACTAACTCCTTCAATTAACCCAGACACGTCTGATTTGCGCCTCTACTTGATCGACGGCTGCGTCATAGGCAACCCGCGCCGTCTGATAGGTCTTGGCACTACCGGTGTACTTGGTTATGTCGTAGACCGTAGAAAACTTGGTACCGGACGAGCTTGATACAACTGTCTTCGGAATTTCTCCTGTCATCAGCTTGTCCCCGTACGCCACTTTCACCCATTCCCTCACCACACTTTCGTTCACGTTGCCCTGACCCTCGGTCATGCAAAGCAGAACGTCGATGAATTTCCATGTCTTTTCAGCACCTGCCTGCTCGGCAATTGAGGAAGCCAAACCCGAAAAAAGAGTCCAAAACTGGCTTGAACTGGCGAAATCCATGCCGCGGGGCGGTATCGGCATAATCAGCCCGTCAGCAGCGAAGAAGGCGTTCAAAGACAAGTAGGAAAGTGTTGGTGAGGTGTCGATTAAAATGACGTCATATTCCGCTCGAAGGTCGTGCAATCCTTTGTTGAGCACGTCATAAAATCGAAAATCGGGTTCACGCTTCGACTGTCGACTTGGAATGTGGAATTCGGCTGCGAAGGCCACCGGGCTACAACCGACGACGTCCAGTCCATCCCAATAGGTCGGCTTGACTGCATATCGAAGCGAAAGCTCATCTCCGGCACACAACGGCAAAATTGTGTCTTCCTCTTGAACCTGGGTATCTGGCAGGTAGCCGCATAGGCTCGTGAGCGACCCCTGCGGGTCCAAGTCGATGCACAACACACGGTATCCGAGAAGCGACAACCCCTGTGCCATGCACATTGTCGTGGTCGTTTTACTCACACCGCCTTTGCTGTTCCCGGTGGTTACGACGACCGCCCGGTCATCCGGTCCGCGCGTATACGACCGTCCGTAAGCACGTGCCCATCGCCGGGCTTCGGCCAACGTGAAGTCGCGACGGGACTTGTTTATTTCCTTGCCGGCGGGGAGATCGCCCTTTGCAACCCGTCTCGTTAGGGCGCTGCGATCGATGCGGCAAAGAGCAGCAAGCTGGGCGACCGAGAAAGTAGGGGGCTTCTTTATGTAGTCCGGCGAAAAGATGCTGTTCCGAACACGCTCCACAACGTCCGCCACGCGATTGGCCTGATCCTCGATGTCGTCGATTGTGTATTCAGGGCGCAAAGGATCAATCATTGTCCGTCCGATTAAAATTTGTTGTTATACTCGAAAAAAGTAATCGGCACTAGAATACCTGATCGACGCCGAGGAACGAAGCAAATGACAAAGAAAGCAGCGGGTCTGATTTCCTCCGAATTTCTGAAATCCTCAGAGGCGACCGAGAAGGTAGCGCCCAAGGAGACAGCGCTCGAGATTGTCGCAAGGCTTGAGAAATCCCTCGCAGGGAGGAAGAGCGGGAGTCAACAGTCGCCGCGCCCACCGACACGTGTCCAGATTCCGCTATGGTCGGAAGATCATCGGCCCGTGCTGCACGATCTGGTTCGATCCGCGCTCTTCACCTGCGGGCAAAGGGATGCGCGTATGGATCTCAAGGCGAAGCCGATCTATGCGTTGGAACACATCAAAATCACGTACACGGGAGAGGAACTGCGGCAGCGCGACTATGACGTCTACTTGCAAATCCTCCATTTGTCTCGCGGCGCCACTGTTGACAATCGGCAGGAGTGGGTCGACTTCGAGGCTCGTTCTCTCATAAAGATGCTTGGCTGGACTCAAAACTCTCGCAGCCTCGTAGAACTGCGGGAAACCATACGTCGCTTAACCGCATGCGCGCTGGAGGTAACTCGCTCCCGCACAAAAAGCAGTGTTCCGGTCGTCTACGGCGGTCCACTGTTGCTCAAGTACGCCGGTGCGCAAGAGGGTGCTTTTGACGAAGTGACCTTTTGGAAGGTGCAGATCAACAGCGAGGTCGCAGCACAGCTCAAACCTGGCGATTACACACGTATCGATTGGCAAATCAGAACCAAGCTTTCTCCTTTGGAGAAATGGCTGCATGCCTTCTACTCGACCAATCAACATCCGTACCCAATGAAAGTCGAGACGATACATAAGCTATGTGGATCTCGTATGGCTGAGATCAAATTTTTCCGCCGCGCAATCAAGGCAGCACTGGACCGCTTGACGGAAGTAGGGTTTCTTTCATCTTGGCACCTCGACGAAACGGACAAAGTGAGGGTGGTCCGGGGCCAAATGCTCACCTCCAGCGCCGATCGGGTATCGAGCGACGGAACCCGCTGACCCGAAGGCCAACGTAGCCGCAGCCCGGCTCTAGTCAAATGATCACTACCGCCTCAATCAACGGTGACTATTTGACTCTAAAAGCCATCTAGCACGCTGGAAATCAAGTCAAATAGTCACCAACCGAGCGAACAACCGGGTTTTGGGCGGGAAAACGCAGGGTTCGAAGGCCTCAAAATCACAAAAACATGCCAATCTCGGAGCAAGACGGCGAGCCGCCCTTTATCCACAGGCCAATAGTCGAATGCTCACCCATTTAAGTCAGATGTACACCAACGATAGTCAAATACTTACCCAAACGAGTCAGATACCCACCGATTCAAGTCAGATATTCACCTTTGGACTTGCGTAAACATCTGAAGACACAGGGAAAAGAACAAGCGCGGACCGATGCTAGAAGGTTTTAAGAAGGTTCTTAGCTCTTTTTTAGGAAATCCTAGATAACGAGATAACGGACACGGCTTAGCTCCTCCGGACAAAGAAACTTCGAGGTGGTATGCAGAAAGATGTGCAGAAACGCTGAGCCGCCAGGAGGGCAGAAGCAGGTAGCAGATCATCACACAAGCCTACGGGTGGCACCTACTGATCAAACGTCTCGATGATGAGGAACCGACTGTTGTGGCGCGCCTTACTGGGCTCGCCCGCAATCGTTATAGTGCCGCCTTTCGCAGCCACACTAGCCGATGGGAACCGCTGCCGGGAACAGGTTCGCTCGTCCACAACGGCCTATCGTTCCGAGGCGGAGACTGCGTCGTTAGCGAGGATTGCGTCTGCTCGCGCAGTCAACTCAGAGACGGAACAGCGCAAGACCGAACAGATTCGGACGACATTGAGAATGGTGACGTTGCGCTCACCTCGTTCGATTTTGCCCATGTGACTGCGGTCAATCTTAGCCGCGTGAGCTAACCCTTCCTGCGAGAGCCCAACGCCGGCCCTAAGCACTCGAATTGCCCTACCCAAGGCAAGCAGGTACCCAGTTTCGTCTAAAGCGCCAGAGACTCTTTGCATGCCCGTATATTCCCGGTACTATGCATGCAAGACCACGGTATTTACGACCCAAAGGAGGCGCAATGGTGCACCGCGCAATTCGGGAATTGCCGCCCACAATGAACGATGATCTTTTGGAAAGACTGCAACGAGAAGTCGTAGGCTGGGGCCCTGACGCGGCGATCCCACAAAATCTGTCGGACGAGTGGTTGAAGATATTGGTCAAAGACGCGCTCCGCGGTTTGTATAAAACGGGTACGCTGAATGGCGAGGGTCTTCGCACAGGGCCGGCTATGCTTGCTTTCGCGATCTCAATGGCGCAAGCAAGGCTTAATAAACAGAACGAGCGCAAGGCGGCGTCGATCTACATTCAATATCGAACTGCCTTGATCGAAGAACTTCTTGGCCGAGAGAC
Source organism: Caballeronia sp. ATUFL_F1_KS39 (assembly GCF_023630985.1). NCBI lineage: Bacteria > Pseudomonadati > Pseudomonadota > Betaproteobacteria > Burkholderiales > Burkholderiaceae > Caballeronia > Caballeronia sp. ATUFL_F1_KS39. The sequence goes on along the minus strand of NZ_JALQDZ010000058.1, from coordinate 80,430 downwards.
GGGCCTATACCGGCGTCAATATTCGTTGGTGGACTTTTATAGATGATGCTCGGTCGGTGCGATACGCATGAGCAAGCCAGACTTCCGCTTGCGGTCGCGCACCCAGTTGAAGGCCCCGGTCTGGAAGAAGGAGAGTTAGAAGGCGTCCAGCGCAAGCGCGCTGGCTGGCTTACGCCACTGGAAGAAACGCCCCCCGTGCGACTTCGCACAGACGGGCTTCGGCATCGTCCCGGCTGGCGTTGCGGCGCTTACTCACGACAACTCGCTTCGACCAGTTTCGCAGCTTTCGCGCGGGTTACGGCTGCGATTTAAAAGAGTCGAAGGAACCGCTCTTGGGGGCTGCGCCCCCCGCGCTCGGCAACCGCCAACAGCCAAACCGGGCTCGAACCGCCCGGTGCGGAGAAAAGGAGCGCTAGAGACGAGATTCGATCGCAACGGCGCCGTCTCTCGCCGGCGAAGAAAAGCCCGCCTTGCGCTGTCGCACAAGACGGGGCTTTTGACGACAACGCAACTCCCTGACGCGGCGATTAATCGCTGTGAGTCGATTCCACCAGCTTTACCACCTTACTACGCGTCTCAGCGTCGAGTCTCGGCGAGATCGAGAGAAAGTCCTGACCCGCCGCAATCTCCGGCACCTCATCGGGCGACCGGTTCTCGTGTCGGCTGAAAAACGCCGCCCCGATAACCCCGCCAGCGATCGCGAAGAGTAGCCCACCGCCACCACAGAAGTGCCACCAGGCGGTACTTCCATACCGTCAGCTCGTTTTCCCAAACTACTAACGCCACGTCCGTTTCAACATTCGGTACGCGTGTGGATTCAGCGACCGCGTGAAAACCTTCGGCCGGGTCTTGCAGGTTGTCGCCCCCCCACGATTGAGTGAATGAAAGGCGTTTTTCCGGCGTCACGAATCGCGTCGAATGCGCCGTTCGAAATAAAATAGGCCATCAATGGCGAAACGTATTCGCGCCTGTGTCCACCAGGAAATTCGTGCCTCCGGTGATTCGATAATGTCCACTATAAGCTTATCAAACTGCATTGGATCGATGGTACGGTCAGACCGTATCACATTCAGATGAACGACTTCCAGCGCCTTGGAATGCGCGAGCGTAGTGTTTTCTTGGCTAAGTCATACGCTTTGACTGGCGCATGCTGCGTTCTGAACCATTCGGCAAGCATATTGCCAACCAGCGACTTCCTGATGCCGCCTTTGCCTTGCAAAATGAGGTTGACTTTATCTTTGATTTAGATTTTGATGCTAATGTTTTATCCTCGTTATTCGTCCAGGTTTAGTCTTTTCGTCACGTCGCGGTGAAACGTTGGCATCGGATTGCGAAAACCGTCTTTCGAGATGGTCCCAGCGGTTGTCGAAGTTCTCGGCTGCACGTTGTCCACGCTTTTGTTTTGGGGTTCAACGGTCTCTTTTTTGGTTCTTGATATGGGTTCGATACGGTTTTTTCTCAGTCGCTTGATAGAAACCTTCAACGTGTTGAGAGAAACGTCTAGCCCCTGATCTGCCAATCCGCGCAGAATTTCTTCAAGTCGCCAACCTTGCTGTTGTGCCGTCTCGATTTCGTCGAAGAGTTCGCGCAACCTGCCGATTTTCGTCCGCTTCTCGCCCGCTGCGACTGAGAAGCGCGGGAATGGCACCGCCTCTCTTTTGGGTTCTTTGTCGGTCATTTCACAGGCAATCGTCTAAGGAATCGTCGCATTTTACCGTGTTTCCGGCGGGTGTACCTGTCGCGTACCTTTGCCGTACTTCTGGCGTACCCGTTACGTACCCAGCGAATCGTACATCGGAGGATTGGTACCCTGATAGTACCCGCGCCGTACTTTCTGAGTACCCCAGTGCGGGAGCGCCGGGAGTCTTTCTGTACTCGTCACGTACTCGCACAGTACTCGGGCTGTACCCGCGCGGCGCAAAACAGCTCGGGAGGGGCAAATCCGCGACGTCGGCTCGCATGCGGGGCTCGCCGGCCCCGTTTCTCGCGTCGGCCGAACCGGCGCCGGAGCGCCTGGCCTCCCCGGAACCCGGGCATCTACGAGAGCTTTTCCGGGAAAAGCTGCAGTTAGACCCGAAAACAACATGTAGTGGAACATAAAGAGTGTGGCACACACGGCCGAGTTTTTCCGCGCTAAGGCTCGTGGTTAGGTCCGCCGAGCGTGCTACAATTGTATTCATCAGACGTATTCTGTGTTCGCTTTGAGAACACTCCTTTCAGACTGGCTGTAAAAGATGAAAAAGACTCACACAACCGTCCGTTTAGACCCGTCAAGCGTCGAACGGCTGAAGGCAATGGCAGATCAGCGGGCCTCGACCGTGACTGCATTGATTGGGTTGGCAGTCGAACGATTCCTCGCCGACGAGACGGTGCTCGAAGAGATTCGTGATGCTGAGGCGCGGCTCGCAGCGACCGTGGTTCGCACGCTAAACGAGACGGCGCGAGTGGGCGACGATGTGCAGCTCGTGATCGCTCAGGTAGATCAGCTCATCCGTTTTGTCTTTCAGGCAACTCCGGAAATCTTTGACAAAGACGCTGCAGCGATTATCGGCGCACGGCGGTATTCAGGGTTTCTTGAATCATTCCCAAAAGAATTTGTTGGGAGAAAGCGCCGCGCATCGTTTGCGCTGAATGTTGCAGAGGATGAACAGTGAATGGCGATAGTAGCCACGTACTGGTGCGGCTGGACAAATGTCGATAATGTCGAATTAAGTACGATAATTAATCGTTGTAAAAATATTGCCGCGCATTGGAATGATTTCCAATGCTCCCTGCAGTCCGACTGTCGGGAACTACGGGTTCTCGCCTTTTTGAAACAGATCGAGCACGTCATCGGGAAGCGGTGCGTCGAAATCATCCGGATAACGATCTTGCCTTTAAGCCTTCCGAATTAGCGTGGTGTAACATTTAACTCATCAAAATACCGGCCCAACAATGCGACCATTGTCGGACCGTCAATTACCTTAGCCTGACGGAGAGCGATCACTAATTTTTCTGTTTCGTCAGGTGCGACCTCGGCATCGGAAAGGCGCGAAATCTGTCGTGCAAGGGCGCTGTAGTTCGTTTCGATGTATTCCACGTTATGCTTTTTCGCGAGATCAGCGACGAACTCGCGGATGCCGGTATTCGGCAACTTAAGAGACATAGCAGTCATTCCTCAAGATCTGCTCGTTTAAGCCGAATTTCGACGACGGGTGGCTCGAAATCACTCGTGCTATCTTCAGGGTGCTGCGCCAGTGCGTCGGCCAGCGATTGCCGGGATCGGTGCGAAGCGACCGAGATCAGCACCTCGCCACCGTCGACATCAAACGTCACAATCTCACGACGTCCGTCCGGATACTCTTTCACGCAGGTACCGGTGGGAGTGTCCGACTCGGAATAGTAAATCGCGCGACCCGCGGCCAAATGTTCTCTGGCAGCAGAGCCATCATCGTTCGCCAGTGCGCGTTCAAAGTCATCCCAGTCATCTGGGCTCGGATCCTGGAGATTCATCGTGTCTTTTGTTGTCGAGTCCCGTTCGGCTCATTGAAGCACGCTTCAGCGGCGCGGGCAAATGCGACTAACCGTCAAACATAGATGTGCCAGTGCGACGCACGCACTGGCGTGCACTTGCCAATTGCGCGCGTGATCGGCGTCAACGGTTAGCCCTTGTTTTTCGGCTTGCCTTACCATAAAGTAAGGAATAATGGAGGTTCATCATGACAGCAGCAACTATCACCTCAAAGGGCCAGGTCACGATCCCTATAGACGTGCGCAATCAGCTTGGCTTGCAGTCCGGCGACCGGATCGAATTCAGCTTCAATGAGGCAACGGGCCGGTATGAGGTCTATGCGGCCACGCGCTCGCTTTCGTCTCTCAAGGGTATCGTGAAGAAGCCTGCGAAATCAGTCTCGATCGAGGACATGAACCGGGCCATCGCCGAGCAGGGGGCGTCCGCGCGATGATTGGACTGGATACGAACGTGCTAGTCCGTTACTTCGCACAGGACGACGCGGTGCAGTCAAAGAAGGCGACGGCGCTGATGGATTCCCTATCTGCGGAACGACCGGGATACGTCTCGCAGGTCGCACTGGTTGAGGTCGTGTGGGTGCTCGGGCGGTGCTATGGCGTCGAGCGCGAGCAGATGAAGGACATCGTCGATTCGATGATCGGCACCAAGGAACTGGTCGTTGAGGCTGCTGACACGGTGCGAAAGGCTTTGCGCGTTTTTGTGGCATCTGGGAAAGCGGATTTCGCGGACTGCCTAATCGAGCGGTCGGGGCATGTCGCGGAGTGCGAGTACACGGCCACTTTCGACGTGACGGCCTCGAAGGTTGCCGGGATGCAGTTGATCAAGTAATGACGAGCTCGGGCCGATATGAAGTCAGCAGCGCGCGCAAAGCCGGTGAAGAAGTGTGCCTTCTTCGTTTCCGTTCGCTGAACTGAGGGGCCGCACCGGGCCGCTCATGTCTTGTCATTGCTTGACGCGCCCGGGTTCAGGTCGCGTCGCAACTTCTCATCTTCCGGTCAACCGCCTGCGGTCGGAGCGTGTCTTTCAAACGCTGCGCTTGTCGGTGCCGTTGCGTTGTCATGACGGGCGCTCGGGCGACGCTCGAAAGGTTAATGAATCCGGGGAACGTGCCGATTCCCCACGGCGAACGGGCCTCGCCGCGCGCCGAAAGGCCAAAAGGTTAGAAAATCCGGGGCGGTCGCGTCCAGCGGTCGGCATCAGCGTCGCAGCGTCTGCGCCTATTTTACGAGGAAGTGAGACACGGCGGCCGTTATATTGGAAAGGAGCGCCACGCGTTTTTCCTCTCGTAACAGGATCGGTTTTCGAGCATATTCCGAGATAGGAAACACGGAACCCAAACGCGCTAAAGTTCTCACTCCCGCCCGCTTTCGCCATCTGCTTCAGGTCACCGACGCAACCAGCGATTCCCCGAACGAGACACCCTAATTCTCCTACTCGGATTGACGTGCGGCATGCGCACTACCGAAATCGCTCGGCTCGAAGTTCGCGATGTGCTCACAAAGACCGGCGCGCGTCGCGAGAAGTCAGCTTACGCGCCTAAATCGCAAAGGGCTGTCGCGCGCGATGCGTGTACCTGTCGCACCATCTGACGATCAAAGCGTTCGACCGCTACGTCGAATGGCGCTAACAACGCTGTGCAGGCACGGCCATCGACCGACGCGGTTATCGTGGGCTAATGCCGGAAACGCGTCTAATCGTCACGCAGAAGGGTGGTGCATTCGAACTGACCGCCAGACGGCGCACAAACCTTCGAGGTGAGGCGGTCGAATACCCGAATACCTAGCCGCCGACAGTTTGCAAAGCTACGTCACCGGACTGTACAGGGCTGCGGGGCTTGCAGCGGGCCACAGTAGTCACAGCGGCCGTCGAACCGTTGGAAGTCGCCTCGTAGCGCTGGGACACTCGCTGGATACAGTTCAGTTGCTTTTCGGCCATGCGGAACTCGATCATGTCGCCCCGTACGTGGAACTATCTGACCAAGAACTGCGCGACGCTATAGCTGCGTTAGATGCCGGCTTCGACTAAAGAAAACGCCGAGCCTGCCGTTATCACCCTGATACTCCGATGAGATGTCTCAGAGTATCATTGTGCTACTTTGTTCGCGATCATTTTGAGGTAGTAGGTGAGGCCAGCACAGTTCAAGGAGATTCAAGCGGAATTGGGGTGGACCCATGCTCAAACAGCATCGGCGCTTGGCATGTCCGAAGTCAGCGTAAAGCGCATTGCAACGGGCGCTCAGGTCATCACGGATCAGACAGCAAGGATGCTTGTTGGGCTGTTATTGCTACAGAAAGAAGGCTTGACAAAGAAGTACGCCAAGCTCCTTGGCAGGTATCATAGTGATACTAAAATAGAGGCTCGTTGAGTATCCGGAAAAATGAAAGGTTCTGCAATGCGCCGCCACTCCGTGTTGATCGCTGCCGCCGCACTCGCAGCGTGCTCCACCAGCCCCGTGCCGCTGAGCAGCGCGAAGCCCGTGCCGGCCGGTCGCCTGATCTCGACCACGTTCACGACGCCGAGCGACAGCGGCCAGAAAATCACAGTCATCCGCAATGCGGGCGCCTATGCTGGCTCGTTCTCCAGTCTCGTGCTGTCCGTAGACGGCAAGGAGACCGCCGAGCTGTCGCCGGGCGAGGCGCTGCCGCTCTACCTGCCGGAAGGGCAGCATCTGCTGACCGCAACGTTCAAGATCTCCGCGCTCGCACCGGCCTCGCTGCTCGTGGTGACGCCCAGTCGGTTCCCGATCGTGCGCTTTGACATGGACTCGGGCGGCGCTCGTTTGCAGCCCGCGACAGAATAAGACGCCAGAACACGGAAAAAGAGCTATGAGTAACGGCATAACACCGGCCATAGGCGCGACGCTGGAAGCTGCGCATCGTCAAATCATGCAGGAATTCCCGCAGGCCAATCCGGTCGCTGTCGAGGCGTTTGTGAAAGCGCAGTTTCACCAGGCAAATGCAACGCAATCGGTTCTACGCTCGGATGTGATCGTCAGCAATTACCGGCGCGCTACCGCTCAGTAGATCGGAGAACGGGAGAGATATGGGCATACCCAAAGACGATGCGTCCGCCGATCTCATTGCGGCGGTTTTCCAACTGTTGAACTCGTCCGGATTTGGCGATTCGTACGAGAAGGTCCTTCCGAATGGCTGGAAAATCACTGCGTTCGGCAGCTTCGTCGGAAATGCATTTCTCGGAAACGTAAATCGGGCGCTCTACGAGAAGCTGTCGATGAGCCTTGAGGGAAAAGGGACAACTCACGTCTTCTTTTCGGGGGCGGCAGTTGCTCGAGATCTCGGCGAGGCAGTCGCGCTGCTCTCCGCCCTGTCAACGACACCCGACCTCCTTAAGTGCCCGAAATGTGACGTGTGCTTCGTCCATACAAAGTCTCCTATGCACGGTGGAAAGCAGTTTCGGCCGTTCCTGTCATGCGACGGCATGACCATCGAGCGAACCGGCAGGGGAAAAGGGCCGCTTTGCACCGGAGCGTCAAATCGAATTCCTGCGCTTGTGACGCATCGCTAACCCACCGGAAAACGAGGACGCGAAAGCGAAGGACCAGACAATGATGAAGGCCATACTCAGGATAGCAGTGCTCTCGGTCGCAGGCCTAGCAAGTGGCTGTGTGACCGGCCAGAAGATGGGTGATGTTCACGAGGGAATGTCAAAAGCCGAGGTCGTCTCGATTCTTGGAAACCCAGACGGGTTTCAACGAAGCGGCGAGTATGAGGCGTTGCGCTATTCCGATCGCTTGATCAGTGGATGGTCGTGGAACCGGGCTGACTACACGGTAATTCTTCAAAATGACCGCGTGAGCGCATACGGTCCAGGACAAGTGCGCGAAGAGCGGCCCGGCGTATTGATCTTGGTCCCTGCTCGATAGCAAACCGCCGCGTTACGGAGTGTGGAGGGAACCAGTTGACAGAGAACAAACGCGCCTTTCGCAGCACAGAAAGCCTCGTCGAAGAAGCAGTGACACGCGATGCCATCGGGCCGTTCCTAACAGAGCGCGGCTACTCGGTTCTGCGCGATCACCGCACACAGACAGGCACCGCAATTGCGCAGTTTTTGCGTGTGCAGGCGCCCGATGGTCAGACGCTGCAGATGCGAGTTCGCTTGTGCTGGCGCCGCACCGACGAACGTGCGAACCAGGGGAAAATCGCGGCCGCGCAATTGCGCGCTCGATTGATCAATGATAGCTGGGATGACACGCTCGCTTTCGTAGTCGAGCGTGACCGGGCTGAGGGAAATACACATCACCTCTTTGTTCAGCGCGATGGTTTGGACATCGCTTACGCCGCGCTAATTCCCCGAGACGAACTTGCGCCGATTTGGCGCCGTCAGCGCGATGTGAGCGCCGGCTTGATCGCCAAGGGACTGCTCGGCAGGATGTCGAAGAATCACGCGATGAACGGCACTAGCCCGACAATCTGGCTCCAGGACGATCGTAAGGCACATGGTCATGAGGTCGCGGACGTACTCTGGAGCTGGCCCGGTGTTATTGATTTGGCCAAGCTGGCAGTTGCACCGGCAAAGATCGACGAGACCGGTGACGACACTTTCGATGACTGCCCAGTTGGTGACGCGTGGCTCATCGGCAGCGACGGTGCCGAGCGTCGTGGCGTGGTGCGTTCTGAGGTCAAACGCGATCCGCTCGTTCGCCGCGCGGTGCTTGCGCGCACAAGCGGTTGTGAGCGCGCCGGCTGCGGGCAGAAGCTGCATTACAAAGAGTTCCTTGACGTGCACCACATCCTCGGAGTGGAGAAGGGAGACCGCGTCTGGAACTGCGTCGCCTTGTGCCCGAATTGCCATCGGGATGCCCATTACTCCCCTAACGCGGCGGCACTGAACCTCCAGTTGCTGAAATATGCGGAGCAGTACCGTCCACCGCACGACCACGAATAGAAAACAAAGTACCGAATGGCACGAAAGATTTTTATGCCCCAGCACGCCGGCGAGATTGAAACTGCGGTAGAGGGCAACGGGTTCCGCTACTCGATGGCGTATTTAACGGTGAAGAGAGGCCGGCAACGCACTCGGCTGTTCGTGATCGAAGCGTCGCGTGCAGCCCTAGCGGTGCTGAGGCTAACGCTCTCGTCCTCCAACATCAGTCCACTCGGCGGATGGTGATTTGGAACGAAAACGACATGAAAGACGTGAAATTCATGCAAACGTGCGACACCTGCGGGACTAACTATCAGTTCGGGCCGCGCCGGTACGAAGGCAGGACCGTCCCGAAATACCGAATCAATGTATGCATGACATGCTGGCAGGCAAATTCGGATGTGGCTGGGCTCCGCGTCTGGAGCCGAGGTAACGGCAAAGCTGAATGCAAGAGGGGCACCCTTGTCCCCGCGTAACGCGGAAGGCTTGCTGCCTCGCGACTAGGAAAACACGTTCTCGCATGCGAGAACTCGGAAAACGCGACTATCAATAAGCCTTCAGGCGACGAATAGTGGCTGTTGCGAACGGGCTCATTGCTGAGTTCGTGCATTAATAACTCTCTAATTAGAAAAGCGATGGGATCAGTGTTTAGCTACATCATTCTCGCGGCCGTGATCGGCGTTCCGTACTACCACATTCGCCGGAAGCAGAAGTTGAAGGCGAAAAGCTACAAGTGGTACCGGGCGACGTATCCCGAGGCAATGAAGGGAAACCGTGTCGCTTGCCACAGTTGCGGGGACGATCGAGTGCAGGTCCGTAACGTCATGCGAAAGACGTTTATGCGTGAGCACTTCTGCGGACAGTGCGGCGAGAGCCTGTACTACAGCGCGGAAGGGAAAATCTGACTAATCGGAAACTGCATATTGCATGACCAATACCAATAAAACTATGCGTAGAACACTCGGGGAATTTTGCTGGACAAGGTTTGCAGTGCGCGGCTGCTCTGTGGCTGTGGTTATGGCTTTTACGCTTGCGGCGTGTGGAGGCGGTAGCGGCGGTACGACAGCGCAGTCCTCATCACCCGCGACGAGCACAGGCGGCACTGGCGCGACTAACGCACCGTCTGGACAGACTTCGGCAAGCGGAGTCGTTGTTGCTTCGCAATCTCCCGCCATAAAGAACACCATCGCCTCAGGTGTGTTCACGCGTTGGATCGAAGGCACCGTCAATCCGAACGTCGTCGTCGGTTCGGCCGGTAATCAAACGATCGTTGCGTCGCCTAACTACCCGAACGATCCGCCCGTCTGGACTGGAACAGCGTTCGTCGCACACGCAATGTATACGCCGTACGCTCGGCCAGGTGCACCAAATTGGAATGCCTTGCAGGGTACGATGCCGTACCTCTCGTCGTCCGACGGCATCAACTGGACCGCAGGATATACAACGATCCCGAACCCGCTTGGCGCTGGGAACTACATGGAAGTGCAGCATATAGCGTCTGACGGCAAGGGCGTCATTGCAGCATACGGCATCGATGTCTCGGAGAGTTCCACAATCGGTGAAGGAGAGCTTTTCGTCGCCTTTGCAGACGTTGCCACGATGACTTGGCGGGTCGCGTTACTTGGTGTTAAGTCCACGTTGTCGGCGCCGCTCGGAGAGGGCGTGTCATACGCCTACGGCCGGTGGTACGTGAGCTATCCCGCTGTGTCGAGCGACGGAATAACGAGCGCGTATATCGAGTCGGCTGACGGCATCGCGTGGCAACCTTCCGGCGCTCGAAGCGTGAGGTTCCTTAGCAACTTCAAAGGTGACACGCTGTACCGCAGCGAACGAGCCACGTCCACGGATTTGATTACGTGGGTGCCTTACGCGCCTGCGGCGGACCTGAGCTATACCTACTCGACGCCGAACACGAACAGCTCGATCTCGAGCAGCAAGGCAATAGTATTTACGCCGGTCGGCAAAACGCTAGGCGCGGGCACTACGCCCGTTCGAGGCAACACGCTCGTTTCGCTGGACGGGAAAACGTGGCTGGAAGGCGTCATCAACGGGTCCGCAAGTGCGGCGTTCACCTGTAGCGATCGGTTGTTCATGGCGCAGTACGGATACGGGACGGCGGTCGCCTTTCTGTCCGACGACGGGCTGAACTGGACGCAGACTACGCTCCCGACTCTAACGGCGAACGCAGCCGATCCCGCTGCGGGAGAGTACTACCTTACCGGGGGGTGCTTGCCAACGATCGGGCGGGCGTTCCTCTTTACTCGCGGACTCTCGGGAAATCGCGTCTTCTACTCTGGTTAGGAAAACGGGGGAAAGGTAAGCGACTCGGCACGACCGTATCTCAGTGCCGAATATTTCGACGCATGGCGCAAGCAATACCGTGAAGGAAAGCTGGTCATTCCTGCACTCGAAGCTGCGCCGAGCGTGCCCGTGTTTGCCGGCGACGCGTTGAAGCGCGCAGCAGTTGCGAAGTGACGTCTGGCAGAAGGGATCAAAGGAGACGGGTGCAGACCCGTGCAGATGCTTCGCGGCGTTCCAGGGCAACAATTCGTCAATGCGGTTGGCCTGATGATTCAGCAATGTGCGTCAGTACGTATTCGAGGTAGGTGCGTGGATTGAGGTCGTTCAATTTGCACGAGCCGATGAGGCTGTACATTGCGGCGGCTCGTTCTCCACCGCTGTCGGAGCCTGCGAACATAAAATTGCGCCGACCAAGGGCTACACATCTCAAGGCATTTTCGGCGAGCACGTTGCTTATCTCGACGCGTCCATCCTCACAGAATAGTGTGAGTCCATCCCAGCGATTCAGACAGTAGTGAATCGCTTCGACTAATGGCGCCTTCGGCCAAAGCGTCGCTAGCTTCTCTCTCATCGTCATCTCGATGGCGCCGAGCAGTGGTTTGCTCTTTTCCTGCCTGACGCGTTGTCGCTCATCGGGTGGTTTGCCGCGGACAGCCGCCTCGATTTCGTAGAGATCGCCGATCATATCAAGCCATCGCTTCGTGGTGTCCGACGGGGTTGTCTCGTGCACATTGAATAATTGAATACATAGCGTCGAGCGTGGTCCCAGCAGGATGCCAGTCGAACTTTGCCACTTTCGTTCAACTCGTTGAAGCCGGCGTAGCCGTCGCACTGAAGGACGCCTTCGAATTCGGCAAGATGGGTCTGAGGGTGGACACCTTTGCGGTCCGGCGAGTACGCGAACCAGACGGCAGCAGGTTCGCTCGAACCTGAGCGACGATCATCGCGCACGTAGACCCATAATCGGCCGGTCTTGGTCTTCTTGTTCCCGGGTGCGAGCACCGGAATCGGCGTGTCGTCGGCATGGAGCTTTGCCGTCGCCATCGTGTAGCGACGCAAGGCTTCTGTGAGCAGCCTTGCAGAGTTCCTCGCATTGCCCGACCCAACGCGCTGTGGTGGCCCGATCGAGACGCACGCCGTCGCCGCAATGAAGCTGTATCCGGGGATCGACCTGTCACAGGACGCCACCCTTTATAGCCGGCACGTCCAAACCTTTGATAACGACTATGCAGCGATCGATGCGAAGGCAAGCGCCCTCAGGCGGAAGGGAGCGTCGCTTGCGACGAAGGAGGACGAAATGGCTCGCATGTGCCAATAGGTATTGCGCGCCTCCTCGACACTGTGCGCCGCCTGGAACCAGCAGCTGAGCGACTCCGTGCGCTTCCTGTAGCTGCTATGCGTCTCAAGCTGCGCATCGCAGCAGAACGGTGCTTAGCGCCGGCACTCGCCGCTTGTTAAAAAAGCGGCAGTCGTGTATCGGTGCCGTCACTGTCACGAAGAATGACGGTGGCACCCTTCTCCTGTTGAGTTAGCACGAAATCACATACCGCGAGCGCTCGCCGGATCACTTCCGACATACTGTCCGCATGCATGCGATCACGTAGCGCCTCGATCTGTTCCTTGACCTCGACGGACATATCCAGATTGAGGCGAACTTTCGGCTGCTTTCGTGCTGCGCGCATTTGAGTCCCAGTTACTAGATAACGCGCGGCATTCAAGAGACCGCGCGTGCATACCTGCTAGCCGTTCCCCCGTCCGCCGACAATGCCGAGCAATGTGATAGCGACAAGGGCTGCATAAATGATCGATGCCGGCAGATTCTTGTATGCATCGATCCCGACGACGCCGGCGACAGCCACGATGGCCAAGTTAGGCCTCCTGAAACCGGCCAAATGACCAACCATTGCGGCCGGCCAGCCTGCAGTCTCATGCACGTCGAGATCTGCGTATTTATCCAGAAACTTTTCCAGTTCCTTTTTCGGTTCCATTCTTGTTCTCCGGGGCGGTGAACTGCCGCGGAGAACGCGGAGCGCAGCCCCCACGAGTCTCTTCCTAGGTGACCATCACCTTGGATCTCAAGGGCGTACGCTCCGTGTCTCCATTGCGCCCTCAGGGCCGGCAATCGGCTTGCCTGGTCTGGTGGAGAAACAGCGGGGCAGGTACTTCTGCTGCCGCGACGGCTAACCGTCGCCCTTCTGTCTTTTTCTTGCGCTCGCGGCTGGAGAGGGCGCATGACGCTCTACACCGCAAGGCAACTGTATTGTTCATCACAATTCCGTCCTCGGTAACCGAGGACATGAAGATAATATACACAAGCTTTGTGGGTGACACAAGAGTGCGTTAGTGTGAACTGCTACGAAGATTTGACAGCTTGCAGCCCTTTGACGCCTCGCTTGGCTTTAATGCGACATAGGGTTATCCCGTATAGGACAACAATTTGTTGACGAAACGCTCATTAATCTTAAGCGGGCGCTTACCTATACTGAGATCACTTAAACGCAAACAGGGCTGTTTGCGAAGAACAAGATCTGGAGGTAAGCATCATGAAACTCGCAACTCTCATTGTCGCCGCTGCACTCGCCGTCCCGGCAGTCTCTTCCTTCGCGCAAAGCCAACCGCTTACGCGCGCGCAGGTGAAGGCGGAACTGGTGCAGCTTGAACGCGCTGGCTACAACCCGAGCATGGATCGCACGACTTACCCGGCGCAGATCCAAGCCGCCGAAGCGAGGGTCGCCGCTCAGAACGGCCAGAACAGCTACGGTGGGGTCGCGGACACCGCGTCGGCATCGGGCGGTCCCGCGCACACCGGCAACAGCATCGCGCCGGTCTATTTCGGCCACTAAGCCGATCGGAAGCGCCCGAGTCGCAATCTGAAGTACAAGAGAACTGGCCGCTGTCGGAATCGACATTCGGCCAGTTCGCTTTTCAGCACCTCCGCTGTCGCGCCTAAACCGACGGCTTGCCCAGCGAGCCCGCTGGGTTTTTTTCGGCGACCGCTCTTTCCAAAACTTTCGACCTCCCGTCTTTGTAACCGGACGCGCGAAGCCTTGCATCGTATTCTTCAGCGCTGACGTAGCAGTGGGCCCAACCATTGGTCGGGGCCGCCACACCTCAGTTACCTATGGCTCCCTGCCAAAGAGCGTCGAGGACGAGCAACTGATTGCGCAACTCCGATCGCATTCCTCGCGATCTTCGTCAGCACAATCCCCCAGTAGGTCCTCGCGGACTCGACTTCGCGTCGCCATATCGTGCGCCTCGTTCGGTCAGCTTGTTTCCCATCCGGCAACATTAATTGAGGGTAAATGCCGATTGTACTGTTATGTATATAGGCAAACTACACTTTTGCAAAATGTAACGGCGCTTCAAATTTTGGGATTGGTTCCATCGTCCAGACGTGCTACAGATGGCGCGCGGGCGGTTGTTAAAGCGGCGTCTCAAGTATCAGATTCTCACAAAATGTGCGGCGCAACAAATCGCCGAACGTAGCGAAATGTAGTTAAAGTACATTCCATCGCTTCGTTGCAGGCCTTCCAACAAGTGAGGACTCCGAATTTAATTCGGATCGACATCTGAGAGGCCTACCCTTTCATATGTGGAGTTCATCATGGAACGTCTGAATAGCAACGCCCATCGCGTTTCGCTGATTAAGCGCAGTTTTCTCGTGATCGGGATCGCGGCGAGCGGTTTGATCGCAGTGTCGGCACATGCCTGCGATCTCAGTGACGGCGGATTCCTCGCTGCCGTCGGCAAATGCGTCGCGCCTCAAGCAACTCCGCTCTTCAACGCGGCCGATCAGTTCAACGCCCAAACCAAAATTGCTGAACGTGCCGCCATCGCGGGTGCCAACGCAATCTATCCGGGCGCGGGCAATGTGCTCGGAGCTGGTATGGCGCTACAGCAGGCCGGCGCGTTCTCGGGGGGAGCCGGTTTCCAACCGCGCCCCATGCCGCCGATCGGCCCCTTGCCGGCTCCCATGGGCGGCATGCCGCCTTTCGGGCAGCCGAGTTTCGGCGGAGTTCCGTTTCCGGCTCCGATGCCGGCGCCGATGGCGCAACCGTTTCAACCCCCGATGACTGTGGCAATGGGCACGCATTGCGCAGCGCCCAACTTTGGTGTGGTCCCGACCATGCCCGCGCCGGTCGGCTCGTTTTGCGTTCTCCCGACTCCGATTGGAGCGGTGCAGGGCCGCATGGTCTACTAAACAGATGAAACCGATTAGGCCAGTTCGGATCGAGCTGGCCTAATCGAACGTCACGAGATCGCCAAGACCGTCCGACGGCTACATCACTCTGCCCGTCGCTGTCCCATGCCCATCACTCTTGCTTTCTCAGCCGGGCATGTTGGGGATAGGGCGCCTATCGGATGCAGTTCGGCCCATACGAGCACCATGTAACCCGTCCATCCGGTGCAGTGCACCACCACGGTCGCCTCTGCTTCTGTTGCGTTAGCATGAAACCGCAAACGGCGAGCGTCCGGCGGATCACGTTCGACATGCACACGCGTGCATGCGGTTCAGTTTGAATGCGCTAGCTGCGTGGAGTACGGTCTACGTCAGTCCCAGCAGGTCGCTGACGCTGCGCAACCAGCCGTTCGATGGTCGCGATACCCGCTCGCATCTTGAGTGTGGCCGACGAATTGGCCGAATGTACGGCGATCTTTGGTGGAGCGAATCCATGAAGCGCGACCGCTTCCTCAATCCAAAGAATCACGTCATAGCCGGTACCGCGTGCATCATCGCCCAAGTCGTGATCGAGACTGAGTTCGTCGACTTGGCCGGACTGAAGTAAGGCAATCACTTCATCTGGCCAGCGGGCGCGAACCCAACGTCCGGCGTCGCACGCTCATCATCGAGAAAGACCTTCATTGACGAACGCCTCGCGCGGCAGTTTGATTGGACGATTCAAGTCCGAATGTGCCGCATGCACAGGTGCAAGCCATGCCTGGAACCTACGTGACGGACCAGCAGGTCCGACTCTATATGAGCAAGCGCAAACATCACACTCAGGAAGTCGCCGCGGCGATGGCGGGCATGAGCGTTCGCACGGCCCGGCGCATTGAGCATGACGACCGTCTGCCGTCGCAGAAGCCACCGCGCGCGCAAAGCGACCCGATCGGTGCTGCTAAGCGTAACCTCGACACCTAGCGCCGGTGCTTGGTTCGGTGTCGATTAGAGATGGTAACTGATGAAGCTTAACGAGCCGCGCCAACTGATACTGGCCCTTCCAAACGCAACGAGAACAGGCCACATCGAGATGGAGCGAGGATCGCAGCAAAATCTTTGAATACATCGCCGAAGACAACCCCACGGCCGCGATCGAGCTGGACGACGAGATAGGAAGGAAGACCGACGCCCTGCCGCTGCATCGTGAAAAATACCGCATCGACCGCGTGCGCGGCACCCGCGAAATGGTGTTGGCTCTCAATGGCGTATCGCATCCTGAAGCGCAAAGCCGTTATTGAAATTGTGCGTATAGTCGGCGCACAGCAGAATACGGACGGCGGGCGAAAGCATGACGAACGGAAGCATCGGCCTGGGCGACGTGGCAGCGCGAGCGAGCTGTCCGCTTCTTGTTCGACGCGATCAGCCATCGTAAAACCCGCCACTCCGGCGCCGCCGGTAGTTCGTCGTCTCCGGTGGCCAAGGTAACTGTTAAAGGACCGGCTAAGATAGTTGTTGTTCTCTAAATCGGTCTGCTTCATCGTGGCGAACTTCGATTTTGCTGCGAATCTCACACGCCAACTGAGTCTGGATTCGTCACCGCGTCGGTCTCGGCGAAGCCGAGTTGCAGGCACGGCGAGCCGGTCTTGCCTCGATCTTACGAAACTTGCTTCGCATTTCGCGCTATGTGCTTGCCCGTCATGCGAAGGGAGATTCGCGCAAGCGCGCCTCGCGCATGTCGACCACCCCGAAAATCAAGGCTTATGCATTTCACGGCCGCTTGGTACGACCTGTGCAATGACGAAAGCGCGCGGGACTTCGCTCTCGCCAATTTCGGTCAAGGAGAGGCAAATGCACGATATCGGCACTTCCAGGCCAGGCGGTTGGGGCCCTGGCTACAACGAGTTGGAACAGGAGCTGTCCCCGGAACTGGCTGGCGAGTTCGGTCAGGAACTGGGAGGCGAATTCGAAACGGAATTTGGGTCGCAGTTCGAAGCGGGCGATAGTGAATTCGAGAACGAGTTCGAGAGCGAGGTGTCCGGCGAAATGCAGGAACTTGAACTCGCCGCCGAACTGTTGGCGGTCAACAATGAACAGGAGCTCGAACAATTTCTCGGCGGCCTAATCAAGTCCGTTGGAAGGGTCGCAACGAACTTCGCAAAGTCGTCGGCCGGCAAGGCGCTAGGCGGGATTCTCCGCACCGCGGTTAAGTCGGCGTTGCCTGTGGTCGGCAGCGCGCTCGGCAACATGGTCGTGCCGGGGGCCGGTGGTCTGATCGGCGGCAAGCTGGCCGGTATGGCGGGCAGCGCGCTCGGCCTCGAGCTTGAGGGACTCAGCAACGAGGACCGCGAGTTTGAGGTCGCTCGCCGGGTGGTGCGCATCGGCCAGCACGCCGCACGTCATTTGGCAACAATGCCGCCACATGTCCCTCCGGCGCGGGCGGCCCGCATCGCGTTCCTGCGCGGCGCCCGCCAGGTGGCGCCGGGGCTGCTGACGGCGATGCGGACGATCTCGCAGAACGGCGTGGCAGCCGCACGTCAGGCCGCGACACCGATCTTCGGGCCGCCGACGACGCAGGCCTTCACGCCGCTGCCGACTGGCAACGGCATCGCGCGTTACGGCCAGCCGGGTGTAATCGAGAGTGGCGTGAGTTGCCCGTCCTGCGGGACGGCGGTCCAGCATGTGACGCAAATGCCACGCAGCGGCGTCTGGCGTCGCTCTCGCAGCGGCCGCGCAATCATCCTCTATCTGGCCGCGCCGCGTCCCGCGTATTGACGGCATTCCGAGGTCGGCACTATGAATTCCTGTACCCAGGCCATGCGGCTGCTCGAACAGGAAGTGCTCGGTATCCGGGCACGCCTCGACGCGCAACTGCCCTATGCGCTGCAAATGCCCATGGTGCCCGCCGCGAACATCAGTGATGAAGCGATGAGCGCGATTGAACGCCATATGCAGGCGGCCCGCCAGCAGCTGCGGCTGCGCATTGCACACTTCCTGCATCGGCTGCGACAACTGCATCCGACGCCGCACAACACCGCCGTCGCGCAACGTCACTATGCGCTGCTGAAACTGTATTTCCACGCGGCACTCACGCACTTCGAAATCTTTGCCGAAGTGCTGACGCAGCGCGGCCAGCACGGCACAGGCATCTGGCTCGCGGGCCTCGATGTCGCCGCGCAGGACGGGCTCAGGCAGGCAGGCGTCACGCCGTCGACACCGCCGGTGATCTGCTATGTCGAGCGCGGACACGGTGGCGCGATCCGGCGAGCCCGCACGCGCCTACCGGGCGGCGGGGCAAATCCGGTGGCGGTGATCCGGATTCCACGCGAGCGCATGGTCGGCACGGGTATAGCGGCTTCGCTGTTTCACGAGGTTGGGCATCAGGCGGCCGCGTTGCTGGACCTCGTGAACGCGTACCGGCGCGCGTCCGTCCCGCGGGTGGCCAACGGAGCCGAGTGGTGGCGCGCATGGGACCGCTGGATTAGCGAGATTCTCGCCGACCTGTGGGCCGTGTCGCGGGTCGGTATCGCCGCGACTTGCGGACTGATGAGCGTCGTGAGCCTGCCGCGCGCATTCGTGTTGCGGGTCAATCTCGACGATCCGCATCCCGCGCCGTGGATTCGCGTCAAGCTGTCGATCGCGATGGGCCGCGCACTCTATCCTCATCCCCAATGGAACGAGCTCGAGCAGGTCTGGGAGCGGCTCTACCCGCGCGAGCAGATGAGCGCGAGCCAGCGCAAGACATTCGACGCGCTCGATAGGAGTGTGCCAGTCTTCGTCGACACCTTGTTGGCGCTGCGTCCGCCCGCGCTGCGCGGCCGCAGCCTCGGCGACGCGCTGCACCTGCCCGACCGGCATCCGCAACGTCTGCTCGAGCTCTGGCAACACGTTAGGTTGCGCCCGCAGCAGCTTCTCGCAAACACGCCGACGCTCGCGTTCGCGGTACTCGGCCAGGCGCGATACAGCGGCATGCTGCCGGCCAACGACGAACTGCGGATCATTGCCGCTCTGCTGCAGCGCTGGGCGCTCGCCGGTTATCTCCCGTGGAAAGCAGACAGCATGCAGCTGAGCGTGGTGCTGAACCAGCGCCGTACGGCGCCGCTTTCGATGGCCGCACATCCATGATTTACCAGGAGAGACGCGATGGAACCCATCCGTGTGCATTACAGACTCAAACCGACCATTGACGAACAAGCCGGCACTTTCACGGTGCCTGATATCGAGAAACTCACCGCAGACCACAAGTGGGTTCACATCACGCTCGATCCGACTCTGCCCAAGCGGACGTATGCCCTGGGCGAACAGGCGGAAGAGATGGTCGGCGTGAAAGCAGATCAAGAGGGCCGGAGCAGAAGCAAACAAGAGGTTTCGAATGAGATCGACGCACTGCTATTCGAACTGCTCGACGGCGACATTGACACCATTCACGTATTCAGAAAGATCAAGAGCCGGCTGATGGAAGAAGGGCGCGTCGAACTCCTGGGCAGCTTTACCATACCGCTCCCGCAGTCGGATCCGCAGGCGGCGGATGCTGGTCAGTCGGCCGCACCGACAGGGGCCGCCGGGGCTCCGCTACCTGTCTTCACGGCATCCGCCGCGGGTTCCGGCATTCTGCCGCCGCCCGTGCCGGACCTCGATCCAAACTCGGGCCCAGTGGCGCCCAACAGCTATGTGATCAAGAACCCGATCACGCTGCAACGGACCACCCGTCCGCTGAGCGGCGACATTGCGCTGTGGCTGATGATCAAACTGAACGCGGACATGCTCGGCTGGCGCAACTACACGGACAGGCTCGCGCTCCTGTTCGGTCCGGATGGGATGGGCGCGCCTGCGCCGACGTCGGCGAACGATCCTTCGTTTCCGATCTTCAGTGGCGCGCAACAGCTGAGTCGGCGTCGCTTCCTGCCCTTCACCGACACCGAGGCATATCGCGCGTTGCGCGTCGCCACCGAAGCATTCGTCGTGACGTGGGGCGGCGTGGTGCCAAGCAGCGACGACTTTCCGAAGATCGCGGAACTACTCGGCAGCGATCCTTACGCGCTCTATCTCGCGAGCACGCGTCTGGGCATCAGCATCGAGCAGCCCCAGGTCAATGCGCTCGCCAAACAGTATTTCGGAATGAGCCTGCCGCCTTCCGTGCCGTACCTGCAGCGCGTGGTCGACGGTCTCAACGGTACGGACAGCCAAGTCCCCGCGCTGGCCGCGCAGTCGGCCAACGCGGCAGCGCCACAGATCGTAATGCAGCCGCAGGCGCCGATCGTCCCGTCGCCGGTCAACCATTGCGGCGAAGGGTGCCTCTGGCTCGGCCATCTCAATCAGGATTTCTCAGCGAAGCTGATGCGCCCACCGCTGATCGAACTGATCTGGAGCTACTGGATGGAAGAAATGCAGCTCGTGCAGACGATGAACGCGATCTCGCGGCGTTTCCAGAACGTGTCCGGCGGCCCGCGTGATCCGCTGATCCAGCTCGAGCTCGACGCCGTTCGTCCGCTCAACAACATGATCTGGGGCTGGGTGCAGGACGAGCAGTCGCGGCTGCCGATTGAGCGGCGCGCCGCCGAATATCAGCACGAGTACGGCTTCCGACTGTTTGGCCGCGCCGTGCCGACGACGCATGCGGCAGACGTGCGCAGCAAGTTCCTAGCAGCCTTCCATACGCTGCTGAACCTGTGCGTGCCATTCTTCCGCCAGGCCGACGACACGACCGTCGTGCCGGACGGCTTCCCGCTGCTCAACGCGCTGCGCGAAGTACACCTGATCCTGTCGGAAGGCGCGCACAACCAATTCCGTGAATTGCCGAGCACCTCGCGCATTGAGATGCTGATGCAGCAGTGGATCTTGGCGCGGCCGGAGTTTCGCGAATTCTTGCCGCGCCGCGCGATGATCGCGTATCCGGAGCCGTGGATGCATTCGGTCGAAAGCATGCGCAAGCTTCAGGGCTGGGGCGACACCAACACCTACCAGTTCTGGCAGCTGGCCACGACCGGCGAGCAGATCGTCTCTTCGATCCGCTGGGGCAACTGGAATTCGATCGACGACCCGAACAACGCGGCGAACTGGGCCGCCTTCTTCCGCCCCGAGATCCAGACCTACATCCACTCCTATCGTGCCGTAACCGGCGTCGATGTCAGCGCCGACCCGGTCGACGTGCAGGTGCCTGGCATGCATCTGATGCGCCGGATGCAGGAGCAGCAGAGGATCAAGGCGGCGTGAGCGGACGCGCGACTACGGAACCACGACGCCATGCTCGACTTCGCCTCTGCGCTCTATTTCGGCCTGCGCCATCCGTCCCTTCAGACGGGAGACTATGCCGCGTTGACGACAGGTGTGCCGGCGTCGCTCGCGGTCGCGCCGCTCGCTCGCATGGTCGGCTCGCGAGCCGCGGCACTGCAAGGATGCGAAGCAGGCATGGTCGCGCCATCGACCCTGCATTTATCGATCGACGTGATCGAGTGGCTCGGCGGGACGCACGCGCTGCTGGCGGACGAAGCGCTATATCCGGTGCTGCGGTGGGGGCTGCAACGCGTGATGGGCATTGGCGTGCCGGTCCGCTGGTTTCGCCACGGCGACCCGGCCGACCTGGCGCAGCGAATGCGCCAGCAGCGCAGCGGGCTGCCGCCCGCGATCATCGTCGATGCAACCTCCGCGGCGGGCGAGCCCGCGCCGGTCGCGCGTTATGTGGCGCTCGCGCGCCGGCGCGGCGGCCTCGTCGCAATTGATCAGAGCCAGGTGCTCGGGCTGTTCGGCCACCGTCCCTCGGCGTCGCATCCGTGGGGCATGGGCGGCGGCGGGCTGCTGCCCTATACGGGCATTGGAGCCAACGAACGCGTGCTGCTGATCGCGTCATGGGCGAAGGCGTTCGGCGCGCCGCTCGCGACCTTATGCGGCCCCACCGCGATCGTCGGCGCAATCGCGCGAACCGGCCCGACACAGTCGCATTGCAGCGCGGCCTGCGAGGCAGCATTGCACGCCGCGCTTAACGCGATGGCCGTCAATCGACGCGATGGCGAAGTGCTGCGCGCGGCGCTGATCGAGCGCATCGCCCGCCTCGAGTCAGGATTGCGCACGCTCGCCGTCACCCGGCTGCACGACCTGCGCGCGCTGCGGCGCGGACATCCGTTGCAACAGTTCCGGCTCGGCTCACCGGAGCGCACTCGGGCGCTGCACGCGAGCCTGCGGGCGCAAGGCATCCGCACCGCGCTGCTGCAGCAAGAATCTCGCTATGCCATAGCGGTCGTAGTTCGGGCCAATCACAGCGGGACGGATATCGACGCGCTGATGCACGCGATGGCATCGCTTGCGCACACGTTGCCGCGGCCGGCGGTCGCGCGCGCCGCTACCCGTTCGCTACCGATGGAGGAGTTCGAGCATGTTTAAGACCTCGGAAGGTGAAACGCTGGACCTCGCGCCGTGGCGGATGCGCCGCTTCGTCAGGCTCCTCGCCGAAGCCCGCAGCTATCCTGCCGACACGCCGCCTCACGTGCTGATCCAGGACCTGCGGCAGATCATCGCCCGGGCGCGGCGCGTAAAAACAGAACCGCGGATCGGCACCGCCCGCTTCCAGAGTTCCGCTGCCTGCTGCAATGCGTGCCTGCTTGCCCGTCAGCGTGATGGCATGCTTTCGCTGCTCGGCCTGAGCTTCACGCCGGGACCGTATGGTATGCGAACCGATTCGTTCGCCTCATCCGGATCCAGCACGCCGGCTCGCGACTTCGAACTCGAATTTGAGGATATCGTCAGGTCTGCTAGGCTGGACCTCGCATGGTCCAAGTGGCAACCGCTCGCCGATGCAATATCGGGCGTGAGCGGGTCCGGCGTCTACCTGCTCACGCGCAATCAGCGGCCGGTCTATGTGGGGCAGTCGGACGCGCTGAAGCTACGTCTCGGACAGCATCTTTGGTTTTCGCAATGCCACCGTGACCCCGGCAAATTCGGTGTATGGACGGCTAACGTGCCCGCGAAGCATATGAGCACGGTCGAGCATACGCTCGTGCGCGCATTGCGCCAGCGCGTGTCGAACGTCCTGCTGCAGAAGCAGTTCACTGTGGGGCCCGGCGGACTGAGGATCACAAACCTGCTGCCCACGGGAGTAGACTCGCCTCACGCCCCCGGCAATCAGGCGGTTCGTAACAAGGATGAAACTTTCGAGTGGTCGCCATGATCATCGACTTCCACGTACACGCGGGCGATGGCGACGGCATGACCGGACCTTGGGACACGTGTGCGCCGCTCGCCGCCTACATACGCCGCGCCGACGAAGCCGGCATTGCGCGCTCGGTGCTGCTGCCCGTGTTCCAATCGGACTACGTGTTGGGCAACCGGCAGGTCGCCGCGATCGTGCGCAGCAATCCCCGACGCTGGATCGGCTTCGCGATGGTGCATGCCGATCGCGACCGCGAGCGGATTCACGAAATGATTCGCGAGGCGGTTGTTGATCTCGGCCTACGCGGCATTAAGGTGCACCGTCATGATGCACGCATTCATCGGCAAGTCTGCGACGCGGCGCGCCGTTGGCGACTGCCGGTACTGTACGATCCGGGCGCTGAAACAGGCGCCCTGAACCTGCTCGCGCAGACTCATCCGGATGTCGCTTTCGTCTTCGCCCACCTGGGCAGCTTCGCCGACGACTGGGCCGCGCAACGACAGGTCATCGAGCTGATCTCCCGTCACCCGAACCTTTTTGCGGATACCGCAGGCGTGCGCCGCTTCGATCTGCTTGAAGAGGCGCTAGGGCGGGCCGGACCGGGCAAGCTGCTCTTTGGTTCCGATGGGCCGTGGCTGCATCCCGGACTCGAGCTCGCCAAGATACGCGCGCTGCATGCACGGCCCGGCGCGTTCGCACAGATGACGGGTGGCAACGCGGTCCGGCTCCTGCAGCGCGTGCGCGTTGCTGGAGCTGCTCACGTCGCGCGCGCGGCGACGATTGCCTAACCGGCTTCGGAACTGCGTCCCTGCCGGCGCAGTTGCAGCGCGCGCGGGGTGATCTGCAACAGCTCGGCAGTGCGGCCGGTACTGCCGGCCCGGCGTGCAGCAGCCTGCACCGCGAGCGACTCGGCCAGTTGACCGATGTTTTTCAGGCCGAGCCCCGCGTCGAGCGCGCTTTCGACCGCTCGGGCGAAGACCTGTTCCCAGTTATGCGCCCCATCCGGCGCGAGGACATCGAAGTCCGGTTCATCCAGGCAGCCGGTACTCAGTACGCGATAGCCACGCTGCCGGTCGGCCATGCGCAGCACGACGTTGCGCAGCTCCCGCACGTTGCCGCGATACTCGGAATCGACAAGTCGGTGCATCACTTCGGGCATCACTTCGGGAGCACTGTCGCTCTGTTCGGCCAGAAAGTGCCGCACCAGAAGCGGAATGTCGTCGCGACGCTCAGCGAGCGTCGGCGCGCGCACCATCCACTGCGCGATGCGAAAGTACAGATCGGCGCGGAACCGACCCGAGTTCACATCCGTCTCGAGGTTGCGGTTCGTCGCGCAGACAAGACGGAAGTCTGACCGCCGCCAATGGTCTTCGCCGACGCGCTTATACATGTGCTCCTGAATGACCCGTAGCAGCCGGGCCTGCAATGGCAGCTCAAGTTCGCCCACTTCGTCGAGAAACAACGTGCCGTGATCGGCCAGCGCCACGGCACCGTCGCGTGCAGTGAGCGCATGGGTAAAAGCACCTTTCACGTGTCCGAACAACTCGCTGCCGGACAGTTCCGGATTCAGTGTCGTACAGTCGACCACGACGAACGGGCCGCCGCGCCGCTCACGGTCGAGATCGTGAATCAGGCGGGCGAGCAATTCCTTGCCGCAGCCGCTCTCGCCGAGCAGCAAGCATGCGCCGCTGCCGAAGCGTCCGACCTCCGTGATCGCACGCAGGGTCTTGCGCCATACGGACGAATTGCCGACGGCACGCTTGCGCAGCCAGTCGGAGGCGAGTATGCCCTCCGTTTCCGCGAGACGATTGAGGCGCAGCGCCACTTCGCTGATCAGCGTGTCGTCCGTAGCGGCGACGATCAGGTCCCAGATCCGCGCCGGCCACCACTGCTCGTGCTGACAATGCAGTCTCGTGGTTGGCGTGCAGGCAATGATGAACGCGTCAGCCTGTGCGGCGTCGCGCAGCCATTCGCCCGCTGAATCGGACATATGCCGCGGGTGCGCGAACACGACGACTACAAGCGTTCCCGAGCCCGCGCCGGACAGGTCCACGCTGTCTTGCAGGCCATGCGAACGGAGCGAGGCGCCTAGCTTTTTCGGGTCTTCGTCACATAGAACGACACGCATCCCGCACCTCACAGCCAGCCGGTGGAGGGCGCTCCAGCCGCCCCTCGACCCGCTCATGCTAACGTTTCAGGCATGCCGGCGCACGCCCGGAAGCAGAACCAGGTCTGTATCGACATGCCGGAACGATCTTCTTTCGCTTAGCAATGCATAAATAGATGCGAAGCGACATCACCCGCCGCAAGATGCGCACGAGCTATCGTAGCCCACCTCGCCATCAACATCTTGAAGGCCACAATGGCGCCATTTCACGCCATGGCCTAGTGTCGATGGACGTCGTGTCGAACCTTCATAATATGTTGGCACGGCACAGGCGTACAACGTGATGGCACTCATTTTCTCCTCCTTGAACCCGTCGGCGAACGGCCCCACGTACGGCGTGACTCGCTGCGCTCGCCTTAATCTCCTACGTTCTGTCCGTTTGCTGTGAACGTGCTATGCCGCATGAGGCGGCATCAACCGCTTCGTCATCGGAGTGATTGGGCGCGCTACAACTGCGCCTGTAGAAGTGCGGGATTAGAAAGCCGATGCAAAGACCAATAGCAGCTGAATTGATGTAAATCTGACTTCGGTTCGGTTCTAGCCGCAGCTGGTAAAATGCTCGCAAATTATCGTCATTCTTAAAAAATTGCAGGACCAAAAACTGCACGAGGACTAAGAACCCAGCAAGCGCAAGGGCTTCTGCATAACGCAGCCATTTTGGAGGATCAGCCACTCCGAAATAGTCGTCCGCCGCCCATGCGATAGCGATTGTAGTAAAGAACGTCCCAACGTACCAAGGCCACCGTTGTATCGACTCATTCAACGCACGCGAAAACAGTCCCTCTTGGATAAGTAAATCCAGTGGATTTCCGGTGTTCGACCATACCATTCGGAGTATCAGAGCAGCGGGGGCCGATGCCGCAACGGCGAGGACGCCGCAAATCGCATACGCTGCGATCGGGCGGCGGCCGGGAAATTTCATTCGTGCGTATGGCCACGCGGCCTTGGGATAGATAGCCGCTGCGATCGAGATTCCGTAGATCATGGGAAGCAAGACCGCCAACCGAAAACTTGCTGCATCGGCGGCTCCATTTATTGCGCCAAGCAAAACAATTACGACTACCACTACAAAAAAAATCAAACCAATAACAAGGACGAGATCGTCGGCCCGCATTGGGTTAATCGGTTTGCTGACACTACAGAAACCAAGCTTGGCCAGAGTTGAGTAGCGACTATTTGGTGCCCACTCACATTCGAGTACGCCGCCGCTGACGAAGTCACACAACTCCTTGTAAACGGTATCAATTTCAGTGAGCAGTTTCTGTCTAAGAGGCGCCGCTAGGGAAGCGTGCTCGCTCATATCGAGCATCGCAAGCGTGTCACCTCTCAGGCTGATGCCCAACTTTTCGATCTGCTGATCGAACTCGGCCAGTTTTTCGCGCTGGCGGTCGGCAAACCTTGCAAACCGTGAATCCGGCCATCGGCGGACTGTTGCATAAAGGGCGACAGTTCTCGCCCATTTTCCAGACAGGGTGTTTTTTGGCAACGCGAGCCAGTCCGTTTTCACACCGAGACGATCTAGCGAGTCCCTTATGCTTTCTGCCGCCTCTTTCGGCGGCATGAATTCCCCGTTACGCAGTTTGCCGCTAAGTTCGCGGACTTCATATGGAATATTGCCGATTCGTTCGAACCATCTCTTCACCACTTCATCCAATTTTTTTAGAATCGGTGAATGCGGAAGGATAGAAGTGAGAAACAACGCCGTCAAAAGCGGCTTTGGCAGGTTATTTAATGTGGACGGGATTTCATCAATGCCGGCGAACGCTGCGAGCGCAGGCGCACTGGAGAATGCCTGACTAAGCACATAGTAAAGTAATAACATTGAAAGAACATAACCACTGCGAGCTATCCAATACCGAACGAAAGTCGTCGTCGGGCGCATCGGAAGTGGACTCTCGAATCTGTCGTTTGCGTATACCACGACGACAAACACGCCGATCAACCACTGCCAAAGGACCACTTCCTGACCGTGTGACATTTTGATTACCTCATTACGTCAGCCGAACCGGATTTCCTACGCGAGACCGCGGAGACGGGGTCCTGATTCTCTTCGATAATAGTTGAGCTAAGGGCGCTTTTTAAACTGCCTGCGCACCATAGTTGCGGTAGTTCTTTGTCCGACACGGTCTCTTAATGAGAGAGGCGATGGGCCCACACTTTACGTCCCTCATCGAGAGCGCGGGAGTGAGTTCAACCTGCGGTGTCTTTTACGCTTCGCGCATCATCCATAGATTGCCCAACGCAAATAATGTGGTGATCTGAGCCGCGTTCTTCGCCAGCCCACCGGACGGGTCATTGCACCGTCGAGGCCCGCGAATTCGCGATACAGCGGCACATCGTATAGGGCTGCTTCCATCGCTGGATTCGACAGACCGAACAACTGCCGCATGAAGTGAATGTGTAACATCGTCGCGATTGGCAATGGCGGCCGGCCGGTCTTCCCCATTGGGTGATGCGGCTCGATAAACTCCATCGGCCGCGACCACGGCACCACTCGTCTCATCTCGTCCAAATAACCCCGCTTGCGCGTGCGCTTGGTTGACATGTTCAATCCGAGATGAAGTTGTGTCATCGCGATGCCTCCAAGTCGCTGGTTCCGTAATAGTACTCCTTACGACCATTGCAGGCGGGTGCCAGAGGTTTCCTAACGTCTTGACATATCTTTTTTTCAGGACGAGCGTTCGCATCACTTTCGGATTCGAGATTCGCGTTCCTAAGGAAAGACGAAGTGGCTGATCAGATTTTCAAAGACGAACGGAAGACGACCCAGCAGGCGTTGGCAACTTGCAACAGGTGCAGGGACAATCCCGAAGTGAGCGGTGTATGGACGCACTCCTTCGTTCCATCGTTTCGGCATGCAGTACCGCCTGCTGCAACACTTCTTCGCGAAGTGCATCGACCAGAGGCTGCAGGCGCACGCCACACGCGCCAACCCAGGCGCCGAGCGTCGATTGCGCGATCGCCAGACCCGCCCGTGCAAAGATGCGCTCCTGTCGATATAGCGGCAGGTGATCGCTGTACTTGGCGACCAGCACCTGAGCCAGCAAGCCGGTGGTCGGGATGCCCTTGTCGATCACGTGCGGCGGCACCGCAGCCCGCACCAGCGCCTCGCATGTTTTGCACGCCCATTTTTCCCGGATGTGCCGCTCTACCGTGAACACGCCGACACGCCGGGCAAGCCTCCAGGCTGAGCATGGGACGGTTCCTCAAACTACTACAGGCAACTCAGAAATGCCGCTGCCCAGCGCCAGATACACCGCTTTGTTCTTGACAGTGCCTTCATCGCGAATCTTCAGCCGCAGCGCGTCGAAGTACACGATCGGATACATGGCCTCGAGCGGGCGTTGCTGCCATTGTTCGACATCGGCCAGCACCTCGCCTGTGACCGTCGAAATCAAATCGGGAGCAGGGGATCCCGATTCCCCATGTGTGTACCATAGAGTAAGGAAAATGGAGGGGTCAATGACAGCAGCAACTATCACTTCAAAAGGCCAGGTCACGATACCTATAGACGTGCGCAATCAGCTTGGCTTGCAGTCCGGCGACCGGATCGAATTCAGCTTTAACGAGGCAACGGGCCGGTATGAGGTCTATCCGTCCACGCGCTCGCTTGCGTCTCTCAAGGGCATCGTGAAGAAGCCTGCGAAATCAGTGTCGATCGAGGACATGAACCGGGCCATCGCCGAGCAGGGGGCGTCCGCCGACGATCGGACTGGATACGAACGTGCTGGTCCGTTACTTCGCATAGGACGACGCGGTGCAGTCGAAGAAGGCGACGGCGCTGATGGATTCCCTATCTGCGGAACGACCGGGATACGTCTCGCGGGTCGCACTGGTTGAGGTCATTTGGGTGCTTGGGCGGTGCTATGGCGTCGAGCGCGAACAGATGAAGGACATCGTCGATTCGATGATCGGATCGCCAGGCCAACAGCATCGACGAACTGTTGCCCTGGAACGTCGCGAAGCATCTCCTCCCATCTACACCTGCCTCGTTTTGATCCCTTCTGGCAGCGGCACGATGCGCCTGCCGCGTTCTTCGACGCTGGTCCAGGGAATTCTCAACGGCCCTCACGCGACGCTTCCTGCGAGCGCGCGTTCGCCAGCGGAGCGGTAGCGCACATTAACATGCAATGTTCATTGCCAAAACGTTGTTGCATCACTAATGTTTGACGGTTGTCTGCCGTCAGTTGCACAGATGTTCACATACTGCTTCGAGGATGGAAGGCGGCGTAAACAAGTTGAAAGAACAGCTCCAGTGGCTCCGCGTGTGATCAACCATTCGGTGTTCCAGACTTCCATGATCCTTATCGCGCACATTTCCGATTTGCACTTCGGCGACAAGCTTATCAATCGTGGCCGCGGCCTCGTGCCTCATCAACGCCCGCACGATATCGGCAAGTGCATGCAGTTACCGTTCGACCTCGACACGGCGATGATAGAAGCGGGCGCGCCCGACGACGCCGACATGCACGTCATCGTTTCCGGGGATCTGTCAGTATCGGGGACGAGCCAACAACTCGCGGTTGCACATGCCTTCCTCCGTTCGCGACCTGCGATTTCCCGTCTTACTGGTCCGCACGGCAAGATAGGCCTCGATGTCGCCGCCGATTTACTCGGCGCCATACCGGGAAATCACGATCATTGGGATGGCAATCGCACTACGCTGACTGCCTACAATTCCAATCTCTTCGTGGAGCAATTCCGAGCGACTCCCTGGGCGAAAACCTGGTCTTCTTCCTCCTCTGAACTGGAGATCGACGTATTCGGCATTGATTCGAACTCCGGATTGAAACCCTCGAACCCATTCTCGGTGGCGAAGCGGTTGACGGGTTCGATGGCCCGGGGGCGCATCTCCGACGAAGAATTCAAACAGCTTGAATATCACCTGACCCAGAGCGTCACCAAGCCGTCGCAGACACCGACCGTGCGGGCGATAATCTGCCATCACTCGGTCAGTCATCATGGAGGACTGCTAGGTACGCTCGAACTCGAACCGGCCTCGCGAGACCGATTACTTACGATGGCGGCGGACTATTGCGTGTCGGCCATTCTGACGGGGCATGCGCACATTTCGCATTACTGCGTGGTGCCTGCCATCGATTCCACAGGTTCCGGCTGGAAGGTGCATGAGTTGAGGTGCTCGGCGACGGTGGGTTGGCCATCGGGCAAGGAAGAGACCGGGTTTCTCTTTCACCGCATCACTCACGATGGTGACGACTGGACGTGGGATGTCTGGCGATACGGCTGGAATGGAAGCGGTTATGTCAGCGCCCTGCCCCGTCCCTGGCAGACCATTCATGGAACGTTCTGACGCATAGCCGCTCAGCCGTTGCGGATCCTTTCGCGCGCAACCCGCGTCTGCAAGCGTCAGGCCGCGGGCCACATCAGCACGCTCAGGGAGCGTGCCAAATCAGGCGTCGGCATAGGGACGCGTCCACCTAAGGACGATCCCGCCATCCGTATTCGTCTCTTCCAGTCTGAATTTCGGCAGAATGCCCCATCCTTCCTGTAACCCTCTGACAAGGCATTCGGCCAGCAAAGTCAATCCGGGCCCGCTGAAATCACCGATGACCGAGAGCCTGTGGCGCACCAGCGAAAGCAGCGGCACGGGTTCGACGTCGAGGCCTTCACCCGTCCAGTCAAACACCGCGTCCTCGGGACGTTCGCCAAAACGGATTACCAGCGTGCCGCTGCCTTCCCTCCTGCTTTGTCGCGGCATGGATTGCTCGAGCGACCCGCTGACGGCGACGAGACTGTCACGCACGCGTTCGGCGAGGTCTTCGTCATTGAAGTCGACGCGGACGCCCCAGTCCCTGGCCTCGCGTTTCCATCGTTCGACAAATGGCCTGACGCTCTCGAGCGATTCCTGCGCGGCGTTGAATAACAGTGTTGCCCATTGTTGATCTTTCTCAGATACATCAGCGCGCGGCACCTCAGGCGCAAAGATCGTTGCAAGGTCAGATTCGAGGGCTTCGCCGGCATTGGCGAGCCGGTCGAGCTGACTGATCAGCAGCTCACGGGCGCGCGCAAGCGAGATCGGGCGGGGCAGCCGTTCGCCGCTGATGCGCACATCGTCCTCGTCATGGCGTTCGAACTGCAAACGATGGTTGAGGAGTTCTTCAGTTAATATCAAGGCAAGAGAATCAGATTCGTTCGACATTTTCAAAGCTCCTCTTGATGCATTTGGTTTCGGCAAAACTGTCCGTCGCCTGAGCGACGCGGCCACCTTATTTGCAACGAGGGACGCTCGACGTTTCAGTTCAGAACGACTTAACCCCAGCCTGCGCGCGGCAGCGTCGATATCGTCGTTCTCTCTAAGCAATATCCTTGCGAGCTTCAAATCTTCGGCGGAAAGCAACCCCTCGACGCGCAGTTCCGCAGCCAGATTCATGACGCCCGAGCTGACTGCGAGGCGCGCGTAATAGGTATTCGTGCGCAGCCTTGCGGCCACTTCCCTGACAGCATGCTCACGGTCCGACAAACCGAAGTAGAGCGTCACGGCTTCCTGCTGCAGGCGCGGGAGACGATTCAGCGCGGCCGGCAAAATTTCCAATGCACGATCCCATTGCCTGGCTTCTAGCAGTTCGTCGGGCAAGGGCGACGGGTCCGCGACGTCGAACGCCAGATCGAAATTTGCTTCCAAACGATGCGCCAGCACCGCGTGGCGAAGCGCGAACCTGTACAGGACCGTGCTCAGCCATGCGCCCTCTTTGCCTTCTCCGCGTATCGGATCGAAACTCCTAATGGCGGTGCGCAAGTGCGCGTTGACAAAAGCCGTCGAGATATCGTGAAGCTCAGGATAGTCCAGCCCGACACCCGCCGAATTCAGACGCCGCTTGACTGAATGAATGGCGAACGCGCCGCAGTCGAC
The DNA here is from genome assembly GCF_023630985.1 of Caballeronia sp. ATUFL_F1_KS39. Classification (NCBI taxonomy): domain Bacteria; kingdom Pseudomonadati; phylum Pseudomonadota; class Betaproteobacteria; order Burkholderiales; family Burkholderiaceae; genus Caballeronia; species Caballeronia sp. ATUFL_F1_KS39. Next base: position 48,394 of record NZ_JALQDZ010000058.1, on the reverse strand, counting down.
GATCATCAGTTCGGACAGCGCCGCGTACGGGTCCCACGCCGGTTCGAAAGGCAGGCGCAACGCGGAAAGCGGCACCAGCCGCTTGTCGGCAAATTTCGCCGCGCCCTTGCTGATGGCGTCGTCGACTAGCGACTCGGGAGCGTCGCCCTGCTCTGACGGTCCGATCCCGTGCGATGCCGCCATCGTCAACGCGTTGGCAATCACGAATACCTTGCGCGCAGGCGAAAACGAGCCTCGCTCGGCGAGGCTCCTCGCCCAGGCGAATATGCCGGTGTCGGCGTAAAGCGAAGTCATGGCCTGATGCTGCCGCGGTGGCGGCTGACTCTAGGTTTCATTGTGCTAGTTGGGCAGAATTCTGGCTTGTATAGGGATAATTGGAGCCATCATCGAGTTATTCAAAAAAACGCGCAAAAAAAAGAGGGCACGCCGCGCGGCGGAGCGACTGAGCACGCCACAAGCTTTCTTTCATGCGTTAATTCGGCAAAAATTTCCGAAACGGCGATGCGCCAGGGAAATGTCGACGTTTTCATTGTTCTTTTTCTAAGGCTGAGTTCCGTGCGCCGGTAGACACATCGATGCAGGGCCGAAGCCGCGCCATGTGCGCCGCGCCGCATGCCGATCGATCGCGCTCGGGCTTCTGCGACAACACTCTCACAGCCCGATTGTTTTACGATAGTCTCAGATATCGTTCATACGCCGACGAGGCATCGGTCTATCGCCACCACATCGCGCGCGATGCCAGATAGGATCGATGGCGCTTGCCGTCCGTCGGCTCGATGCGCGCCGTCTGCTCGGGCGCGCAATGCGGAAACGAACCGACTCGTTTAAGTACGCTGCGAGTGTCGCCTCATGGCCCGGTCGCTGCTGGATGAGCCTGCGTGTCGTCCAGTTGACCATAGCCAAAACTGACGGTCCAACGGCGCTGGCTAGCCGTCCAAATTTTGTCAGAATAAGGTGATTCGTGATGGCACAGTGATCGCAGTAACCTGTGTTAATAATTTAGAATAACGTACGATGAACAGACGATAAATTCATTTATGTAAGGCGTCCGAGCGGGTGCTGAAGACAGAACGCGTGATAACTCTCGTTATCAACGGTGCGGTTTTTCGGAAAGCGAGAATCCTTGAAACGCTAAAAACCATACACGCGCACACCTTCAGACGATGACCGATGAGGCGCGACGGCGCGCTGTACGGAATGCCGCGTATGGTGAAGGTGCTGCAGCGTGTAACGCGCGCTTCTTCCTCGACGAAATCGGTTGTGCGCCTTAACGGCAGATCCATGAGCAGTTCCCGCTCAAGGCGGAACGCGGCTGCGTTCCGCCGGTTGCGACGCATGACGACCCCGCGCAGAAACTCATCATAGGCCGCACGATCAACGAAGTCCCGATGGCCGCGCAACATCAACGCCTGGTCGACAGCTTCCTTCAAATAGCGATGCGATGACTCCACGCTACCGTTCTCGTGGCCCAGGCCGCGATTGTTGCGCGTCCCGTTCGTACCGTAGTGCTCGTCGAGCAGCGCCGCATAGCGCACCGTGAAGTCGTCTTCATCCGCGAGGTTTCTGAACGCCGCGGACAGACTGTCGGTGCGATGTTCGCGCGGACATCCCCCGGCCTGCCATAGTGCATTTTGCAATCCCATGGACAGTGCTTCGAAGCTCTCGCCGCCTTCAACGACATTAGCGTATTCCCAGCGCGAGAACACGAGCACGAAGTGGTACAGCCGGTGTTTGAATGGCACGCCAGCGATCGTCACTTGCAGTTCGGCCATGTCGGTGAAGTCGGACAGGCCGCGTGCGCCAAGCTCATGCAACTGCGGGAAGAAGACTTCCTTCGGTGGACCGGGCGTGAATACTCGCTCCTAAGGCCATAGCACATCGTCTACAACGCGAAGCTCGTCGCATTCGCGCAGCACTATGGCTTTGCTCCGCGCGCATGCAAGGCATATCGCGCAAAGACTAAGGGGAAGGTCGAACGCTCATTTGGCTCGATCCGGCACAACGGATGCCGGAAGACGCCGAGATTGCCAACGTCTTTAACAGCGTCCCGAGGCAGGTGCCAAGCAATCCCTTCTGATCCATTGAGCCGGCCATGAATCCGAGTCCCGAACTGAACACTATCCTCAAGCAACTACTGCTGCTCTCCAATCGTTTTATCAAAAGCCAGAAACCACTGCCGTCCCAGCCAAGAATCTTTATTCGGTCACGACGTCGGTTTCCGAAGATGTAAAGCGACGTGTCCATCGGATTTAGGATTTAGGCGCATCGACTGCTCGACGAGAATCGACAGACTGTTCATGCCGTAGCGGAAGTCGACAGGATCGCGGTGCAGGTAGACCTTCAGATTATCGTCGAACCGGAACACGGCATCCTCCCGAGCATCTGGACCACGGTGGTCAGCTCGTCGATGGTCGCCTCTGCGATGTCGGACTCAACACCGTTGGGCAAACGTATGTGCAAGGCAACCGCGATCGATGGTGCGCGCGCGGACACCGCAGGTTCAACCGTCACAGTCCCCGGAACGACCGGTACAAATGGTGATGACACGTCGGGCGCGTGAGTCCGCAGGGTCGGCGGCATGGCATCAAGCGATGCCCTGTCTGCTGGCCTCAGTTCCTTCTCCGCCGAATTCTGCGCCGCATGTGTCTTCTGATAGCGCGTGATCCACTCGCGCAACAGGTTCGGGTTCAAACCGTATTCCATCGCCGTACGCGCTATCGAAACGCCGGACGTCATGCACAACTGGACCAGTTCCTCGCGGGCTTGCGGATCGTATTCCCGGCGACCATCCCGCTTCGCGCCGACTACCAGACGGCTACGCAAATCTCGATCTTCTGTCATGTACTCTCATCCCAGCTGTCCACGTGGACAGGTAGCATCAGAAGCATCAGAGAATCACTCGTCCATTGCTAGGGCGTCCATGAAGGACCGCATACTGCGAAATCGAGGTGGAGATCGCAAACGGCGTGTGAGGATTCGCGGCCTGTCTGCCGAGCGCGCTGAAGCGTTCCTGCAGGAATGCCTGAAGTGATCGCGCTGCCGGCAGGTACGCGCGTTTGGCTCGTGGCCGGCGTGACAGACATGCGCTGCGGCTTCCAGGGGCTGGCCGCGAAAGTGCAGACAGCTCTCGAAGAGAATCCGCTGGGTGGCAACGTATTCATCTTCCGCGGCCGCCGCGGCGATCTCGTGAAGCTGCTTTGGGCGACCGACGATGGGCTCTGGCTGCTCGCAAAACGATTGGAGCGAGGTCGGTTTATCTGGCCCCAGGCTGACGGTGGAAAAGTCCAAGTCCATCTGTCGAGCGCATAGCTGTCGATGCTGCTCGAAGGCAAAATCTCGCGGTGATTTTTTAGAAGAGCGCTCAGGGATCAGGTCAGGCTCGTATCATCGGCGGGGGCGATGCGCGGGCGGCTACTAGATGCACGGGTCGTACCGCTGGATCCAGCCGGGCCGCCAGCGCCTGCCGCACGGCCGGACTGAAGAACAGTGCCAGAGTCTCGTCCTCGAACAGTCGGCCGAGTTCAGTCAGCCGCAAGCCGGATGCGCCGTTCCGGCCTCCATCGGGTTCGAGAATTCCGAGCGCGCTCAGCCTGTCGGCCTGTTCCCGGTAGAGTGCAGACTGGTGCGGCATGCTGGCGGCGATCGCGCGCAGCGCGGCATCCTCGACGCGGCCATTCCGCAGCCCGGTCGCGTAGGACATCGCCAGCCGCTCCGCGTCGTCAATGAGGCGTCCAGTGGCGATCGGGAGCACACCGGATGACAGGCGCTCGGCGTACGCCCGGAGCTGCGTCGCGTTGCGAAACACGTAGCCGTGGCAATCATGCTTCTCCGGCGACGCGCCGACGTGCGAATAGGACGCGACGCCGACGCCGATCAGATCCCGCGACGCCGACGTGCGGATCCGCTTGAACGGGTCGGCATAGTGGCGTGCCCGCACGAAGCGGTTGCCGTCGCACCGGTGATAGCCGAGCGCTGCCATACCTTGCCAGATCAGGATGCGCCCAAGCAGCGTCGCGTGCTCGTCCTCGAAATCGTCGCGCCGGTCTTCCGACTGGTACCAGTCGCGCTGGGGGCGGTCGGAGAAGCGGCCGTGATACCACGTGAGATGGGCCGGGCGCAGTTCCGCGATCACCTTTAGGTTTCTCCAGGTTTCTTCCGGTGAGCCTTTGTACAGACCTTGGATAAGATCGAGATTCCAGTTATCGAAGGTGTCGTTGGCGATGCGTGCGGCGCGCATCGGCACATCACGCTTGTAGCCACGCCCGCCGTATTTCAGCACGTCGTCGTCGAACGATTGCACCCCGAAGCTCAGGCGCGTGAAACCGTGCTCCGTCAGAAAGCGCAGCTTGTCGAGGCCGTCGGGGGCGGTGATGGTGAGCGGGCTGCCTTCGATGCATACCTCGGCGCCGGGCAGGATGTCATAGCAAGCGCGGATCGCGCTTATGAGATCTCGTAGTGCCGCCTGTTCGAGTATCAGCGGCGTGCCGCCGCCGATGTAGATTGACGACAGCGCCGTGCCCGATCGCGCGAGCCGTTCGCCCCACAGGGCCAACTCTCGTTCGAGCGCGTAAAGGTAGCGCGTCACCGCTTCGTTGTCCGACTTCGATGCGCGGGCCTTGCCCGGATAGTGCCGCACCGTGTAGTGGCAGAACGTGCAGCGGGTCTCGCAAAACGGCACGTGCACGTAAAGACTGGCATCGCGACCGAAACGAATAGCGTTCAGGACAGCGGCTGGTTCGACCGGCGTCAGCGCGTCGATCGGCGGATATATCGCCAATGAATGGGAGCCGCCGAGCACGCTGCGGCTGATTTGCAAGCCAGCGGCGTGCAACGCCGGCAGCACGTCGGGGATGCCGAAGCGGCGCAGGGTTGCACGTGCCGCGCTAAACGCGTCGGTGCGCGATTGCAGCGCGGTCCGGCAGGGGAGTGCATCCATGTTCATCGAATGCGCTCCGCAATGATCGTGAAGCATACGTCCGCGTGCGGACCCGGGTCCCCGTCCTCAGTGTAGGTGACCTCGAACGGATTGACGAGGCGCGGCATATAGTGCTTGCGCCACGCGGTCGCCCTTTCGCCGACCAGCGTCGACGTGGTTTGCCCCCACACTCGCTCGACGACGATCGCCAGATCCGGGCGGGCGAACGCGTCCTGCATCCATGGGTAGATGTCGTCGAATTGAACCCACGGCCGGGCGAGCCGGGTCAGCGGCAGCCGCACCAGCCGGTGCGTGACGGCGATGCGGCCGCCGGGGCGTACGACGCGGGCCATCTCGGCGACCATCGCCGGGCCGAGCCCCAACTGCCAGATTGCGCCGGTCCACTCGTTGACCGCGGCATCGGCAGCGCCGTCGGGCAACGGCAGGCGCTGCGCCAGCCCGGTGCGGAACTGCAAGTTTGTATAGCCCAGTTCGCAGCCGAAGCGGCGTGCCCGATCGGTCACGCAGCGCAGCATCTCGATCGACACGATGAGGCCGTCGGGACCGACGTGTGGTGCAAGTCGGCGTGCCACACGACCGTTGCCGCCGCAGACGTCGACGACGACGCTACCCGCCGTCAGGTTTAGCAGTTCCGGGTGGTTCGGCAACAGGTCTTCCCGAAGCCGCACGAGCTTTTCCTCGGCGCCCGGGCTCTGGCTGAACGTGTTGTCGCCCTCGAAGGTTTTCAGTAGCGGTACGCGCCAGCGCAAATAGGCAAGACGAAAACGCCGGGCGAGGTCGGATAGCGCGCTGGGGCGGGCCGACGACGCGTGGCCGAGCAGCACTTCATCGCTCGGCAGGTTGACGACGCTCACGTCGCCCAGCGCGTCGTCCATCGCGCGTACGGCCTCGAAGACGCTGACGAAATCGGCCGGACACGGGTCGCGCCCGGGCCAAACCACGTCGGCTTCGAGGGTCAGGCACAGGCCGCAGAGGAACGCCGATTCCGCCCATGCGACCGCGCGCTCGCGCGTCGCGGCGTCGAGAAACGTGCGATCTGGCGTCATCCGCGCGTGCACAGGCACGCACGCGCGCGTCAATGCGTCGAGCCCGCTTATCGGCCGCTCTGGCGCGGGCCACGGCACATCGACGATCATCCCGGCGCCGAGGCGGCGCAGTGACTGGATGACTTCCGCATCACAGGCCGGTTCGGCGACCTGTACCACCGCGTGATGCACGCGCAGCCGGCCGGCTTGCCGCAGATCAGCGAGCGCGGCGAGTGTCGGGGCGTGGTCACCGGGACGCGTGCAGCGCAGATGCAGCAGCGGGGCGGTCGGCTCAGCCTCAATCCGGGCGCTGATTATGTCGACCGATGCCCTATCCAGCCTGAACTCGACGGTGTGGCAGAGCCCGGACCAGCGGCGCGCCGCGGCAGCGCGGCGCAGTTGCGCCAACCTCTCGGCCCACGGCGCTTGCGGCGCGATCACGTGGAGGAAGCCGTGCTCCTGCAGCGCGGCCAGCATCGTCTCGACCAGATGTCGGTCGTCGAAGCCGTCGCGCAACTCGCCGACGCGAACTGGCTGACGTGCCAGCCGGGCAACGAAGTCCGCCAGCCCCTCGCCGGGCGGCACGGCCATGCCGACTTCGACGTAACCGTGGCAGAGAAAGCGATGTTCGGCGATCTCGTCGTCCAGCATCTCGACGGCCGGATCGAGCATGACGAACTGGTCGTCGCCCAACGTATCCTGCCGCGTCCGGCGCCGCCTCTCGTGTGCACCCTCGTGCTCTTGATGGACTACGCCGAGATCCGCGAGCTTGCCGATCACTTCACGTGCTTCAGCGTTAGACAGCGTGCCCAGTGCCCGCGTCACGTCGGAGGCGGTTCTCGGCGTGGCGAGCTGTCCGAAGACGCACGCCGATCGCTCGGATAGCTCTGCGTAAGCCGGCGCACTGTCGGCATCCGGGAAATAGATCAGCCAATGCCGGGGCGACGGGGCCAACGCTTCGGCGGGATCGTAGCCGTAAGGGTTCTCGAGCCACGACGTGAGATCGTGGCGCGATGTGGCGACGACGGCGGCCTGGGACGCGACAAAGCGAGTGGGATTCGCGTAGGTCGCGTCGCCGAAAGCCGCGGCACTCGCGTTCGGCCAGCGCTCCACCGCGATCTGGCCGAGACGGCGGGCGAGCGCGATCAGTGCTTGATCTAGGCCCAGTACGTCTTGGTGACTATGCGCGGCGAACTCGGGACGCGTCGCGAGGTATGCGACGAACACGCCGGCGAGGCGCCAGAAATTCGGACCATCATCGATGTAGCTCTGCCTGCGGGCCAGTTCGTCTGCAACGGCGTCGACGTCTAGGCCGCTCGTCAGCAGCAGACGCTGCGTGAGCGGTACACGGCTGAGCGCAATGCGGGCGATGCGCACCAGGCTGCGGCGGTACATCCGTATGTTGGTTGCCGTCGCCCGCGGCGTGCGCGCGTAGTCGGCAGCGACGGCGCGCTCGGCGGCGCTCAGACGCGCGAGCACCGCGCCGTCGGCATGATTCTCGCGCGTGACCGCATCCGCCAGGCGATCGTCGCTAAGGATTCGTCGCCACGTGTCCCATACCAGACGGGCATCTAGGACGCCCTCGTCGCGATGCGCGCTTGCCGGCTCGCGAGTATGAAAATCGCTCCGGGTATCCATGCTCGAGGGTCCCCTCGGTGAACGCTACTTGATGGCCAGGAACCCCTCGAAACACAGATATTTCATGACGGTCGTCACGTCGACGAATCCCGCACGCTTGAGCAGTCCTAGGTTACCTTCCGTGGAAAACGGCTCTAGGACGCTCTTGAGGCTCGACGTCTTGTTCAGGATCTCGTCTGCCGAGAATCCCTCGCGCCGCTTGTAATCGTTGTAGAGCGACACGATCATGTCCTGGAATCGCGCATCCGGTGCCCGGACCTTCTCGAACAACATGAAGGCGCCACCCCAGTTCAAGCGCGTGTAGATCCTGTCGAAAACCTGCTGTCGGTGCTTGGGCGGGATGAACTGTAGGCAATAGTAGGACACGATTAGATCGGCTTCCTTCTCGAAGCCGTATAGCCGCGCGTCGCCGGGCACAAGCTCGATGTTGGGGAATTCCACGCAGTATTGTCGCGCCTTAGCGATCATCGATTCGACGGGATCAATGCCGATCCACGTGATGCCCGGCTTCGACGCATGATGCTCCGCCAGCTTGCGCAGCAACTGGCCGGTCGACACGCCGATTTCGTAGCAGACGCTATCGTCGTGGCAGAAGAAGTCGCTGAGTTGGCAGACCAAATCATGCCCCGCGTCGTAGTGTGGGACCGATCGGCGGATGTGTTCGACGAACGTATCGGCGACGTTGCCGGCAAACGTCCAACTCGCCGGTGCGACTTCGATGTCCTGTCCGACTTTCATGCAGCCTCCTGGCAAGTCGTTTGACGGCTACCGGGACCATACGCCTGATCCCACGCGCTGCGTGCGCGTTCAAGATCCGCGAGGATGGCGTCAACGGAGCGGGGGATGTCGAGCACCCCGTCGCAACGATGCAGCGCGTCGGTCTCGTATTCGAGGATCACCGCGCCGGGGCGGGTGCGCGACAGCACGTCGTCGAGCAGATCCCATACGGGCTCGACGACGGGGGTGTCGTGCAGGTCGTGATACTGGTTGTCGAGCCAGCGTCCGCCTGCCATGTGAATGCAGGTGACGCGATCAAGTGGAATCGTGTCGAGGAAGCGTGCGATCGAGTAGCCAACGGCGCCGTGGTTTTGCGCATTGGCGTATAGGTTGTGCAAGTCGAGGTGCAGATAAGTGCCTGCCCGCTCGACGAGGCGGGCGAGAAAGTCTTCCTCCTGCATGTCACTGCCGGGACACGTCCGGTAATAGGCCGCGTTCTCGTGCGCGAGCGGGACTCCGTAGAGTTCTTGCAGCGCGCGCGCGCGCGCCGCGAGCCGATCGGCCTCGTCCCGCGTGAACTGCAGCGGGCTACTCCATACGTCGCACCATGATGCGTCGCTGTAGAAGCAGTGATTAGAGACCCACGGGACGCCGAAGGCCCGGGCGAGCGGCACATGGCGCCGCACCGCCGGCGTGCTCCCCAACGCATCGAATCCGAAGTCGCCGCCGTAGTTCGAGTGCCCGACGAGCGGAAAGCGCGCGGCAACCTCATGCATTGTATCGACCATCGTCGGCAACATGAGTCCTGGTCCGTCGAGCGGGGCCATCATGCCGTCGAATAGAATTTCCAGAACATCGAGGGGCTGATCGAGAAAAGGAAACCAGTCCATCAGCGACGGATTGAACTGTAGTCCGACTCCAAGTATTGGAACGCCCATGACCTCGTCTTCCGTCCGTTAGTCCTGGAGCCGGTCCCGTGCGACGCGGGTCAGCTTGCGGCGCATTTGGCGGCGCTCGCGGCGCAGTGCGCGGCGTTGGCCGCGCATTTGGCGGCGGCCGCCGCGCATTTGGCCGACGCTGCCCGCGCCACCGCGGCGTGGTAGGCGGCTGCGCATTTCGCCAGTTCCGCCGCGCACTTGGCCGCAAGTTCGGCCGCTTCGGCCGATTTCACCGATAGTTTCTTCACGTCGTCTTTCGCCATGGGACTCTCCTTTTCCAGTTGTGGAGCGCACGTGATCCCAGACATCGCTGACCGATAACCGCAATCCATCAGGACCGGGAAACCCTCACTGAAAAGGTGATCGACGGAACTTTCGAACTTTCAGTGACGGATGAAAGGGATATGAATAACTTCATATCCGCAAATTCATTCAATGAAGACGACAGGTTGAACCAGGGGAGTCGCATCACGTGACTGGGTCGGTCCGTTGTGCGCATGCCGGGGTGTCGACATGATTTTCTCCTGCCTTGTCGCGGGCAATCGGCATTATCCTCTCTTAAACGAGAATAGCAGATATTCCCTGCAAATCCAGATCGTTTGCACACCTCACTGCCGCGCAAACGAGCCGATCTGCAAATTCTACGGATGACTCGATTCGGTATACTAAATATCAATAACTTTATACAGGATTCTGACCCGTAGAAGGGCTGGATATTGCCGTTCGTTTCACCTGACCGATCCAGAACATCTTCGATTCCAACTATGCGAGCAGGACTTCTTCTAGGGCCGTTTTCGAGGGCGTAAAGAAATATCCGCCGCCTGTAGCCGTAACCCAAGGGGTGTGGGGCAGATTTACCCGCTGTTGCGATGCCCCCAGAATGATATAGCGTTGAGGAGAGTTAGCTAGCTGGCCGAGGATGGGATCGATACCGTTTCCCGGGGGGGGTGCGAGACCAGCATTGGGGTTAGCCGTATTGTTCGCCCACTTCTGAAGTAGAAGCTCGAATTGTTCGCCGATCGACGCCTGATAGCTCAGGAAAAGCAGACCGCGATCTGCTCCTGCGTCTGCGTCTGAAGCGCCGGTGGCAAGTGGCGGCCCATACGCTATTCCACGGCGCAGAATTCGATGGTTCAGAGTCGTCGGAGGGGGGCCTTGATCAGTTCCCAGCTTGCGGGGATTGACCTTTCGAATGTGCGCTGCTTGCGGGCAAATAGTGCCGAGAGCATCGAGTTCATTGAAGTCGAAAGCATTGTTTCGCTTGTCATCGTCAGCGAGCGTCTTATCGTCATGATCGGTTGCTAGCAAAATCGGTGCTCCGCTCTTCCAACGCCCCACGAGCATCGCTCCGACATGATCCGATGTAAGTGTGCTGAATTCGGCGCTCTGACGAAGTTGTGCCCGGGTTGCTTCTAGGAAATTTTGAAACGCACGGACGTCCTGCCGAAGTCGCCGATAAACAAGGAACGATCCGTTGCGGGCCCACCATGGCCCAACGACGTTCGGCACGTCGGCGTAAGGTTTCGGTCCAAGCGGATAAGGATCGCGCGACGTACGGAAGTCACCACCGGCTTGGCAGTCGTAGCCGAGCACGAATTCTCCAGGCCAAACAAGAGGTGCTCCCGTGGTCGATAATTCGGGTATTGCGACGCTCGCTTCCTGATTCGTCGGCCGATCGGTTAAATAATCGCTGATACCTTGTGACACGCGGCCGCGAACCGCAGGCTGGGACACCCCGTCCTTAAATCCAAAGTGCTCGTGACCGGCTAGTTCAGGGCGCCCGTACGACTTAAGGTTTCGGCCGATATCTGGATGGCGGCAAGCGACGGCATGCTTCGCAGCCTTCTCAATCGTAGCCGCGACGCACGCATCAACTTCGCCGGCGACGTCACCTGCGACGATAATGAGCGCATCGGGGACGTTGCCACTCTGACCGAATTTCCAACTGCTCGCCTCGCCAGGCGTACCGATGGTAAGGGGGTCGAAGATCCGGCCCGTCGCATCCGGCAGGCCCGCTTTGAAGATCGGATCGAACGTACCGGCCTGCGGTGTCAACTTGGCGATGCCTGGCCAGGACAACGAAATGTTCGTCCACAAGGAGGTGAGGCCGATCGGTTCCTCACCCGTTAGAGCAAGGCCCGCCTTAAGAGCCTTCCGAAAACCATGCACTTCGGAGAGCCAGGTAATGCTCGGCAAAAGTTCCGCGAGCCACTCCTTCGTCTGGCGCACGTCGTCGCCGAACCAAATCGGCAGCACACCTTGAAAATCCTTATTGAAACCCTCAAGAATATTGCCTTGGATTTCGTCGGTATCGAGAATGGGCTCTTCGATCATGATCTATCGATGAGATGCGCGGATGAGACCGCCGGATGGTTGTAGCGACACCACGTCGCTAGGCGGCAAGACAAATCCTGCAGCAAGGAGGGACTGTTGCGCCGTTGCGTGGCATGGCTGCCCGAAGGGTACCGCGGTGATCAACTCCGGATGGCCGTGCGTAGGACACGGGCTGAACTTGCAAGGAATGGCGTTCTGAGCAGGCGCACCTGAGACGGCAATCGCGTAAAGCGTCATCTGCACAAAGTCCGCGATTTGCCCGCCATATTTGATCTGCTCACCCTTGTAGGTGAGGTCTCCGACACGTAGTTGCTTGCCTTGATGCATCGTACCCGGCGGAATTGCGAATCGGGCGCGCACGATCATGTCCGTCACCTCGGCAGGACCTGGTCGAAGGACGGTCCAGCAGGCCGCTTGATCGGGAAACGGCGCGCCGTTGAGTGAAAGCTGATTGTCGACCAGCCCTGCTATATACAGGCCGATGGGATTTCTCAGCGCTACGCGACGGCCAAACTGAATGACTTGTTGATTAACCGCGTGGCCAATCGTCGGATCACTCATCCGATTAATTCCACCGTAGGCTGCGCAGCAAGCCAAAGCGGGGTCATCGGTGACCCGATTCGGAACACCATAAGCTTTAGTCGCATCTTGGGCGAGGCGAATTTCCGCACCAAGCGTGTTGGCAGTCTGTGTCAGATGGACGGCGTTTTTAGAATTCCAAATATTGTATGGGTTGTAGTCTCCTTTTTTGTACGTTCGAGACACCGGCTTTCGAGTGTTCGGATCGAATTCATTCGGATTGGTCCAAATTAGATCCTTAGGAAAGACTAAATCATCAATTGTAATTGCAGTTGAATGACATATTTCCTGGTACATGTCGACAACAAGGCGATCGTCTTGCGAGATCAGATTCCAATATTCTGGCCCTTCGCAAGTGAACTCGACTTCTGTGACAACACCGTCGGAGTCAGTTCGCGTTACCCATTCCAGATATTCGTCCTGCGGTCGATACCATTGGCCCGGAACAGCCTTACCCATACTGTCGCGAAACGGCACCGTGAAATTGCCCTGCGCGAGCGGATCGAAGCCGCCCATTGCGATGGGATGTTCCACCATCGCAGCTGCCTCGCTAATAGTGCTGGTCATTCGCTTTATCGTTCGAGGCAGGCCAAACCAGATCGGTGCTGCCTGCTGAACCGCTTCGTCCATCGCCGGCAGTTCCAGCGCGTCGAAAGCTGCAGGATAGCCCTCCACGTTGACGGCATCAGACATAAGCCGGTGCCACGCGTCATACATATCCTGAGGCTTCGCCGATTTGTCAAAATCCTTTAGCCTCGCCGGCGGCAGATATGTGTTCATCTAAAATCCCCTAGGTGTCGCGAATGCGATCGACTTGACACTACCAAGGCACGAGGACATCGCTATCTATCCTGTCAGTAATGGCGCAAGTTCTCGTCCGGGCGCGGTCTAGCTGACATCCCGTCTGCTCTCAGAAGCGGCAACTCCGAATAGCACGTTCGATCTCAATGTTGAGTGCGAACCTGCGAGCAGGACGTTATGGAATGTGACAGTTTATGACTCGACTTTCAGCCGCCTACTTTCAGGACTTCGCGATCGAGCCGTGCGTGCCGATTCGGGCCTAAGGCACCGTCAGTCCCCGCATAGTCTTGACCGAAGTTCTGTACGAACGCATTGATGAAGTAAGCAGACTTTCATCCGTCCGATTAGCGGAATGATGGCGCGATCAATCACGCCACTCGTCGGTACAAACCCTCTGAGACTTGGCGCATACGGCGCACCTGGTGGACCCGTAAATTGAGCACGCAAGTTCCGAAGCTCTTTCGCGATGATCTCCACTTTCTCTCGAAAAACTCTTGTCAACATACCTCGTCTCTTGCGCTACAAAAGCCTTTGACTATAAGGAATAGTGCACCTCGCGCGATTCAGCAAATTTTTTTACAGTGAAGTCGGAGTGAATGCCGCCTCTGACCGTTCAGAAGCGTCGGACCAATGTCTACGTGTTTTGAATGGCCGCAGCGAACAGCGCCACGATACGATGAGTCGCGCCGCCGTAGAACATCTTTTATCTTACGAGTTCTTGTTCAGGTCTATTAAAGCCGTTCGCTTCGGCTAAATGCAACAACCTCAAGTAGTCCTTGTCATACTCAAGTAACACCTTGGCAGGTGTCGGCTCCGGTATGTGCGGAAGCCAACAAAGAAGGTTGCCTTGACGCTCGTTCCCTTGTCACGTGAGTCATAGACTGTTTGCGTGTGACCCGTACGATGCCTGAGGATGTTTCAGACAGTGGAGAAGTATGGAGGAAAACATGCCCGCAGAAAAGCGAAGGGTTTCTGGATATGATAAACCAGCTCGCATGCGCCCGGTGTCGATGTTCAAGTCAGGACCGACGAGGACCGCCGTCGAAATCCGTGGAATCGAAGTCGTCCAGTGCGTTCAGGACTTCGCGAATAGCGTGGATCTCATTGCCGGAAAGGCAACGATTGCGCGTCTGTACGTCGATCCTGTTTCAGTCGACCGGGCAGGGGAGATCACAGGCGAAATCGCTTGGAGTCGCGGCGGAGCCGAGACATATCTTCCCTCCATGAACACGGTCCGCATCGATCCAGGCAAACCGATCGAAATTGGCCGGCAACGCACAGATGTCAATGCAAGCTTGAATTTCCGGCTTCCATGCCAAGCCGTCGCGGCTGGGCCGTTGCGCCTACGCCTGAGCCGCCTATTTCAGCCCGGCGGCGGCAATCTGCCCATCGGCGCGCCGAAGCCAGTGGACGTGTCGTTCAGGACCGGTCCGCCGCTCCGCATTCGCGTCATCGGGCTGCGCTACAACAATGGCGAAGCAGCCATATCGCCCGCCGCCATCCATTTCGCGTTTCTGAAGTCGTTCTTGCTGCGAGCCTATCCGATCGCGTCAATAGAATGGTCGCAGATCGTGGTGGATGCCGATTTCAGGGCACCCCTCAATGAATCCACAGCCGACCTTGCTAATGCTCAGCTCGCCGCGCTGCGTAGCCGCGAGGTCAGCAGCGGCATTGATCCGCGAACGCATTATTTCGGCCTCGTCGACGACGACGGTTCGCGCAACTTCATGCGTGGCAAGGCGTTCACGATACCCGGCACACCTCAGCCCGATGTTGTGGCATCGGGACCTGCGGGCGTGCCCAAAGGCTTGGCTGGCGACCGCGACGCCTCCTATGCAGACTGGTATGGGGCTCATGAACTGGGACACACCTTCGGACGCTACCACCCAGGCTTCCCGCCCGGCCAGCAGGATGCAAGTGACGCGAACTTTCCCTATGAAAACGGCTGCATCAGCCCGCCGGACGGAATGTTTGCCGGACTCGACGTGGGCGATTCCGCGCTTAATCTAGCGATGGTAGCTCTTGGCGGAACCGAGCATCACGACGTCATGACCTATGCTGATGACCAGTGGCTATCGCCCTACACCTACAAAGCGATCCTCGATAGACTGATTGCGGAAGACGCCCTCTGAGAATGCCTCCTTCAGGACATGATGCCATGACTGCAATCAGGAAAGGAACGTTCGTTCATGTGGTGGCGATAATCAATACGAAAATGCGTGAAGGCAGGATTCTCTACGTCAATCCGTCAACTTCGACTGTCGCGAGCGATGCCCCCGCCAGCGACAGCGTGCAACTCGTAGTTCTAAATGACGATGGTCATGAGTTGTACCGCGAGGCTGTTGTCGTTCGCAGATCTTCCTGTTCTTGCGAGTCTCCGCAGGATGACGTAGGCCTCGTGCAGGCCGATTTGCCACGCCTGCCGGGGATGAAATCGGTTTTGCTAACAATTGACAACAAAGAAGCCGACCGTTATCACGCAGGCACGGCGCTCGTCCAGAATGCCGCAAACCTGGTGCTGTCCGGCGCAAGTCCCGAGGCCCCGCACAGGCGCACGATCACCCTGGCGCAAGCAGCGGAGCTGAAAGCGGAAAGCGGCGTCACATACTCGGTTCAGGTCAAAGCGGACAACGGCGCGTATTGGAATACGATCGCAGTGGGGCGTCCCGTACCCCAGGTCGACATTGACCGAAATCAATTCAGCGGAGCGAGAAAGGCAGATGTCAGGGTACTGCGAACGACGGGTTTCGATGAGGACGTGATCGCACAAGAAACGATTGACTTGTTCTGAGTGTGTCGGAAAATGCGCGAGGAGCGAGGCGATCCAACGGTCGCCTTTCCAGCGAAGCTATTTGCTTTTCGACGCCTTGCTGTCAAGAAAACGTCTCAGTTCGTTCGATATGTTCGCGTTCCGCAGGCGATTCAAGAAGTCGGCATCGCGGTCAAAAGGGGTTCCACGTGCTTCGAAATCGGATCCGTCGCCGGTGTAACGTGCTAGCTTCGGGTCTTGGAGCGATATCTGCAACGCTTCGAGTTCTCGCATTTCGTCCTCCGAGGTCAGGGGCGCATCGGGCTCGTCAAGGCCGAATAAGAGTCTCCAGAACGGAAAACTGACCTTGGCGGCCTCGTGTTTCGGGAAGGGTGGTCTGGGAGAGGTGTCCATCGCATCATTCGCCCGCAGAAGTCCACGGCCGAAGAACAGTTTCGTCGTCTTTGCGTCTGCCCTCGTCTTATCGGCGGACCGTAAAATCGCCTCCATGCTCGCATCGACCCGGTCCGGTCCCAACGCAAGATGATCTTGATTGGCATGTGCCTGGAGCCACAACGCGAATGCTGCCGCAACTTGGGGCGTCGCAGCAGACGTTCCCGCCCCGTCCAGATCGTACGTGCTGGTCGTTCCCCATCGCGCCCACGGAATATTCGGTGTGTAGGCAGCAACGGCTTTTCGCATGACCGATGGCGGACCGTAGTTGCCTTGCATGGTCTTGTCTGCTTTGGGCGGCGCGACGTACGGCATGTAGTCCGCCATCGCACCTGGCACCGTTACGACCCGGGCGAAACGGCTTGGATACACGACGAAGCGAGTCGGCAGGTTATTGAAGTTGTTGCCCGCAGCCGCGACGACCACGATTCCCTTCTCATACGCCTTATTGACTGCTGTGGCCCACTTGCGCGAAGGCAAGCCGCCCATGCTGATCGACACAACGTCACAGAATTGCTTCGAGCCAGCTTCAGGCAAATCGACAGCGTAGTCGATTCCCTGCGCCATTTCCTTCGTCCAAAAGTGAATCACTGAATCAGATATCCGGACGGGAACGATGCGCGCGTCCGGCGCGCCGCCGAGATCGCCCTCGAATCCGTCATGGTTTCCCGTTACTTCGACCTTGCCCCCTGCCAGAATGCCGAGCGTTCCGGTTCCGTGCGTCGGGTTTTTGAGCAAACCTGACGGTTCACCTGGATCGGTGGCATTGCCTGACCCGCGCGTCCGGGGATCGAAATAGTTTCGCTGAAGGCTTCTCTCCAATCCGCGTGGCGTGCTTTCGTGCCGCGGGTCATAGCCAGTGTCCAGTATCGTTATTCGCGGCGTACAGCCGCCCGGGCGGATAGCCCGCTTTCTCGCGGACGAAAGACCGGTGTGTTCGTCATCGAGGTGCCATGCAAAATGCTTGCCGTTAGGCCAAGGAGGCTCGAGCGGTCCCGCTCCCGCGGGTTCGCTCGCTGTTTTACTTTCGACGTTCGGTTCGACGTAGAAGTTGTCCGCCGTCAAAGCGCTATTCGGTGCCACCTCGGCGCCGCGGAGGATCCGGGCGGCGAAGTACGCATCGTCCCACGGATTCGTCTCGACGAGCGGAACGGATTTCGGGGTGGCAAGATGCCATTTACCGGTGTCGCCGTTACTGAGGATGTCCAGATCCGTGCCAGGCGACAGAACGGAGATGATGTAGAGATTGGACAGTGCGTCGAATCCGGCAGGCTTGCGGGTGATCGACCTGTCCTTTTGCGGCACGAATATCAGCAACTCGTGGCGCCGGATCACGTCTTGATCCGCGTTCGATATCTGTGGCCAGGCGGGCATCGGCGCGAAGATCGCGCAGGCCGCGATTGCAAGGGTTCGCCGACGCATCGTGCCTCCATGCTAAATGACGAGAAAGCGTCGCTTCGCGAAAGTCTGCACCGGGCGATGTGTTACGGGGCGAGATTCCGAGTTTGGTCGAACCGCCTCGTGCGGCCGTTTCTCTCTAAGAATTCCCGGACTGACGCGATGCCTACACCGAAATCATGCGGCATCCTTGGGATCCAGGGTTGCTTTGCTTCGAGGTCACCGGTTAAGTCGTCGACGTTTCCCGGCGGATCAAAATGATCGTATCTCATCTGGCCGTGTCCGCGTACGCGTTGTCCATCCGGGCCAGCGCTTGATCGGCATGCATCACCCATCGCTACATACGTCTCATAGTAGGGCATAGTCAGTCAAATCGACAGCATATTTCGGGAGCCGAAACATATCATTGCACTGATAGTGGCACGTGTCGACAACGCGCGCCAAATCATGGATATGGCGGATCCTGTCGTCCCTATACTGCGGCACCTCAGGTCATTTTCGATCGCAAAACTGACACCTTAGCGGTCAGCGACGCTTCGTCGGTTGGTAAGCGAGCGAAAAACCTGGCTCTCTTGACTTTCGTGATGTGAGACTCTAATTTCATTTGCAGTAGTCCTCTCCTGTTACTGAACAAAATTTCGACTGACGCAAAACAATGCTATGACGAAGTCGTTAAGGGGGATGCTGCTGCAATTCATCGCGCGCATTTCTCGCCGCTGTCGAGCCACCCATGCAGCTCGACTGTCGCGTCGACCTGATGACCTCGGGAACGCACTCGGGCCTCGTCCGTCGCGTATTCGTGCGACGCGACGGCTTTCGGGCCACGTCACAACGTCATGCGTCAGTCTGTCCGTCCGTGACAAGGTATCGATTCCAAGCGAATTTTCTTACGTGCAGGAGCTTGTCCCATGAAGATCGAGCGGGCAGCGATCCATCCATGTATCGGTATCGCGCGTGTCGGGAACAGTCGTGAGGCAGGCGCGGCCGGCTATTTCATTGGGCCCGAGACAGACGGCGGTCCGACGCTTCGCAGAGGCGATTACAAAGACGCCCACGGTGCCCTTCGCAGACAGGCTGCTCGATTCAGAATCTACGGTTACACCGCCGATGGCGAAGTCGTTGCGGAGTTGACGCCCGAGAACTCGCAAATCGAGTGGACGGTGCATCTCGCGAACAAGAAGGCCGCTTGGTATGAGTTCCATATCGCATTTGACAATCCGCTGGCATCAACCGTCACATCGAGGCGGCGCAATCCTCAGCTCGTGGGAGCCGCACGTGCAGCGCTCGTGATCGACCCTGGCCCCCGCTCCATCGAGGGCGTCAATAAGGAGGGGAAAGCATTCCATTTCGACAGCGGCCGATTCATGAACGCGCCCGTCGAACTGGGCGAGATCCGGACGGACGAACAGGGGCGATTGCTGGTGCTAGGCGGCTTCGGAAAGTCACACTCGGTAGCCGGCATGCCACCGCTTGACTTTGCTAACAACAACGGTTGGTGCGACGACATCTCGGACGGTCCGGTGGACGCCCGAGTCGTGATTGATGGCAAGCCGATCCGGGTCGATGGCGCCTGGGTCGTAGTTGCGCCGCCCAATTACGCACCAGGACTGCGCACGGTGCGCACACTTTATGACTTGATGTACGACCTTGGATCGCGTCCGTCCTGGAAGTGGTTTGGGCCGGACGATCAAGTCTACTTCTCGGAGCATATCCAGCCGATCTTCGAGCGCCTGTCGCGGCTGCAATGGGTCAATAACGGATTTGCCTCGGTCTTTGGTGCTGGTGCACCGTACGACGCTGCCGCGCTGATGACGAGACTTGCGGACAATTCAGCCCAGAACGCCGAGTACAGGCAACAAATCTTTTCGCGTTTTCGCCCGCCGGACGTCAGCCGAGCGGATGCTTCCTTGTGGCCTTATTTCTATGGTGATGGAGTCGACGCTCCCGACGACAAGTCGAGCCTGTCCACGATATCTGCTGTGCAGTATCAGCGCCTTAAGGCGTGGAGCGTCGGAGCATTCAAGAGTGATCTGCAGGGTGTCGCCGGCAAGCCTGTGGCTTTTGACGCACTCCCGCTCGCCGAACAACCATCCAAATTGGACCGCGCCGCACTGGACGATTGCCTTGCCGACGCGTTCCATCCCGGCTGCGAGCTTACGTGGATCGTCAGGGCTCGTTCCCTCTATAGCGGTCCTTTAAGATTTAGACGGCGTCCCGCCGAATTGCCGGAACAGGACTACGGCGATGTTCTTGCGAAGGACGTGGCGCTTGGCGTGAGCGGACCGCTCAACATGTCAGCGGCAGGTGATCTAACGCGCTGGATGGCATTGCCGTGGCAGACAGATACAGCCAGTTGCCTTTCAGGATACGCGAATTTCAAGACGACCGACAGCCTCCCCACCTTCTGGCCCGCGCGGGTTCCCAATCAGGTCCTTTCCGATGAAGACTATAAAGTCCTGATGGATCGCACGAAGCCGCGCGAAGAACGACGCAGGGCGTTTTTCAGGCGCAAAAACTGGTTTAGGAATTTTTCCGACACTGATCCGATTGCCGCGATGGTCGAACAGTTCTATCGGCTTGGCATCATCGAAGAATGCGCGGGTCCTAATGATTTGCCGGGCATTCCTCCAATGGTCTGGGTGGAGTCGTGCCCCGGAGCGCTCGCACCGATGCTCCCTCCGACGCATAAAAGCGCAGAGGGCTTGCCGAATGGGTATCTTTTGCGCCGACTTGGATCGACCAGCACAACGCCTGACGAGTGAACGACCCATGCAGCAGCATCCGGATGTCATTGTCATCGGCGCAGGTCTGGCGGGCACGTGTGCTGCGATAGCGCTGGAGCGCAAGGGTCTTCGTACGATGCTGATTGAGCGTTGCGCGCAGCCGTGGCGAAAGCCGGGGGAGACGCTCGCTCCCGAATCAACATACGCCCTGGACACGATTGGCCTGGCATCTATTCTCGATGGCGGCGCGCATTTGCCATCGCACGGCACAGCTTCGGCGTGGGGCGCATCGACACTCGTCAGTTCGGAATTCATCTCCCGTCTTAACGGATCCGGGTGGCAATTGAACCGGGCACAGTTTGAGGCTTCGCTGGTCGACGCGGCCCGTCTTGCCGGAGTCCGCGTAGTGACCGGGCTGAACGTGCGCGATCTTCACCGGCAGCACGAAGCGTGGAATTTGGAAACAAACGAGAGGGTGTTGCGCACAGCGTATCTTATTGATGCGAGTGGCAGTGCGCGTGTCGCGGCGAGTCGCCTGGGTGTTCGTCGTTTTTCAGTTGATCGCCTGGTGTCAGTCTATGTCCGCCTCTCGGGTGCGTCCTCTGCCGATCGAGACGGTCACACGCTCGTCGAATCGACAGCCGACGGCTGGTGGTACACGGCAATCACGCCCTGCGACGAGCGCGTCGTGTCTTTCCAGACGGACGCGGACTTGCTGAGCAAGCGTTCCTGGCAGAACGCTGGTTGGCTCGCCGAGAAAATTGGGATGACGAAGCACGTTTTTGAATTAATACGTTGTAAGGGCTATGTCCTCACGGCAGTTCCGCTACTCGTCTCGGCGAGGTCATCGCGGCTCGAGCATTTTTTTGGTGCGGGCTGGATAGCCGCTGGCGACGCTGCACTGTCGTTCGATCCGCTGTGCGGACGTGGCATGTTAATGGCGATCCGAACAGGCATAGCGGCCGCTGACGCCGTCGCCACAAATACTTCGCAGGCGATCGTCAATTACGGCGCGGGTCTAGATCTGGCATGGAGCCGTTATCTCGAAGCACGGTCTGCTCATTACCGTGATGAGGCACGATGGCCAACTCAGCTGTTTTGGAGAAGGCGTCATATGTGGCCCGACTAGGGGTAATCCAATGGAAGGAACTTTTCATTGAAAACGAGGCGGAGGTTTGATAGACATTGCGATATAACCGATCTAGCTCTCGTGAACATAGCGGGCGCGTCAATCTCGAGTACTTGGAGTGGCAGAAAGTCGAACTCATCATCGCCCATGGTCTGCGTCTGCAATGTAGGTTGCGGACGCGATCGTCGCTCTTAAAAGCGACGAAGATAGGAGTGCTCGCTTTAGCGCTTACGCTCTATCTGACGACACGGGCGTTCCCGGTTCCAACGGACGGCGCTGTCGCCGGGCTTCTATCGAGCTTGTGAAAGTTAGATCGGAGCGCTCATGCCGACGTGGTGCCTCATCGGCGGCACGTAACGGCATGCCCCGCACTGCTGCCTGCAGCGCGCCGAGCTCCGCCTGATAGTAACGCCATAACCCGGTGTTGCACCACTGTTCCCGCGCCATGCGCAAAAGCGCCGCAGCATGTGACTCACAGGCGAGGCGCGAGCGCTCGGCAAGGGCCTGGCGGTCATGGTCGTTCGCGACGTGCGCAGCGTAGCGCGCATCCGCCAGACTGCATGCCAGGCCCTGCGAAGACAGCGCATCGCGCGCGAACGCCGCGTCACCGATCGCAACGGTGTTGTCGAACTCGGCCCATTGCAGCGACGCCGGTCGCGAACCAATGCTGCGCCAGGCGCGCGCGGCGAGATCCACGACGGCCCAGCGCGCCGTGCTGTCCAGCAGACGCAAGCACACGTCGCGCCCGCTTCCCGCGAGCATGGATCCGCGCCCGACAACGCCCACGGTTGTCGAGCGGGCTCCGGCCGCCCGATATAGATATCCGTTTGGCAGCGCCGCCACCATGAGCGGAGCGACGCCACGCCGCGGGTCACACTCTACCGCGAACGTACGCGCGATCCATGGCCGCCGAGGACGATGAACACGCGTTGCGGTGAGCGCGCGTCGGCCCGAGGCATCGATGATGTAAGTGCCGCTTCCCGCACGCGTCGGACCCGCCTGTGACCAGGACGCGAGCGCATCGTGCGGCACGAAGTCGATACGCCGGTGGCGCTCGGCGAGCGCGAGCAGAGCGTGTTCGAGCGCGGGTCGTTCGAGATGAGCCGCCGGGTAGGTGTCCATGATCTCCGGCTCCGGTGAGCGCCAGGCAATGGCTCGCGTGTGCACGAACTCGCGCACGCCCAGATCATGTGGATGAATGCCCAGCGCGACAAGTTCCGCGATAGTCCGCGTTGGAACTGCTTCGATCCAGGCAGCGTCGGTTTGCGAAGACGCCTTTTCTGGCCTGACCACGAATACCCGTCCGTGCCGGGCACGCCATAGTGCGCAAGCAAGCGCGGCGGGGCCCGCGCCGATGACCACGAAATCGGCCGTGTGGGCCGACGGAGCGCACGAGGGCATCGGGCCGCGCGGCACGGCATGATCGGACGAAGCGCTGTTCAAGGTGCGTCCAGAGGCGCGAAGCGCTTGTCGCCGATGACGTCGAAGGCGACGAGGAAGCCTGCGTCCGCGACCGCCTGCATGGCAGGCTGCAAGCCGCCGGTCTGAGCGATCATCGTCATGCGCGCCTGGTTGATGTCGACCGCGCCGCCCGGCAGCCCAAGCGTGTAGCCGTTGTAAAGGTGGGTGAGTGTCTGCACGTAGAGCGTCTGCAGCGTCGCGTGAGCGGCGTTGTGCGCAGGCGGCGCGGCGAGGTCCGTCCGGATCAGATAGTCGGCGATCGGGTGGCGTCCCAGCCATTCCTGAATGAATTCGAAAGTCTCGAAGTGATCTTCGCCCTCGGCGATGACCGCGGCGATTGTCTGCTGCTCGTCGTGCGTACCGTTCGCTTCCAGGGTCTTGAGGATGCGCGCATAGAGACCATCGACCGACTGCGAAGGCGCTTCGAGCGCAAGAAAGGACACGATCGCCTCGGGTGTGGCCGCGCGTGCCGTCCAGGGTCGGCCACCTTGGCCGGGCAGCACGCGCGCGACCTGCAACGCCGGATCGAAGGCGATCTGCGCTCGCCGCGACATGGAAGCGAGCACGTCGTTGACCGCACGCAGGTGCTGCATCTCGCCGATCGCGATGCGCATCAATTCGGCATGAGCCGCCTCCACATCGCCAGCCAGTGTGCCGCCGGCGGCCGGTTTGACCAGTGAAAACGCCGCCGTGAGGTAGATCTGCATCGCCGCCAGTTCGACGCCGGCTGCGTAGCGCAAGTGAGCCGTCAGTTCCTGCAGGCTGTCGAACGCCTTTTCCTGACGTTCTTGTGCGACATAGGGGCCGGTGTGCTCGCGCCCTTCGAGCACAAAGTTCAGTTCCTGCCAGCGCGAGTTGATCTCGTAGTGGTCCAGTTCCGTGCCCCGCAGGTCGGCGGTGGCCGGCGCCGGCAGCGTGTCGGCAGCGCGGGCGGCACGCTCCCAGGGCACTTCGGCATTCCATTCGGGAGCGGCGGGGCTTGCCGCAGGCTCCGGCGGCTGCGCAATATCGGGATGATTTGAGGCCCAGTAAAAACACGCGCAGTCGCGGAAGTCGTGCGTCCACGGGCTGCACAGCGATTGCGTCAGTTCGCCGGGAAGGAACATGGCGGCGAGCGCGCCTTTGTCGTCGAGGTAACGCTGGCGAAGGCCAGAAAGCGCTTGCGACCGCGAACCGCGCCGGAAAGTAAGCGTGACCGGCGTCTCTTCCCTGAGCAGACGAACCGCGGTCCAGACATCAGGCGGATCGTCTCTGCCCTCTCTGGGACCGAGCGAAGCAAGGTCCAGCGTGCGCACACCCAGCCGACCCAGGTCGCCCTTCAGCGTTGTGATGCGCCAGCGGCGGCCCTGCGCGAGATCGGCCGCGATCATGTCATAGATGCGCGCACGCGCGGCCTCGAGTGCGCCGGTGTCTTCCGCGTTGGCCACACCGTCCCTGTCCACCGAAATCACGTCGATCGCATTGTCGAACAGATCGACTTCCAGAAACGGAAAAAAACGCCGCTCCAGATTACGCAGGTCGCACTCAAGGCCCGGAAAGCAGTTGCCGACACCGGACTCGAGCAGGGTCGAGACAGGATTGCCCGTGACAGGGCTTGCGAGCACCGAGGTCGAAGTCGCGTTGGCGTCGCGGCGCAGTGCCGCGACGTTGCGCGGCAGGAGTTTGACAGGGCGGTTCACGGAATCCCCTTCGGAATTGGACTATAAACGGAATGCGGCTAGCGGCCGTTGAACCATCCCGGACGGCTCGTGCTCAGTTCGCAGTAAGCTGCAAGGCAGAACTCGAGCCAGCCGCGAATGAAATCGCATGAAGCCTCGGTGCGTTGCGCGGCTTCCTGATGACAGCCGCCCGCGCAGAGATAGCGCGCCCAGCACGTTGCGCACTCAGTCTGGGCATGGACATGGCGGGCCTGCAGGAAGCGCTTGCGGCGCTCGCGATCGAGACCGGTAGAATCTCCCGCCTTGAAGCCCGCATCGCCGATCGCGCGATGGCACGTGTACCAATCGCCGTTCGCGGCGACCGAGAAATAGCCGCCGCCGGCGCCGCACGGGTAAGGCGAACTCGCGCCGCGATGCAGTTGCTTCAGCGCGACCGCCAGATTGGTGAGACGTAGCGCACCACCGTTCGTGACGCGCGTCAGTTCAGTGCGCGCTACCGCCGCCAGCGACCGGGAATAGACCGGCCAATCCTCGGCCTGTAGCACACCGGATCCTTCGGGGCCGCGCCGCAGCGGCGCGAATCCGGCCTCTTCAAAGCCGAGCGCCAGAATGGCATCGAACGAGTGCGCGATGTCGAGTTGCATGCGCGTGGCGGTGGCGCGCGCGGCGATACGCGCCTGGCCAGGTCGATCGAGAAGCGGGGCGATGGTCTCGCGCAGCCGTGCATGGCTGCCCGTGCCGTCGCCGGAGTTTCGGAAGAACGGCCGTAGCCGTTCATGCGTCGCCGCGCCGCCATCGACACTGATCGTGACTGCAAAGGGATGGCTGCGAAGCAACTGCCGGTCGGCTTCGTTGAGCAGCGTGCCGTTCGTCGTGACGGAGAAGCGCACATCGAGCCCCGAGCGCCTGCCCGCTTCCGCCGCATATGTGACTGCCTGGTGCACGAGATTGCGATTGACGAATGGTTCGCCGCCCAGGAAGCCGACCGTCACCGGCGCACTAGCATCGGCCATGGCCAGCAGGCGATCGATCGCCGCGCGTGCTGTTTCCCAGCGCATCGGCTTGGGTTGGGCTCCGTCGAACTCGCCGCGCCCGGCATAGCAATAGCTGCACGACAGATTGCAGCTCGAGCTAACGTTGAGCGAGATGCTCTGCGGCGCCGGCGCGACCACCTGCGACAATGCGTCCGCCACGGGCTCGTCGAGGAGAAACGTCTCCGCGAGTGCGCTCACAAGGTGCTCGACGTCATCACCGTGTTCGCCGTCGCCGCTGGAGTCCGTGAGGTCATAGATGCGCGACCCCGGCACGAATAGGACGTGCGTGCCGATGCGCGACGTGAAGCGCCTCACGAGCGGCGCCTGTTGCGGCGCGGGCAGGACCGTCAGCCGTTCCATCATTGCCCCCTGTTGCGCGTGCGCGCAAGCACCTGGTTACGCCGCCGCTGCGCACGGTCGGATAAGGGTTTCGCGGCCGGATGCAGCGCCAGTGCCAACGGTTCGGCCGCCGCGGTTTCCTGCACCGTACCCGCGCCTACCGCAATCTTGCCTGCCCATTCCATCAACAGGTCGTACTGCCATGTCGACAGGCTGAGCGGATAGGCGTTGGAGTGGCGCATGAACGGCGGCATTGCCATTGTGGTCAGGTTCGTGTTCTCGTTCCGCCGGACCTCGAACGGACCGCGAATCAGGGCGCGCAGACGTCCCACGCCCGCGCCCTTGTCTTTACTCTCGTTCCCCTGGATGAGCCCGATGAGGGCCTGCAGATTCGCCAGATTCAGATGGCGCATGCGTGCATGCCGGGTCATCGGCAATGGGTCGTCGTTGCTTGGCGCGGGGAGCGCGAACATGCGATTGCGCAGCGCGTCCTCGGCCCCGGCAGCACGCTTCGGGTCGGGAGTCTTGTCATCGGGGATGCCTTCCGCGAGTTGCTCGCCGTCAAGCGTGGCGGCGCGTGCGAAGCGCCAGCCGTCGACGTTGAGCAACGAAACAGTTTCGTAGATTCGTTCGAACAGGTCCTCCACCCAAGCATCGCGTTCCGGCGTGGTCATCGCGGCGGAGCGCGCAGCGGCATCGCCCGCGCGATCGTTTATCTCATCGGCCAGTGAAAGGAATGGTCGCCGGTCCGGCGCAAAATCCGGCGGCGCGACGAAGACGGAAGCCGCTGCCGTGGCCGCGCGACCGCTGCTAGGCAGCGCAAGCCGGACTTCAATTCGAACCTCGCACGTGTCGTCGACGATCCCGAGCGATTGATTGAGATCGACACTCGCGCCATCGTAGGTGTCCGCTGGCTGGTCGGGTGCGGTGGACTGCGCGTTCGCGCCGGCCCACCCCGCGGCGGGATCGAGAAAGGCACGGGTCGCATCGACGGGTGCGAAGCTGCTGCCCAAGCGCGTGGTGGGGCGAGGCCATGCGGTCTCGGGCGGGCCATAGAAATGACCTCGCGCCGGAGTGAAACGAAGACGCATCACCGACACATCGACTATCTCCGCCCAGTCCGTGGTGCCCGCCGTCGGCTGACTACGGGGGCGCAGCACCTGCACCGAGCCGAGCGGAATCGTGCGACCGGCCGGGATCATGGCGGGATTCGCGTCCGGAGGACTGGTGGCCAGCAGCGGCTTCGCGATGTGATCGGCGGCGGTGATCTCCACAGGCGGAAAAGTGCCGAAGCGCAACGCCGGATTGCCGGTGCGCCGCGCGGCTTTGGCATTCATTGCCGTCACCCGGAACCTAACGTCGCGCGGCCGGATGCGCTCGGCTTGCAGCCGCGCCGGCGTGAGCGGGACTTCTCGCCAGGTCGCGGGCGCGCTGCCCGGTTCGCCGACGAGCGCCCACACTTCGATGAAGGGGGCCACCGGACGGATCATGGCGCCGTCCCTGAAGCTCAGCGTGGCCGGCTTGGTCGGCGTGACGGTGGCGTCGGCTTCCACGGTCAGCGACCAGTCTGGCGACACCACGGTTTCACCGCCCGAGCGGGGATCAGGCGGCGTGATCCAGCGAAACGAATCCTGCGGCACGCTGCCGCCGCCCAGCCGGGCAACGGCGAAGGGCGGATTCATGATCAGATCTTGAATGACTTCAGCCATGTTCATCCTTTGCGCAGGGGCGCCCGTGGGCCCGGTTCCGCCGTTCATGCAGCCGTGAGGACAGCCGCCTGATCGACGATCACCGGGCCGTCGCTCAACTCAACTCAACGCGAACTCGGCGAGCGTGGCGAGCGTGAAGTCTCTGCCGTTCGACAACTCGTGAAGCGGCTTGAATGGCCGATGCGCGTGCAGGATCGAGTTCTTGTCCTGCCAGAGCAGGCCGATGAGCGTTTCGGCGACGATGCGGCTTCCGACCGGCCCCAGATGCTGACCGCCGAATGCGATCGCCTCGTCCTTGGGCACGCGCTCCACGCCGAAGTATTCGGCTTCCCGAAGGATGTAGTACCAGAGCGGCGTATTGCCGGCGAACGCCTTATGCCGTTCGACCCACTGCTCCTTGATCTTGCGGCGTCGCTCGCGGGTCTCGTCGAGTTCTTTCTTGAACTCTGGGTCGAGGCTCTCTTGGTCGAGCCGACAGGAGCCCGCATCCCACAACACATCGTCGCCCAGGGGCTCGATGTCGAGCGCCGCCGCCGCACGCTGGCCGGACGGCAGACCGAGGTTCTGACCGCGCAGTAGATTGCGAAATGCAAGATGCCCGATCAGCGAATCCTTCTTGCCGGCATCGGTGTCCTTGAAAAACTCTGGCAGGTCGGCGAGCGGATTCACCAGCAGCGCGTCGATTCGATACGAGTGCTGCGGCAATTGACGCTGGCCCTTCAGTCTGGAATCGATGGAGGTGGGCTGGGCCGGACCGTCGAGAAAAAAAGACCAGTCGATGCCCCAGGGCGAGACCACGGGCCCCGGGAAGCCGTTGAGATCCTGAAAGTTCCCGTCCGCGACCGGGAGGCCCTTGACCGGACGCGCAAACGTGGGAATGCGTCCCTTGGTCGGATCGCCCAGGTCACCGGATCGCACGGGAGTAAGCGCCTTTTGATTCAACGAATAGCTGGGCCTGACCTGCGAATGGCCGAAGCGGAACGCCGCCCCGGAAAATTCGATGGGCATGTACGCGAAAGTCGCCTCGGCATGCAGGTAATGCCGGAGCAGAGGCGTTCCTCCCGGGTTCAGAATCTCCTTCACGGTCCCGGGTTGTGTGATGCGCTCGAGGTAGTCGTGCAGCACGACCCATTGATAATGCCAGCGCACGAGATTCGCAGCCGCGCGAAAACGGGTGTCGGGGCGCGCGGCATCAAAGCCGAAGTGTTTGAGCAGGGCGGTGTCTCCAACCACCTTGTTATGGAACGCGATGAACATTCCATGAATCTGGGAGACGATCTTGTTCTCGTCGTTGCGCTTGTCGCCAAGTAACGGCGTGTTGTCGTCCAGGCGAAACAGGTCGTTCCTAGTGCCCACTGAGGCGTCGCCGTTCTCGACTTCCTTGCCCACGCGAAGCCGGACCGTGCCCGGCTCATACAGATAAGGTTGATCGTCAGGACCTCGGCCATAGACGCTGTCGAGATCCAGTGCCGGCGAGCGGAAATCGGTCAGCGCCATTGCATCCCGTTCCGCCGTCGCGAAAGGCGTCGGATCGAACGTGATGTCATGGTCGACGAACTGGCCGAAGTATGTATAGCCGGCGGGAAGCGCCGGGTTCTCGTCCACGACCTCGCGCTCAGTGATGGGCGTATCCTTGTCTTCGCTCTTGATCATGGCCAGTGCCAGGTCGTGCATTGCCGCTTCCGGCACGCGGCGGGCAGGATTGCTCGGCAGCATGTTCCCGAAACGACCGTACGCGACCCCGGGTAAGGCGCCCGCAACGAGACCCCGGTTGCTGTTGCCATGCGATGAAGGAAAGTGCGCGTCAAGCGCCTTGTCGGAAGTGTTGGTCATGAGATCTCCTTGCGTTCAGGCCGCAGCCTGATTTGGAGAACACGAGCCGTCCGGACGACATGCTCGAGACGGCTCCGCGGCTTCACACGAGTTCAGCGGCTTTTGCGTGCGGTTTTGCAATCGGACCTTCGGCGCCGTGCACCGCGTTCGAATAGAGCAACTGCACCGGCAGGAGAACCTTGCGCGGACGATCGCTGATCTCCTTGAAGACTTGATTCAATTTCGAGCCCGCCTGAAAGATCGGCTGATCGCCGACTTCCCGGCCGCGTCTGGAGGACCAGCCAAGAAAATCGTTATCGTTTTTTTCGATTGCGTCGTTGACATCGGCATCGGTCCGGAACTCGTTGATCTCGTGATACAGCGTCGCGACCACGCTTTTCCATGACTGGTCAAACGCGACGATGCCGTTCTCCTGACCGTCAGGCAGTCTTTCAGAGAAGGCGTTGGCCGAGAAGTACAGCGTGCGCTCGTGGCCGTCGCGGCTGACATGAAGCGAACTGTGATAGCCGCCCAGTCCCTCGAGCGAACTCATGTCTTCGAACGCCAGCACCGTTCCGGCGGGCAACAGCAGATTAAACAGACAGCTGTCGAGATCGCGATCGGCGATGTGTTTCGCCTCGAGCAGCGCGATAACCTCGTCATGGATCTGCTTGTCAGTCAGTCTGGCGGGTTTGCTCTGGCTGAGAAAAATGGATGGACGCATCTCGCAAGCTAGTTTGGCTCCGGGAAAATACTGCTGCATCACGTTGTTCATCTGCTTGTGCTCCATTGCATGCTGGATCGTGTCGTCGATGAACTGGACATCGCTCTGCGTCCACGAACCGGTGCCGCCCAGATAGATGTTCTGAAACTCCATGTGCGGCACGACCTTGCCGCCATGAAAAATTAGATCCTCCATCGGCGCCGGCGCAATATCGGGCGCGATGGCACGTGGCATCGGCCAGTCGAGTCCGGGCAGTCCGGATTTCGCGAAATACGCCTGCTCTACCTTTGAGCCTGCTCTCGCCTGAATCCGCATCGGTACCTGCTTTTGATAAGCGGACATCTTCACACTCCTGATCAGTTGGCACGGTCAGAGGCGCAGAATTGTCAGAAAGCGGCGGATTCGAGCGACAAGCCGATACTCGACTCTGCTCGAGCCCGCAACAGTCCAGATCCATGACTGGTCGGCAGGCAAGACCCAGGACGAACCGGTAATATCTAATTAGAAGGCCAGGGAAGCGCGTTAAATGGATCGCCAAAGCGCTGTGGTCGTGTCGTCGGCGCGACAGTGAAACATCGATCCTCCAACGCGATTATTGTTAGTAGTTCAACCGGGATTCGGTTTGACGTCGTCGCGATCCGAAGGACCTATTTGATATGAAAGTGTTGTAAGCGATGACGGTCATTCCGGCAACCGATTAATTTTGCGGAGCAGGTGGGCATACGCACAGACTTTCGATTTTCTTGACATGCAAGCAGAATGATCTACTTTGTCTTACTAATGGCTTCGTGGCAATGAGGGCTCGACGAGTCAATCAACTCGCCGCCGGCGTCACCGATATGCGCGCTGGATTCAACAATCCCGCCGGCCTCGATCTTGGCAGAGACCCAGCGACATCTGGACGTCTTTGGCTCGAAACAACGAATATGCAAAAACTCTGATGGTGCCCGATGGTTCCAGACAGATTTTCGACACACCCGCTAAGTTGCAAGGGTTACTTTCCTTGTCCCTCC
Source organism: Caballeronia sp. ATUFL_F1_KS39 (assembly GCF_023630985.1). NCBI lineage: Bacteria > Pseudomonadati > Pseudomonadota > Betaproteobacteria > Burkholderiales > Burkholderiaceae > Caballeronia > Caballeronia sp. ATUFL_F1_KS39. The sequence continues at coordinate 17,224 of NZ_JALQDZ010000058.1, read as the reverse complement.
AGATGGACGAACTCCTTCGCCGCGTTGCTGCCGAACAAGGCGTGATTGCTATATCGCTGGAAGACTGCCGCAATGCAATTCGGTACCTGAACCAGTAGCGCTTTTAGGGACCTCCAAAGAGGGGGCAGCTATTAGGAGCCAACGCCTCGGGTTTCCCGCAACGCTCGGAGTAAGGTGAGTGGCCTATCCGAAGCCGACGCTCGCAATCGTCCGCTTCTGGCCGTGCTCGGAAGTCCGCGCTGTGTCGACTGTTCTAAAGCTTTTGCGCCGTCCACCACGCACTGTCGTGCTCGGGCAGTCCTGCTCCAGCTCAGTTGATGTCGGAAGTCCACGGCCGGAATCGATCGTGGACAACGCCTCTTGGATAGCTGTTTTGCAAAGTTCCGCTCACTGCGATGAACCAGTTGTCCGCGAGCGCCTTACGGAAGCCATCGAATACCTCGATCGGCAAACTCTCGGGGTTGGCGTCCGTCTTGACCATCAGCGGCGGCACGGCACTCACGAGTACGGCTTCGGCCGCGCGGCCTGCAGGTTGGCCGTGCTTCGCCACATAGCGAGCGACTTCGCCGCCCCCGGTCGAATGACCGATGTGCACCGCGTTGCGCAAATCGAGCTTGTCTTTCGTTGTCACGTACGGCATGGTCATTTCCTTTTGCGTTGTTGTTAGCAATGGCCGGCCATCTTGTTCCGGCGTCCGTCTTCCGTACCGCTCGCCGGTTTGGCTTTCTGAGCAGCGTGAGGCGACGGGAGAAGATTACGGGCGCAAGCTCGACGTCCTGTTTGCCAATGCGGGCGGCCGCTCGATGGTGCCGCTCGGCGATATCACCAAAGCGCACTACCACGACACCCTTGACCGCAACGTGAAGGGCACGCTCTTCACGGTCCAGAAGGCACTGCCGCTGCTGTCGCAGGGCGCGTTGGAGATCCTGGGGGCTCCACAGTGACTCCACGCTGCCGTTCTCGTGACCCAGGCCCCGATTGTTGCGCGTGCCCTCCATGCCGTAATGGTCGAGCAGCGCTGAGTAACGTTTCGTGAAGTCCTCCTGCTCTGTCAGATTCTTGAAGGCAGCCGACAGGCTGTCACAGCTATGTTCGGATGTTCGCGCGGGCAGCCTGCCGGCCTGCCACAGCGCGTTCTGCAATCCCCGCGGGTGCCAATCGAATCTTTCGCGGTCGACGTGCTGCGGGAATATCACAAGGCGCGCAGCCGCATTCAGGCATTCAGGCCCCGACGCAATGGCTCTTCATAGCCACTGCGGGCGGCAAGCCGATGCTGCCGGATACGATGCTCAAATGCTCAAATGTGTCCGCGTAGCGCTAGGCCGCGCTGACTTGTCGGCGGCCGACGAGAGCCCGCGCTTGCCCAGAAACACGTTTGGGCGTCGGCAGATCCTCGTCGGCAAGACCAACGAGCAAGTGAGCAATCTCATGGGCTTGTCGAGCCATCGCACGGCGACTCGCCTTCGTCAAACACTTGGGCCGTGCGAGGCGTCCGAAGCACGGGCTTAGTAGCTTGCGGCCGGCGTCGGCCACAACCGGTGATCGGGCGTTATAACGCGCTTGTCCCTGTCACCTGGTCCGTGCAGGATCAATACGTTGATTCCGTCGTCGCAAGTCATCGCGTCATCGCTTGCCCTTGCCAGATGCTTTGTCCCGGTCTTCCTGCAAGCGCAAACGACCGGCAGACTCCGCGCGTCGAGCCGGCGCACGCGTCACGCTGGAACCACCCTTGAGCCACCTTTCGACGGCTATATAGCTGTGTGAGAACTCGACCATTTTCTCGACCGCGTTCTCTGTCTGGATTTGTTGCACGATTTCGAGAGGGATTTCACCACAGGCGATTAACACGCCCTTTCCGCTGATCGCCTTCTCTATCGTCACCCCATGAAAGGAAAGACGTACACGAAACGACGGCTGCTCATCTGCTTCTGGCGAATACGCAACGTCAAGTGTTGAGTCCGCAAAATCGGTCCACAATTCGGCGAGTTCAGGGCACCCACTGCCAGTCAGCTCCGCGGCACGGTCGAAGCCATCATTCACCTTGATTATGGACCGGCTGTCGGCGTCAATCAGGTAACACAGAAACATGTCGCCTCCGCAGTTTGACGTCCATCGTCCATGTCCGAATCGCAGCTTTGAGCTCGCGATTACGGTCGAATGGCTTGCCATCCCACCCGGGGACGCGAGCCACGGTCTGCGGAAGCGCGCTACGCCGCGCCGTTTTGCCGCTCTCCGCTTTAAGCATAGGAGCAAAAAAGAGCCTGGGCGCGGCTTCGCGTTCGCAAGACTAAAATCGCGTTGGTCGCTTAAGGGTTTTTCGCGGCGCGATGCTGGTGAGTCGGGCAGGATGGGCCACGTCAGACTCCGTTCGGCCAGCCGCCGGTCGAGGTCGAGACGACTTCCCACCGGTCCGTTGCTTTGCTGAGACTGCTCTTGTTGGGAGAGGTCCCCGATCTGGACGTGACTTCGCATTCCCACGCAATGTTCTAACTTACTTCTTCCATATCGTTAGATCTATATCCAACCAATCGACGCCACGAAAACCAACAGCGGAGTTGCGGAGCGAACGAGTAGGAGTAGCACTGTCAATGTTGTACTCCTTCAATCGATTTTTAATCGTTTCAAAAAACGCCGGCTGTCTCTCTGGATCTAGCAGCATATCTTCGAGATATTGAACCGTCTCCACCGTTCGACCTTTTCGCTGTTGTGTTTTTGTCACTAAGCCTGTGTCTACAAACTCTCTGAACTGATTAACCACAGAAACTATCAACGGCTCCGTAACATTATGCCGGTACATTGTGACTAGACACGCAACGAAATATGCAGTTGGAATGTCGCCGAGAGTGTGAAATGTCTTGTCGCGTCCGGATTCTGAAACACTCTGTCCATCGACCACCAAATCTACTGCCGTTCCTTTTAGAGTAACCCGAATTCTTTTCAGCCGCATCCCAGGAATCCAAGAAATGCGGTTGCCAATCGCAATTCCGGAAATGACCTGAAATCTATCCAAACCAGCTGTCTCTCTGGAGCGAACGATAAGCGGATCGAGCACTGGGTGCGTTAGGAAAATGCTCGATTTCGGAACCGTTTGTTTGTCAAAGGAATTGATTCGAATCTGTCCCTGGAACCGCTGAAGAAGTCCCTCGCTGACGACTCCAAGTAATCCACGTCGGTAGAGGTAGGTAAGTGGATTATTAGCGTGCCAATTTCCCGAGTTGGCCACTGTTTCGATAAGCGTTCTTGCATCGTCATCCGTTAGTATGTTTTTGGGGATATGCTGAAGGACAGTAGCTTCAAAATCACGGTCCCACTCTTCATCCATGAACTTAAAATAATCAAGGAGAATCATCTCCGTGCTTGAGACGACGATTGAAGCCACGGCATCGAAGTCTCGGCGGGCAGCCTCCGGGAGATGCGACAACTGTCCGCCGATTAGCATTAGCTCGCGCGGCTCTTCAAACGTGTGCCTGCGCACGTATTGGAAAATAGGTTCGTTCACACCGTTAAAATTATTGTGCAGATCGGCAGTCCCGAAAAACCGAGAAATCTCATCGTCACGACTTGGTCTGTCCAACTGAATCTTCATCGCGGCGCGAAGATTCGCTCGGAAAATAGCTTCGAGGTGGTCGTGAGTGTAGGTAATGGCTTTTACAATATCTGCCCTCTGAACCCCTCCCACCTGCGACCCTTGGTGGCTGGCTTCTAAGTACGCCTCCGAACGCATCGAGCCGATTAGTGTTATCCAGCCATCAGATTCAGTCAGAAGCTCTGTTGAAACGGAAAGCAAACTGGTCTGCGCGTTGATCCAGATCTTTTTCGCAAGCTGGTTTGGATCAAGCCCGGAGTTACGGCCTTGCTGTGGCAGATGCAGCTCCATTTCGCGCTCTTTCGCGAGCTTTAGAAGGGGAGAGCCGCCTGGACCGCAGAACGTCTCGTCTATACCGTCGACAAATACGAAGATCTGACGTCTTAATCTCTTTACCGCTAATGCAAGTTGCGAGCGCACTTCAGATTCATAGATCTTCCTTAGCGTATCTTCGGCATTCCCCTGTGTATTTTCAACGAGGTGTTTGAAGCACGCTACCCATCTTTTTTCGTCGAGTTTTGTCTCGGAATTCGCCCCTCCCAGAATTTGAAGTAAGGTTACGCTCAATAGCGATGGGGCTGAAGGAGACAGTTTTTCGAAATCACGGTCCACAGCGTTGAGACAATACGCGCCGAGAAGAATCAGCCACGCAAACTTCCACGCTTCGCGCGTATGAAAGCCTAGCGCTTCCCACGACGAAAAACTGATCGTCGTTGCGTCCATAAATGGCGAAAAAACGTATGGAAAGCCGCTTGGAACGCACAACAACTTTCGCTCCGCGACCTCTCCGTCCAGGAGCGCACGCTTCGCCAAGAGCAGGCTGGTCTTCCCAGACCCTTTCAAGCCGTGAACGAACTGTGTTGAGCATGTTTCAATTTGGTGCGGGGATAAAAAGTCGTCAAGATCAACCGGCGGGACCATGACCAATCCAACTTTGTGCCGCTTCAATAGGACGCTTCTTGGGTCTGTCTGCCATGGTTGAATGTCCTGACGATTGCCGATTTGAAAGACCGGAATGTCCCGCCAACGCGTAACCATGGTACCTCCGGCTCGTAAAAACGTATGAAAAGCGTCTATCGCATGCAAGGTTGCGGTTCCACTACGTTTTCCTTCGTACCCCTCCGTAGATAGCATATCGGATCTGTCGTGATTTGGCCGCAAAGCTGCCTTACCTTAAAGCTGCCTTCCCGAGGTTGAACAGTTTGGAGCAGCTATGGACCAAAATCGAGAGGATCCCCGCGAGCGACTTAACCGCATGTTCCCGCGGTGGTTGCAACCAGGCATCACATGGTTAAGCGGAAAAGCGTTACCAGGTCAGGCAGCTTTATTAGGCCTATCCTGCACTCCAAAGGGTAAGATCCTTGTTGCCTTCTTGACGGTCGGTTTGGGCATGATGATTGGCGCTCAATTCATGAGCACCATTGTGGCCTAGCCCATTGAGGATTGTTATCATGTACATAACGTTTAGTCTTCTTAAGCTTTTTCTTGCATGGCTCCTGATCGTCGGAGGCGCGAGGAGATTCCAAGTAGAACTCAATCACTACGCCGTACACAATCGCCTCTTCATATCAAAGGTGATGAACCGCGCGTTCATTCAGGTGACAAGCACCATCCTGTTCCTTCAAGACTACGCTGGTTATCAGCACGACCACGTGCGTATGCACCACAACAAGGAGGTGTTCGCGGGTCCCAACGACCCCGACTGGGTGTTCCTAAGGTCCCTTGGCCTGGCTCCAGGGATGACGAGAAAGGAATGCTGGCTGTGGCTTGCGCGAACAGTCGTCAGCCCCGAGTTCCACGCTAAGTTCCTTAGCTCGCGCCTCAAGGCCAATTTCTTGTCGCCCGATACGTACCGTCGCTGGATGTCAGTCGGATGGACCGCCGCATTACTGGCGACCGTTTCACTCTGTCATGAGTGGATTGCCTTCATGGTCCTTTGTGTGTTCCCGCTAACCGTGCTTTATCACATCGCGGCGTTGGTGCAGTTTTCCTGTGAACATAAGTGGAACGCCCCCGTCATCGCCGGTGAATCGGCACGGTCTCGAAACGCTCGACTGTCGCTGGCACGTTATTGCATCACGGCGCCGCCACTGCTCGAGGAAGATGCTTCGCGCGGTGTGAAAGTTTGCGGCTGGTTAGTCTGGTTGGCGGTTGTAATCAGCATCGATTTGCCGTGGCGGGTGTTCAGCATTGTTGGGGATATGCCTGTACATGACAGGCACCACAATTTTGCGGCAAACACTGAGTGGGCAAACGTCGTGTACTTGGACCGTGACGGCGGTACGCTGGCGTCCCCCGAATGTTGGGGCCTTATCCAATCACTCAATCACGTGTTCGACCATATTGCGGCTCTTCCTAAGGAGTAGATTAGGACCAGTCGCAAAAAAGGTAGAGGTGCGAATTATGAAAATTTGGGAATGTAGGATTTGCGGGTTTATTTATGACGAGTCACAAGGGCTACCAGAGGATGGCATTCCGCCCGGCACGCGGTGGGAGGACGTTCCTCAAGATTGGCGTTGTTCCGTATGCGGGGCCAAAAAGACGGACTTTGACATGATCGAACGACGTGTCCAACGCTTCCGGCGAGCTTAGCGTTGTCAACGGTGCGGTTTTTACCAAGACGGGAAGCGGGGCGGGGTGCACTGGCGAAAAGTACTCGCAAAAGCGAGGGCCTGTCGAGTGCAGGCGTCGCGCTCCTACCTTTGCTCGGTATCCGTCATCTATTGGGCATGGCCGTAACCGACATCATTAACCGACGCGAGGCCCTCTGGTAGGCGGTGGCGGCGGTACCCGACAAAGACTTGTTGCGCGCGACGACGCGCGAAGAGGAGTTGCCGATGCTCGCCGCGCCGAACGAGGCGCAGGAGATCGTCAGCGACTACCGCTCGACCGGCCTGACACTGAACCGGCACCCTGTCGCGTTGCTGCGCGAACGGCTCAACGAAAGAAGATCTTTCCGGCGTCGAACCTCGCCACGTATCCGAACGGTCGGCTTGCCAAGGCATGCGGGATTGTCACCGTGCGTCAGCGGCCGGGCACGGCGAACGGTGTGCCTTTTATAATAAGCACTCTAGAGGATGAGACCGGCCAGATCAACGTGATTGTCTGGCCGTCGTTAGTCGAGAAGTTCAGAAAAGAAGCGCTCGGCGCTCCCCTCCTCGGCGTCTATGGGGTCTGGCAGAAAGAGGGCGAAGTGAAGCACCTTGTAGCGAATCGACTCGTCGATATGTCTGCGCTCCTTGGCAACCTGGCCACGTCGAGCCGAAACTTTCATTGAAGGTCAAAGGACCTGTTGTGGTCGGTCTAGCGGTCTCCGACTGTTCAGTTCCTCGCTTGGATAACCTGCCGTAGCGCTAATGTTCAAGGCGAACTGACACTAAGTAAGCGTCACTTCTTGCCGGTCGTAGATCGCTTCGCAGCGGCCTTTTTTCTCGCGGTTGCAGTCTTCGTGGCCGTAGTCCCAGTCTTCACGACGCCTGATGAGGACGCCTTCGTCGGCGACTTTTTTGATGCGGCGAGCTTTTGAAGACGCTTGCCACCCTCCGCACTGGCTCGCGCCATCATACGAAAATCGTTAGCGGCCTCGCGCAAACCCTTCGGCGTTTTCGCCGCAGTAAACAAATGCTTGGCAGTAGCGGGGTTCTTCAGTTTGGCGACAGTGTGTACAGGCCGTGATTGCGTCTTGCGTCTACGTTCGTAGACGGTATCCGCCTCCTGATTGACCCAGTCCGGCTGTATGGAGCCGCGAGTCAAGGCGTTGACGACGGCAGTCCCCAGGCGCGTTGGAAGACGCATAGTTGATTTCGTATCCATCGCCATCCTTGACAGCCTGCGCAGTCCCGGCGTGCAAAGACGAAAACAGTCGAGCAACTGCAGAGTTCGCGATACCTTGATGCAATAGATCGGACGCCCGAGTGTAGGCTTGTGGAATTGTTCTTTTCGGCGGTGTCATACCGTAAGAGGCATCACATCGTTCGAAAGCGAGTTGCACGCAATGGCGCATCGAGTACTTCGTCAGATCGCCGAACAATGTCGTCCGAAGGAGATCAGTGTCAAAATGTCCAATGAATCCCAAACGCAGACTATCCTCGAAGACCGTTGCAATATGCCATAAAGAAATGTCGCGCGAAGGATGTGGTACAGGAAGTTTTAAGATTTCCTCATCGGCGTGAGATTCGACTGCAAAAAGTTAGCTGAGAGCTGAGGATCCCAATTTATTTCCACTCCTCGGTCCGTTCTTCCTGGTGCACTTGCGCTCAGTTGTGGATTAACTGCGATCGCAGCGTTTTTGCTTGTCTCACTAATTGCTCGAACCGCTTCTCTTGGATCTCCCCTGAACTTGAGTTTTTCGCGGCCGTGAGATCGGACAGCGCAGCCTCGATCTCGCGGACAGCCGCATCGTTCGAAAATCGTGACCGCGCACGCTGAGCCAGAGCAACGCGGATCTGGGCGCGCCGTTCATACCAACGCGGCCGGTCGAGCTCCAAACCTAGCGCTTGCGACGCGACTTCCAGAGAGTCGTCGAATCTACCTCTCCCAGACTCCGCTTCAAACCATAGTTCAAACAGCAGCGGCTTCCTTTGTCCCAATTTAAACGCCTCGTTGAATGCCTTACTCGCCTCTTCGAGATTTGGATTTGGTAGATTCATATTGAAACGACCTGCCGCTAGGAGAAGGTCCGGATGGGGCCGACTTAACTTCTTGGACGCGGCAGTGACCACTTCCAAAGCCCCTTTGCTGTTTCCAGCCTTCAACTGAGCCATAGCTTCGCTAATAGCAAGACCGACAATCCCTGATCGCTTTTGAAGCCCGAGGCCAATCGCATCCGACTTCGAACGTTTCGTTGCGGCGACGAGTGCGGCGTGGTCGATACCGAGGGTCGCTGCTAGTTCGATAACTAACAGTCCTGTATTCGGCTCAACAGTGTATCGCGCCTCTTTCGCGATTGACGGAGCACTGATGAGGAACAGGCCAGACAACTCCTGCAAGGCGTCGCCCAACGTCTGATCTGTGTAGTCCACAATTTGTGCAAGCTCGGTGTAGCTACAGTTCCTCAGCGTACTTATCACGAAGAGGACGCGCTTCGCCTCCCTGCTTAACTGCTGGACTTCTCGGGACAAGGCCGCCTTGCGCACTTCGAGACCACGCTCCCCTTTCCATTGGACCATCGCCTTATCAAGCGACATGCCTCTACGTTCGAGGCGAATCAAGGAATCGGTGTACAACGGAGAACCGCCAGTTACATCCCGTAAATGTTCAATTTTCGAATCATTGATAGCTGGGAGTCTGTATCGATCTCTTAGTACAACGACATAGTCCTTGAATTCTGCGCTTTCGAGACCGTCGAGCTTGAGTACGTTGTCAGGTGAGTACGAGAAGTTGACTCTTGTTGTCAAGAGCAATTTTGTTCCCGGCGGTGCACGCATTCCAAACTCAAGAGCCCGAAGCTGATCATCCTGGCTGAGCGAGTCGATATCATCGACAACTACAAAGCTTGAAATCAGTGAGCAGCTTTCAATGGCAGTCTGCATCGACGCCCTGGCATCAAGACTGGAAAAATCGCCCTCATTGCAACCAAGAGCTGTTCCGATGGCTCGGAACAGCGATGCTGCGTCATCAAAGTCCACGTGAGTCGCCTCGTGGAATTCGTCTTTCGCAGCAATGAATTGCTTTTTCTTCGCGGTTAGCCAGACGACCTTTAGGAATGGTTTTGTCTGCCTCACGGATAGTTCTTCGGAGAATCTGTAGGCCAGACTGGTTTTTCCCAAGCCGCCCTCTCCCGCTATCAGACGCACGCGCGAGAAGTCGTCGTCCAACCAAGCCCACAGTTCGCCAATATCGTTCTTTCGCCCGACGAATTTGGGACAAATCAGCGAACGGTCAGGAAGATTGTTCTCGATGATTTCCCCGGCGCTTGCGGTGGCTTTGGGAACGATCAAGGATGGCGGGTTTCGTGCCGAGAAAAGGAAATCATAGTCCTCAGCTCTTTGTGCGATGGCGTTACTCTCGATTCGCCGGAAGACAACGTCTCCTTTCTTGAACGACGGCTTGCCGGGCTTATCATCTGGTCCGTTGCGGACGAAACGAACTGGACGTTCGCCCTGCCCCCGCTTTGCGACCCAAACGGCTTCCAGTAAATTACCAGAAACGATGATCGAATTGACTTGCACTCTGATGTCGACCTCGCAGTACGCCCGAACGTTGTCCCGGATCTTGTTGATCTGAAGAACGTTCGGCTCGACGCCGACCAATTCGAATCCACGGTCTTTCTCAGTTTCAGCAATACCAATAACAACAAAGCCGCCATACGAATTGTGAAGCGCGACCAAGTCACGAATCAATTTTGCGTATTCGGCGTCGGTCGTGGGCAACTGGCGCTTGAAATCGAGAACCTCGCATTCGTTCACCAGTGCGGGGTCGGCGGCAAGAGTCAACACCGTCGCCTCGCTTAGCTTGCCGTTCAGGGTCGCCTCGTGCAGCTGGGTTACTATGCTTGTTATTCCGTCCATGCTTGTTTTTTACTAGCGAATTGGTAAAAACGTTTTGAAGCCCGGCCTTACCTTGCCGCTTCGGCCGCAATATGCCCGGCGAAACTGGCGATAAACGATCGCAAGCTGGACAGCTCGGACATATCGGTGAATTCGCCGGTCGTAACCGCCTCGCGCGGCGAGGCCAAAGTACAGGCGGCGGAATACAGGTTTTCCTTCACCAGCTTCTGGCAGAGAAGATCATACCGTTGCAAGTACGAGGCGTTTTTGAATTCCGGGAACACGGGAAAATGCTGTGACGCCTCTCGCTTGCCAGGCCGGCGAGATTTTTCAGCGTCTTCGATCATGGCCAGCCAGCCGACGAATGGCTTGGGTTGATTCCCGAAAGCGCCGTCCCGGTATGCCGTCCAAAAATCGTGCGCTGTGCCAATTGCCTCCTCTGCCCGGTTATTCGCGTTGTTGCCAAAGGAGGGACCCACGTGGCTTTTCATCTCAACCGCCGCGACCAGCCGCTTGTCCTGAATAACCAACACGTCCCAGAGTTTGGTCGGCCGAAAGAATCCGGGCAGCGTCAGGGCTGCCCGGTTGCGATAAATCGAAGCATGACCGAGTCCGTTGGCATGAACTAGATCGATAATGAGCGCGACGAAGCCGTCCATCGTGTTGCCAGCCGTAACAGCGCCACGTTCCCCTACGTCTGTCGTACCGGCCGCAATTTTCGCCTCAAGCGCCTTTTGCCGATTTCCCCAAAAGGCCATCGTGGCCTCACGCGCTTTTCGTTCGTAATCAGCGAGATCAAGCGGCATCGGCTACCTGCGAAGTAACGCTAAGCGCCAAGCGGTCAACCGCCGTCAATTTATAGAGCTCCGCAGCCGCTTCGTTGCACGCTTCCACGTCGCGAGATTTCGCGGCCTTGATGAGGGCCGTTCTTAATGGCTTAGACACGTTGTTCCAGTGTGGTATACGCAAGCGGCGGAGATATTGAGCCTGAAACCGCAAAAAACCTCCGCGCATCTTTGTTGAATAAAGTGAGATAAAGGTGCGGGTAACGTCGGATAGCAGGACCGCTTGGAGCGCCTGCAGATCCCATTCGGTTGAGGTCACGAAATACAGATTGTGATGCGGGTACAGCTTGCCGGACTCATACACGATATGGGCCTCCCCCTTGATGTCGGGAATGAGCAGTTTCGGCACGGCAGTAAGTTCGGGATAGATGCGGTCGATCGTCCGATACCAGCCTTGGGGGTTCTTTTTCGACACATGTCGTGCTTTGACAGCTGCGCCATGTCGCTGGAAATAGGCGGCCAGCTTCGGATAGTTGCCAAGCGGAACCAGCTTCCCATCAGGCCCGAACGGATTGATGACGCCGAAACCACGCCATTGCACCGTGCCGTTGAGAATGTCGCGGGTCATGGCGAGAGGCACCTTGCGGTCAGGTTCGACGTCGAGATCGTCATAAGGGCCGATGAACACTTGGTCCGCGCCCGTGGCGACGCCAATTCCGACCTTGCAGCCCGCCTCCTCCACGGTTGGATACTCCGCCTCAATGCGACGGACCAGATCGAGCTGGGCGGGCGCTTCAAGCATCCAGGGTTCGGCGCCATCGGCAACTCTCGCCACCTCTGTGACGCGCTTGTCCTTGCCTAGCCTTTGCCGGGTCATGGATTTGGCGAGGCTTTGCAGTTCAGCAGCGTCGATAGCCGGTTTTGCAGCCACGCGCGTCGGGCCGCTTTTTTCACGGCTGATAACGACGATGCCGGGATAGGCGATCACGTCTGAGGTGAAGGCGTCGGTATCCACCATGTCTACGAAATGCCGGAGGTGGAAGTTCTCGGCAACGTAGCGTCGAAGCGGGCCGCCATAGCGGTTCTTCAACCAGCGATCGGCGCAGATGAAACCGAGCGTACCACCCGGAGCAAGCAGCGAAAGCGACTGTTCGATGAAGGGGATATAGATATCAGCCCGGTCGTAAATCGTGTGGTATCGGCGACGGTACTCGGCCATCAAAACGTCTGGGATCATTTCCTGACGGACGTAAGGCGGATTGCCAATGACGTGCGTAAACGCCCGCTCGTGGTCGAGCAACAGAAAGTCGCCTTGCTTCAACCATCGATCCGCGAGGCCGGCGCTTTGTTTCGTCGATACACCTTTGTCCCTAAGCTGCGCTGCAACCTGCCGCCAAGTCTTCGTGTAGCTTGCCTGATGCAGCTCAACCGCGAGAATGCAATCACCGAGATCCTCGAGCGGATTGCCATGAGGAACATCACGCTTGTAGGCCTCCAACAGACGGTCTATGACGGGGCCAAGAAAGTCGCCTTCACCCATAGACGGCTCAAGCACCCGCATTTGATGCAGCGGCTGGTCAGCCGTGTATCCCGCTAAATCGAGAATGAAGTCGACGACTTCGCGCCGTGTGAAGACGGCCCCGCGCTCTTCGACGCCAGCGGCCGCCATATCGGCGACAGCATCGTCAAGCAAAGACGTGCCTTCGAGGGAAGGTTGAAATGCAACTGAACGCAGCGCCATGTCTTGATTTTTCAAATTTAGTTCCGATGCATATTTTACGTGAAGCGAACGCATGGCTTCACGTCATTCAGCGTGAGAATCGCCCCGTAGCGACTCTCCACGCCTGCAGGTCGCTGTCATCGATCCAGCTTGCGGCTAGTTCACACGCCGCTCGCGCAGCGGCGCTCACGACATCATCGCGTTTAATAATGATATCCACATGGGTGCTCCCGTCCTCAGCGGCAATAACACCGTCGCCGGGACGTGAAAACGAGATGCCGGTCTCGACCAGCAGCTTGATCAGATCACCGCGCGAGTTCAACGGATCAAACTGATCGAGGTTCACGGCGACCACGCAGTCCACATCGGAGAACGCCGCCAGTCCGGCGCGCAGGTTGATTTCTTTATCCGTTATCGTGTTTTTCCTGTGTTCCGGCGCAAATGCACGAGAAAGCGCCGGAAAGTGATTCGTTTTGTCAGTGAGGCGTGCAGCGCCGACTGCGCTGCTGCTCACTGCCCCGTCTTATGCCCGGCGGCGCCGGCATAGTAGCGAGCCACCTCTTCCACCACGCGCTGCTTTTCGGCCTGGACATAAATGGTCGTCGTTTGCAGCGACGCGTGACCGAGCACCTTCTGCACGACATCCACCGGGACTTCATGCGCGACGGACTGGGTGCCGAATGTATGGCGGAACGCATGGGCATTCGACTGCCCGAGCCTCACGCGTTCATCAAGGCTCAACCCATCCATCGTCTCGACCAGTTCGGTGACCATTCGACTAATCAGCCGATTGAGTCCGTCGGCGGTGTAGCCCGCCTCTTTCACAGGCTGCCCCTCCCCGCCCTCGGCGCCCTGCCCCGCCCGATGTCGCCGGCGTGACGCGTCAGTCCACGGAATGACGATGGGGCTCAACAGCGGCCCGCTCTGTTCATCTTCTTCGGTCGCCCCGTCAAAATCTTTAGCCCGATCGAGCCAATGCGCGCGCAACGCGTTGAGCGTCGCGGCGCTCACAGGCACCGTGCGTTCTCGCTGGCCCTTGCCGACGATCGTTAGCTCCCAGACGGGTCGCTCCGGCGTTCCAAAGGATGAAGGGCGCAGATCTGCGCGCCGGGCGCTTGCGGCTTCTTCCCGCCGCAAACCCGAATCGCCCATCAACAGAATCGCTGCTCGCACCGCGCGCCATTGAACAGCGCCCTGCTCTTCCGACCGCCATTCGAGCTCATCGCGCAGCTTGCGCCACAGATCGGCCGGCAAGGCGCGTTCGATCTTCATCGCGCGTTCCCGCTTGACCACCATCGGATCGTTGACCGCCTTCCACGGATTGCCGGCGAGATAGCGGACGTCCACCCACCAGGTGAACGCCGTGCGCAGTACTCGAACGGTATAGCGCTGCGATTCGGGTGAAAGCGTCGCGGACAGTGATGCCTGACCGTCGGCGGCCGCAGAGGAGTCGGACAAGGCGAAGGGTCGCCAGCGCGGCGAGTGCCGCGGGAAACGCTCGCCGACGAAGCGCGGATCGGGGCTTTTCAAAAAGTCCTTGTAGGCCTCGCAATCGTCCACGCGCAGATCACTAAGCGCCTTGCCGCGCAAGACGACCGCCCATAACAGGAAGCGTTCGAGCTCCTTGGTGTACGCCCGCAGCGTTTTAGGCTGATCGCGAAAGCGGTTCAGATACGCGCGCATCGCATCGAGATCGTGGTTCGCCCGGATATAACAGAAGGCGGCCGCGCGGTTTTCGCCCGCGGCGCCGGAGAGCGCGTGCGGCACGGCGAGACGCTCGAGCGGCGCCAAGGTCAGCCGGCTTGCAGACTCTGGGGCGCTTGGACCGCCGCCTGTGCCGCTTTCCGTCATCTTGGCAGCCGGCACCACCTCGACCAGTTCGGCCGCGATCAACGGCACGCCGTCTCTTTCATTAGAGTGGACGTCGGCATCGATCGTTAGTTGCAGGGATGCCTGCTGCCTGCGTAACCAACTGACGATGGCTCGCGCCCGGCCCGGGCCGACGCGCGGGATCGAGCGCCACCAGCTGCCGCCGCGCCGGTTGCAGAACGCGACCAGGTCGCCGAGCGTCGCCAGCCCCTCGCCTTTCAGGCGTCGCGCCACGCGCGGACGCAGCCAGGCGCCGATCGGGTGGTCGGCCCGCGGCGGCAGCGCCGCCAGTTGCGCCGCCTCGGTGACCATCCGAAACGTCACCGCGGTGAGCAACGGCCGCCCGTGCTGGCGGATCGACGCACGCAGGTGATTGGCGAGCGTGGTCGAGCCGTGCGCCAGCGCCAGCGCCACCAGCGCGTCGAGCATGGTGGTGAGATACCGCTCCATCGCGCCGGGCGTGGCCGCGTGCGCATCGTCGTCCCGGTCGTAGTAGGTGCGCGCGATCACCGCGGGCGGGATGCGCTGCACGTACGCGCGCAGCGCGGTGAAGTCCTTGCTCGTGTAGCGCCGCTCAAGCGCGGGTGACTCGGTGAGCTTTTCCGGGGGACGCGTCGATTTTTGGGTGAGCTTTTCCGGGGCAGCATCGGGGCGTGCTTTTTGGGTGGCCCGGGCGGCGATGACGCGCTCAGCCATCGTCGCGTTCTCCGTCATCCGATTCGAGCGGGGGCACAGCCGGCGGCGGCTTCCGCGGCGCCGCCGGTGCGCGCAGCCGGGGCAAGCCGAGTTGCGCGAGCGCCTCGCTGGCCTGCGCCATGAACGCCTCGGGCCAGGTAGCGCACAGGAATTCGAACGCGGTGCGGGCCTCGCGCATCAGCTCCGCCAAGCGCGCATTCTCCGCGGCATACGCGGTCACATCAAAATCCGTCGTGGGCCGCGCGCCGTACATCACGCGCTGCACCAGCTTGACCGCCCCATCGTCGGCGATGAAGTCGAGCACCGGCAGGAAGCGCGGCAGGGAGCTGAGCGCCGCGCCATAGGTTTCGGCCAGTGCGATGATGACCGCCAGTTCGAGCCGGGACGGTTTGACCGGCAGCAGCGGCACCGCATCGCCGTGGGCGGTCAG
This sequence comes from Caballeronia sp. ATUFL_F1_KS39, assembly GCF_023630985.1. Taxonomy (NCBI): domain Bacteria; kingdom Pseudomonadati; phylum Pseudomonadota; class Betaproteobacteria; order Burkholderiales; family Burkholderiaceae; genus Caballeronia; species Caballeronia sp. ATUFL_F1_KS39. Next base: position 1,650 of record NZ_JALQDZ010000058.1, on the reverse strand, counting down.
CGACGCCGCGGCCGCCCTGCGTTTCAAGGTAATGGCTTCGTCGAGTTCGAGCACCACGCGCGCGACCGCCGCGGTCGGCGCCTCGTTGGGCCAGCGCTCGGGTTCGCCGAAGCCGTCGCGATCGCCGTCGCCGTCATCAGACGGAAAGTCCTCTGCGCCTTGTCCCACGGCCCTCTGTCCTCTCTTGTAAATGTGAATTCGAGGATTCTACCCCTGAAACGCTATCCCGATAATAGACGTTATCAGGCTTGACAAGCCAATCCGTTCCACCGAATTCAGGCCTGGCAACTACACTCAAACGATGACTCTGATCGGCCAAAACTCTTTCGAAACAACTTTTCCAGTGCACGAACGGAGAAATAAGATGAGGGTGCCCTTTTCCGATCGGCGCGAGCGGCTGTTTGGGCGGATGGCGGATCTCATCGCGTAACCAACCGCGCCCGACAACGTGGGCTCACAGCGGTCGCCGCCCGACCATTGATGGGCAAAACCTGGACGCTGACCGAAGTCGCGCGTTTGCTTGAGGAGGAAGGCCAGTTCCTGGTCGGATATCACGAGTCGAAGGGCACGGAGACCAGCCATTTGCTCTACGCGGTGTCGAATCTATATGCGCGCTGGCTGGCGGACAGCGCCATGCGAGAACAAGCGATCATCTTGTGGGAACAGCACAAGGACAATCTCGTCCCGCGCATCGGCCAGATGGTGGGTGGGCTATTGAAAAGCTCGTCGGCAAACAGATGCCGGTCGCGGGCGTGGTCCGCGCAGCCTTCGATGGCTTGGCGAAAGCTCAGGAGGAGCTGCTGAGCGGCGGCCTACAGCTCGCCCCCTTGGCCTATGATGAGGCGCTTTCCCTGACCGAGTTGGTCGCGAAAGTCAGCCAGCGGCGGATCGCGCTGGTCCTCGCGTGCCGGCCGAGTGGTTAACATGGTCCCTATTCAATCGCGGGGTTACAAACGAACAGCGAGGCGACGTCGACCAGGCAATTGCTGACTACGCCGCTACTATCGCGCTGCCCAATGCACCGGCGGAGCCGATCGCACAAGCATTTGTTAATCTTGGCTGTTTAAAGCACAAACAGGGTAACCCTATTGGGGCGATCGACGATTTCACCCTCGCCATTGCATTGTCCAACGCGCCAGTTGAGTCAGTCGCTCGAGCACTCGTCAACCGCGGCCTCGTGAAGGCCAAGTTGGGCGATTCCGACGGAGAGGTCGCCGACTACACCGCTGCAATTACTCTACCCAACGCACCGTCCGAGCGCGTAGCGGAGGCTCTCGTCAACCGCGGTATGGCTAGGCAGCGACATGGCGAGCCCGACGGGGCGACTGACGACTATACCGCCGCCATCACCATGTCTGACGCCCCAGCAGAACAAGTGGCAGCGGCATTCGTCAACCGTGGCCTTCAAAAGGACCAAGGCGGCGACGCTGACGGGGCAATCGTTGATTACACTGCCGCAATCGCGCTACCCGGTGCCCCGACCAAACAAGTCGCGCGAGCGCTCGTTAGCCGCGCTTTTAACAAAGGCCAGCTCGGTGACATCGAAGGTGATACCGACGGGGCGATCGCCGATTACACCGCCGCAATCGCACTGCCCAATGCGCCGACCAACAAGGTGATAGAGGCCCTCATCAACCGCGGCATCGCCAA